>JAAYKL010000105.1 GCA_012522445.1 Myxococcales bacterium | reverse complement strand
GGTGCCGCAGGAGCATAAGGACGATGACAACATAACCGCGAAGAACAAAAAATGCCGTGAACGGCAAACAAAATGAACCGCCGTTTTCAGTTGACGCTGAGATGCCTTCTCATGGAAGTGATTTGGGACGGCGTTTTTTGGGCGGGTACCCGCGAGGAGCGGGCGATCACTGGGGGGGCGCGTCCCTACACCGAAGACAGCGGCAATGCGCGTGGAATCGAACCCCAAAGGGCGCCTTGCATTTTGCCGGTAAGGGCGCCTTGCATTTTGCCGGTGTGGAAAATAGCCGCACCGAATAATCCCTGTTATATTGGAGCGCAGATGACGCCGCACCACAGCCCCGCGTAATGGTTCGCGGACAGCGGCCCGGAAAGGCATTTATGAAGAAGAACTTTGTACTGGACACGAACGTTTTGCTGCACGATCCGGCTTCCATGTTTGCGTTTGCGGAGAACAATGTCGTCATACCCATCTACGTCATTGAAGAAATCGACAACTTCAAAAAAGACCTGTCCGAGCTCGGCCGCAACGCCCGACAGGTGTCGCGCAATCTCGACGAGCTGCGCGGCCAGGCGTCCCTCGTAGACGGCGTGCCCATCGGCGACCAAGGCGGCATCTTGCGCGTGGGCTTTGCGACGAGCGATCTGCCCCTCGAATACACCGTGATGAAAAACAGCCCGGACAACCGGATCCTCGCCACGGCCCTCGAGGTCAAAAAACAAGATCCCAACACGCTGTGCATCTTCATCAGCAAGGACATCAACCTGCGCATCCGCGCCGCGGCCATCGGCATCCCGTCCGACGACTACGCCGTAGATCGTGCGCCCATCTCCGAATTGTACAGCGGCAGCTTTCAACTGGAGGTGAGCGACGAGCTGATTCAAGAGGCCTACGAAAAGGGCACCATCGAAACCCCGGTGGAACCCGAATTCGGCGAGCGGCTACCCCCCAACTCCTTTGCCGTGCTCCACAGCAGCGCCAGCGGCGGATCCGTGACCGTGCGCGTCCAGCCCGAGGGCGACGTGGCCAAGGTGCTCAAGGGCAGCGGACCCCGGGTATGGGGCATCACCCCGCGCAGCCCAGACCAACAATACGCCTTCGACCTGCTGCTCGACGAGCGCCTCTCCCTGGTGACGCTGGTGGGCAAGGCCGGCACCGGCAAAACCCTGCTGGCCATCGCCGCCGGGTTGCAAAAAACCGTCGAGGAAGAGAAATACCAAAAGCTGCTGGTGTCGCGCCCCATCTTCCCCATGGGTAAGGACATCGGCTTCTTGCCCGGCCAGGTGAGCGACAAGCTGCGCCCCTGGATGCAACCGGTGCACGACAACCTGGAGCTGCTGCTGGGCCTCGCCAAAGAGGACAAAAAACGCGGGCGCTCCACCGACGAGCTCTTCGACATGGGCATGATTCACATCGAGCCCCTGACCTACATCCGCGGCCGCTCCATCCCCCGCCAGTTCATCTTGGTCGACGAGGCGCAAAACCTGACCCCCCACGAGGTCAAAACTATCATCACGCGCGCGGGCGACAACACCAAAATCGTGCTGACGGGCGACCCCTACCAAATCGACAACCCCTACATCGACGCCACGAACAACGGCCTCGTGCACGTGGTCAACCGCTTCCGGGGCGAGTCCATCTCCGGGCACGTCACCCTGGTCAAGGGCGAGCGTTCTGCCTTGGCCGAGCGCGCTGCCGCACTCCTATGATCGCACCGGCCTCGCTGCGGCGGATCGCGTTGCTGCGGCGGGCTGTTGTGTTGCGGCTGGCCGGTCTGTGGCTGGCCGGTCTGTGCGCTGGATGCGCCGCCGGATGGTCCTCCGCCCCTGCGGTGACGCCCGAAACACCCGTTGAAGCCGCGTCCGAAACCCCGCAGACGCGCCCTGTGCTGGACGCGCCCCGTGACAACGGCGACGCGCCGTATCTCGACGATGAAGAATGCGTTGTTGCCGACGCGGCGGACATCCTCGAACGGGAGTCGCTGCCCGATGTCGCCGAGGGCCGCGCGGAGTTGGGTCGGCTCATCCAGCGGTTGACCCGCGACCCCCAAGCGCCGGACAGCGCTGCGCCCCAGGAGCTCCCCGCGCATGCCGAGCCCGCCCAGCCCGCCTCGCCCATCGCCGTGCCCTCGGATGCCCAGGCGTCCTTCTCGGCGGTGGTGGTGCCCGATGCCACGGCCATCGCGCAGTTGTCGCGGGCCCAGTGCTTCGACATCCTCAAGCGCGCCCGCATCGCCACCGAGCCCGTGAACGAGGACGCGCCCTTTGTGGAGATGCCGCTGCGCCTCACCAGCCCCGTGGAGGGGGTGCGCATCGCGCCGAAGTGGACGCCCAAGGGCCAAACCCGCCACGACATCATGGACTGCCGCCTGGTGGTGGCGCTGATTCCGCTGGCGCGCGAGGCCAAGATGCGCGGGGCCGAGGACATCCGCTTCTTTTCGACCTACCGACCGTTGACGCGCCCCGAGTCCACGTGTGCCAAGGGCGCCGCGGGCAAGACTTGCCGGCAGCAGCAGGAGCGCTGGAAAAAAGCCGAGGCCGGAAAGCTCAGCCAGCACCACCGGGCCATCGCCATCGACATCCACGGCTTTACCATGGCTGACGGGCGCTACATCTCGGTGCTCGACCACTACGAGCGGCGCGACGGCAGCCCCCCTTGCCAGGACAAACCCAAGACCCCGGAGGGCATCTTCTTAAAGGAGCTGGCCTGTGCCCTGCATGCGGCGCGCGCCTTTCACGTCATGCTCACGCCCAATGCCAACAAGGCCCACCACAACCACTTTCACTTCGACATCACGCCCAAGGCCAACTGGTTCATCATCCGATAGCGAAAATTGGCTTTTGCGCGCAAAATTGCCCATGCTCCCCCCATGAAATCCCCAGACACCACCGCCGCTGCCGCGCCCCTGCCCCAGCCCATCGCCGAACCCGTGGGCGTACTGGGCGTCGGGGTGGAGGGCCGCGCCACCATCGCTTACCTGCGCCGCCTGGGCATCTCCCGCATCGAGGCCCTGGACCAACGCCCCATCGACGGCCTGCCCCAGGACATCCCCCAGGTCACCGGCGAGGCCCACCTGCGCGACTTGGCGCGCTTCGCCACCCTGTTCAAATCCCCGGGCATTCGCCCGGACATCCCCGCCCTGGTGCAGGCCCGCGCCGCTGGCGTAACGGTGACGTCGGCCCTGTCGCACTTCCTCACCCACTGCCCGGCCCGGGTCTTTGGCATCACCGGCACCTTGGGCAAGGGCACCGCCGCGAGCATCCTGGCAGCGGGGTTGTCCGCCCAAGAAGGCGCCCGCGTACACCTGGGGGGCAACATCGGCAACAGCCCGCTGGAGTTCTTGCCCGACGTGGGCCCGGCAGATGCTGTCGTGCTGGAGATATCGAGCTTTCAGGCCATGGACATCGCCGCCTCCCCCCACGTGGCGGGCATCTTGCGCACCACCAGCGAACACCTGGACTGGCACGTGGATACCGCCGAGTACCGCGCGGCCAAGGCCCACCTGCTGCACCGGCAAACCGCCGACGACTGGGTCGTGTACTGCGCCGACGCCCCGGGTTCTTGCGACATCGCCGCCACGAGCGCGGCTAAGCGCCTGGGGTATTCAATTGTGCGCGCGCTGCCCGAAGGCCTGTTTGTCCGGGGCGACCAGTGGGTGCTGCGACGCGACGGCGCCGAGCAAGTGCTGCCCATGCGGGTGTCCCAGGTGCAGATGGCCGGTCGCTTCAACCTCGAAAACATCGCCGCGGCCCTGCTGATGGCCCTGCTGGCGGGCGCGGATCCAAAACCGCTCTGCGATGCGGCGGCGCGTTTCCCCGGGCTGCCCCACCGCCTCGAACTGCGCGGCACCGTGGCGGGCACGCGCTACTACAACGACTCCTACGCCACCCGTCCCGACGCCACCATCGCCGCGGTCAACGCCTTTGCCGAGCCCCTGTCGTTGATCTTGGGCGGCTCGGAGAAAAACGCCGACTTTTCCGAGCTGGTGCGCGCCCTGTTTGCCGCACCGCACCTGCGCCAGGTGGTGCTCATCGGCGCCACAGCCCCGCGCTTGGAGGCCGCCATTGCCGCCGAGGGCGTCCCCGCATTTGCGCTCGATTCGGCCGACACCCTGGACGCCGCTGTGGACATCGCCGCGGCTGCCCTGCCCGCGGGAGGCGTCGTCTTGTTGTCGCCAGCCTGCGCCTCTTTTGGTATGTTTCAAAACTACAAGGTGCGCGGAGAGGCCTTTGGACACATTGTCTCACAGCGCGCGGCAAAGGAGCGACGGCCATGAAGAGCTACGCGATAAAACTGGATGGCGAAACCTTCTCGCTGCGCTCGGACGGCGAACCCGAAGCCGTGCAGCGCCTCATCGCCGAGCTGGAAGAGCGCTTCGACAAAATGAAGCGCGCCACCCGCATCACCCGCGCCGGGCAGGGCTTACACATTATGACCATGGTGGCCATGATGCTGTTAAACGAGCTCGAAAATCTGCGCACCCGCCACGACCAACTCGGCAGCGAGGCCCTGGACTTCGCCCGCGATCTCTCGGCCAAAATCGACGACCTGCTGCTCAACGGCCCCACCTGATCCCGCAAACTCCCCCCATCTCGCCCCGGACACACCGCCGACAGGCGACCGCTTTCCGATTGTTTTTCTTGCGCTTTTCAACGTGGTTGGATACTGCTTGAGACAGTCATTCCCCTGCGCGGAATGTGAATATAGATTGTGTCTGCTGCAAAGCGCTTCCGCCAATTGTTCCGGTGCAATGGTACCCATCGATACTCTGGAAGCGAAAAAATAGCGCCGTCCCGCCATCGGAAAGCATTACTGGACGGTCGATTTTCCGGGTCAATTCCGGGTTTTGCCGTGCGCCACAGAGGCATCTGCGCCGCGTCTGGCAACCCCGGTCTCCCGTCTATTGAGACACATCCGAACACGCCTCATTTTTGCGCAGCGCGGAATTTTCAATATACCGCCGTGCCCTGACACCGGAACGGGGCGCGCCCTACCGCTGCTCGCATGCGCGTCATGTGGGCCGCGTTGTAATTTGGGAAGGGTGCTCAAATGGAACCCATGACAATTTTATATGTGCTGGTGGGCCTCGTGGTGGGGTTTGGCATCGGCGCACTGGTGCTTCACCTCACCAAAAAGAAGACCGACACCACCGATCAAATCTCTCAACAAGCCATCCGCGAAGCCGCTGAGGCCGCCGAAGCCGCCGAGGCCGAAGCCCGTCAGGCGGCCAAAAAGGCCATTGACGACGCCCGCAGCGA
This sequence comes from Myxococcales bacterium, assembly GCA_012522445.1. Taxonomy (GTDB): domain Bacteria; phylum Myxococcota_A; class Polyangia; order JAAYKL01; family JAAYKL01; genus JAAYKL01. Next base: position 46,889 of record JAAYKL010000105.1, on the reverse strand, counting down.
GGCCGACCGCATCGTTAAAGATGCCCGCTCCGACGCCCGCGAAGAGCGCAGCAAGGCCATGGCCAGCCTCGAAGAGGAGGGGCGCCGCCTGAAGGTCGACGCGCAAAAAGCCGAACAGCGCGCGCGGCAGGCCGAGGACGCCCTCAACAAGCGCAAGGACGCCATGTCCGCCAAGGAGATCGAGATGGCCAAGCGCGAGGCCGCCATCGAGCGCTCGGAGCGCAGCCTCTCGGACCGCAAGCGCGTCCTCGACGAGAAGATGCAACAGGCCGACGTGCTGGTGGCGCAAAAGGCCGGGCTCTCTAAGGACGAGGCCAAAAAAGAGCTCATCGAGAGCATCACCGACGAGGCCAAGCGCGAGGCCGCGCTGTTCGTGCGCGAAACCGAGGAGACCGCCAAAGAAGAGGCCGAGTCCCGGGCCAAGCGCATCGTGGGCATCGCCATCCAGCGCTACGCCGGCGAGCACGTGCAAGAGCGCGCCGTCTCGGTCATCCACCTGCCCACCGACGAGCTCAAGGGCCGCATCATCGGCCGCGAAGGGCGCAACATCCGCACCTTAGAAGCCGCCACCGGCATCGACCTCATCGTCGACGACACGCCGGAGACCGTGGTGATCTCCGGCTTCGATCCGGTGCGCCGCGAGGTGGCCCGCCTCTCCATCGAGCGCCTCATCCAGGACGGCCGCATCCACCCCTCGCGCATTGAGGAAACCGTCCAAAAGGCGCGCGACGACGTCAACAAGGCCATCAAGGACGCCGGCGAGCAGGCGATCCTCGAGCTGGGGCTGGCGCGGGTCGACCCGGAGATCGTCAAGATGCTGGGGCGCCTCAAGTTCCGCTACAGCTACGCGCAAAACGTGCTGCGCCACTCGGTGGAGTGCGGTTTCATCTGCGGCATGATGGCGGCGGAGCTGGGCCTGAACCAGCGCAAGGCCCGCCGGGCCGGTCTGCTGCACGACATCGGCAAGGCCATGACCCACGAGGTCGAGGGCTCCCACGCGGTTATCGGCGCCCAGTTCGCCAAAAAACACGGCGAGGAGGCCCTGGTGGTCAACGCCATCGCCTCTCACCACGAAGACGAAGCCCCCACCAGCGTCATCGCCCACCTGGTGGCCGCGGCCGACGCCTTGTCCGGTGCGCGCCCCGGCGCCCGCCGAGAGATGCTCGAGTCCTATGTCAAGCGCCTCGAAGACTTGGAGGGCATCTGCCGCTCCTTCGACGGCGTCAGCAACTCCTACGCCATTCAGGCGGGTCGCGAGGTCCGCGTGATGGTGGAGAGCGACAAGGTGAGCGACAACGACGCCTCCATGCTGTCGCGAGACATCGCCGCGCGCATCGAGAAGGAGCTGACCTACCCCGGACAAATCAAGGTGACGGTCATCCGCGAATCCCGGGCCCAGGCCATTGCCCGCTAATGAAACGATGAACCCGCAGGAGGCGACATGACGCGGTTCCGCGCACTGATGGTCGGCGATGTCATGGCCCGCGCCGGGCGCAACGCCGTCCGCCGGGTGTTGCCCGATTTCATCTCCGAGCACCGCATCGACTTCGTCGTCCTCAACGGCGAAAACGTCTCCGGCGGCACCGGCATTACCCCCGAGGCGGCGCGCGATCTCTTCGCGCTGGGCGTCGACGTCATCACCTCCGGCAACCACATCTGGCGGCAGCGCGAGATCCGCCCCTACATCGACAAAACCCCCGCCCTGCTGCGCCCATTCAACTTCGCCCCCGGACAACCCGGCCGCGGCGTAGGCGTGTTCGAAACCCAGGCGGGCTACGATGTCGGCGTGCTCAACCTGCAGGGGCAAATCTTCATGTCCTTTGCGGACAACCCCTTTGTGGCCGCCGACGAGGCGCTCAAGCAACTGGCGGGCACGCGCATCATCCTGGTGGACTTCCACGCCGAGGCCACCAGCGAAAAACGCGCCCTGGGCTTTCACCTGGACGGCCGCGTCTCCGCGATGGTGGGCACCCACACCCACGTGCAAACCGCCGACGCGCAGCTCCTCGAAAAAGGCACGGGGTTCATCACCGACCTCGGCATGACCGGCCCCCACCACTCGGTCATCGGCATGCAGCGCGAGATTATCGTCGACCGCTTTCGCACGGGGTTGCCCGCGTCGTTCAAGCCCGCCACCGAAGGCGCGCGCTTCCAGGGCGTCACCTTGGAGATCGACCCCACCACGGGCCGCTGTCTCTCAATTGAAAGAGTGGACATCCCCCTGACAGATACGGACGCCCCCTAAGGGGTCTAGGGCTAGGACGCTTCGCGCTGTTCGGCGGCCTCGGACGGGTCGCTCTCGCTCTCGACATCGGTGCCGGGGCGCATGGGCTGCGGGCGGGACATGGGCGGGCGGCAGGCGCCGGACATGCAGGTGGGCACGCCAAAGGCCGGGAGAATCCAGCGCTGCAGCACGAACCAACCGCCAAAAATCACAACAAAAGCGACAACTTGTTTCATGTTTTCCCTCGCTCTCTTGGGTTCAGGCGCTGGCCGTCAGACCGATGAGGGCGCCCCAGCCGGTGGTGATCCAGGGGTTGGACGTAATGGGGCACGCACCGGTAGCGCAGCCCACCAAGGCGTAGTACGCGTAGCCCCCCAAGGCGCCCAGGCCGATGCCCAGGCCGCGCTTGATCCACTTGCGCTTGGACGGCGGGATGCTCTGCCAGCGTTCTTTCAGTGTCATGGTGGCGCCTTTCATTTTTTGGCCTCCTCGGGCAGGGGCAGCCCCAGCAGGTCGTAATCGATGATCTCTTCGAAGTAGTGCTGGCCGCGCACGCCCACGACGCGCTCCACCAATTGGCCGCCCTTTTTGAAGAAGAGCAGGGTGGGGGTGCCGCGCACGTTGAGCCGCCGCATGGCCTGGGGCGCCGACGCCGCGTTGAGCTGGGCGATTTTCACCTTGCCCTCGTACTTGCAGGCCAGGCGCTTCACCGTGGGGACGAGCTGGGCACAGGGCGCGCAACCGTGGGACCAAATGTCGACCACCACCGGGATGTCCGAGCGGCGCACCTCTTCGTCGAAGTTGTCGTCGGTGAGGGCCAAGGGTTCGCGTTCGCAGTCGGGGATGATGCCCAGCCAATTGAGAATGCCCATGTCGTTGCCTTTCGTCGTTGCGGGCCCGCCCGCTGCGGACCACTTTGTCGGCGTATTTGCCTGCACCATATAAGAGCCACGTCGGGGCCCTGGGGTGTCGCAATATTATGAAATACTATGTAACGCGCGCCGCTGGGGAACAAAAAGAGGCCGGGCGCTCAGGGCGCGTCCCGCAGCAAGGCGCACACTTGGCGGGCGATGTCGTCCACGTTGCCCGCGCCAGCCGTCACAAACACGTCGCCCTCTCGCAGCACCTCCGCCACCAGTTTTTGGGCGAGCTCAGCGCTGGTAGGCAAGTAGCGGGCGGGTGTCCCCTGGCCTTGGATGCCCTCGGCGAGCGCCTGTGCCACGGTGCGGTTCTCCGCAGAGAGTCCGTCACGGGCCGCAAAGACATCGGTGACCAGCGCGAGGTCGACGTCGGCAAAGGCGGCGCAAAAATCGCCGAAGAGCTGCCGGGTGCGCGACACCTGGTGCGGTTGAAACAGGACGACGCGCCGGCGGTCGGGGTGCCGTTGTCGGGCGGCGGCCAGCAGCATGCGCAGCTCGGTGGGGTGGTGGGCGTAGTCGTCGATGATGTGAATGCCCCGGTGCTCGCCCAACGAATCGAAGCGGCGCTGCACCCCGGCAAAGGCGGACAGCCCGTCGCACAGCGCTTGGGGATGGGCGCCCACGCAGCGTCCCACCGCAAAGGCCGCCAGGGCGTTGAGCACGTTGTGGGATCCCGGTTGGCCCAGGGACACGTGCAGCGGTGCGAGGCCCGGGGCGTGCAGTTCGAAGTGCATCCGGCCGCCCGCGAAGCGCAGGTGGTCGGCGCGGATGTCGGCGTCTGGGGCCAAGCCGTAGGAGAGGCGCGCGCAGGTGGTGGTGCGCTCGGCCACGCGACAGGCCGTTAGGGAATCGCGGCAGTACACCAGCGTGCCGTCCGGTGGCAGGTTGCCCGCGAAGGCCGCAAAGGCGTCGAGGATGTCGTCGAGGTCGCGGTAGATGTCGAGGTGCTCGGCCTCGATGTTGGTGATGACCGCGATGTGGGGGAAGAGCCGCAGAAAGGAGCGGTCGAACTCGCAGGCCTCGGCCACAAAGAGGGCGCTGTCGCGCGCGGGGCAGCGGGCGGTGTCTTTGTACAGGCCGCCGATGATGAACTCCGGGCACAGGGCACTGGCGTCCAGGGCGGCGACGGTCATGGCGGAGGTGGTGGTCTTTCCGTGGGTGCCGGCAATGGCGATGCCCCGAGACTGCGACATCACGGCGCCCAGCACCTCGGCGTACTTGCGGACGGGGATGCCCCGGGCGTGGGCCGCAGCGAGCTCGGGGTGATTGGTTGGCAGGGCGGCGGTGGCCACCAGCAACTGGGTGTGGGCCGGGATGTGTCGGCCATCCTGCTCGGAGAAGATCGCGATGTCCGCGGCTTCGAGGCGCGCCCGCACCGCTGCGCCCAACGACGGGTCGGTGCCGGTGACGATGTGCCCCCGCGAGCGGAAGAGCCGTGCCAGGGCGTTCATGGCGCTGCCGCCGATGCCCGAGAAGTGGATGGGCTGGTGCGGGGTCAGGTGCAAGGGGGGAGTGGGCATGTCGGTGGGTGGCCGGGCGAGATGGCGACGCGGTCAGTCGTCCAGGGGTTCGAAGTCGTCGAAGTCGTCGTCGTCGCCGATGCTGCCGATGTCGATGTCAGCGGTGTCGTTGGCGTCATTGGTTTGCGGGGCCGCAGCCGCCACCGAGAAGACCAGCCCCTCGAGGAGTTGTCCGGTCAGCTCCACGGCTTGTTTGGCGCGGGACACGATTTCCTCGTTGGCCGTCATGCTGTTTTTCAAGCCCTGGGTTTCGCCCTCGAGCTCGGTGGCACGCGCTTGATTTTCGCTGGCCTGGCGCTGCGCTTCCGCTAACTCGCCGCGAACCGTCTCCAGTGTCTTTTGCGCATCGTCGCGCGCTTGCTGTGCCTGGTCGAGCGCCTCTTCGCTGTCGTACAGGCGGCCCTTCAGGCTGTCGAGCTCGGCGCGGTGTTTGTCTGCGGCTTGGGCTTGGGCCTCTTCGGACTGGGCCACCTGGGCGGCCAGTGCTTCCTCCTTGGCTTTGTCGGCGTCGGCCTGGGCCTCTTCGAGTGCGGCCTCGTGGCGCTCGCGCAATTCGGCGAGCTCGATCTCGGCGCTCTTTTGTGCCTCTTCGCGCAGCTCCTCGGCCTGGGCCGCCAGCGCTTGGTTTTTTTCCTCAAGGAGCTCGGCGCGCAAACCGTCGAGGGCGGTCTCTTGGGCCGCTTGGGCCTCCTGTTCCGCTGCGGCGACGGCGGCGTCTTTTTCGCGCACAGCCTCTTCCTTGTCGGCGTCGCGCTGGGTGCGCTCCTCGGCCAGAGACACCTCGAGTTCGCTGACCTTGGCCTGCAAATCGTCGCATTGCGCCTGCAGGTTGTTTTTGTCCGTCGTCAGGGTCTCCTCTTGGGTTTTCAGCCCGGCCACCTGGGTTTGTAGGTCGGCGAGCTGGCGTTCGAAATCGAGGCTGCGCTCTTCGATGTCGGCCTTGTCGCGCTCCAATTCGGTGGCGCGCTCCCGGGCTTCGAGAAGCATTTTTTCCTTGTTGTGCACCGCGTCTTTCAAGTCGAGGAGGTCGCGGTCTTTGCGGTTGAGCAACTCGCGCAGTTCCAGGGTCTCGCGGTTGGTGCCGCTCCCGCTGTCCCGGGCTTGCACCTTGGCGGTCTCGAGGTCCAGCTCCAGCTCTTGCACGCGTCGGCGGAGGGTGGTGTTTTCGTCTTCGGCTTGCTGTAGGCGCGCGGCTTGGGCGGCATCCGGGGCGGCGGCGGCAGGCGGTGCTGACGGGGGCGCCGCGGGAACTTCGGGGAGCTCCGGGGCAGCCGCAACAGGTGCCTCCGAGGGGAACGCCTCATCTTCGTCTTCGTCAAAGACACCCGCCAGATCCGTCTCAGCGGTGTCGGTGTCGGCGGCGTCTTCTAGGATGATGTCGTCGGCATCTGCGTCGGCATCGTCCTCCACGACAATCTCGTCCTCCACGACAACCTCGTCCTCCACGACAATCTCATCCACATCTGCAAAGTCGTCATCTGCAAAGTCATCATCGCCGTCATCCAGCGCGGCCAGGTCGGCGGCGTCTTCCACGACGATCTCTCCGTCGTCGTCAATGCTGATTTCTTCGATGGCCATGTCGTCGTCGTCGCTGACGAGGATCTCGAAGGTGTCGTCATCGGCGGGCTTGGCCGCGGCAAACTCGGGCAGCAGGTTGCCGATCTCAGCGGCGATGCGCGCCCCGTCAAAGGGCTTCAACAAGTAGCTGTCCGCGCGCACCTTGAGACGCTGGTGTTTTTCGAAGGCCTCTGCCGACTTGCTGTCCGCCGACGTAATCATCAGCGGAATGGACTGGGTCTCTGCGGTCTTGCGCAGCTTGTTACACACGGAGAATCCGCTGACGCGCGGCAACTCCACACTGAGGTAAATCAACGCTGGGCGCAGCATTACCGCTTGGCCAAACCCCTCGTTGCCATCTGCGGTCACTTCGAGCGCATACCCCCGACTTTCACATTCGCGTTTGAGCAATTCGGCGTAATCGGCATCGGGTTCGAAAGCGAGGATGATTTTCTGCGTCATTGTGGTTCTCCTTGGATTGGGGATGTCATTTTGAACGAGCCTAGTGGAAAACGCGCCGAAAGTCACTTTCGTAACGACAGGAAATGCCTGTTTTTACTGGCTTTGCCGTTCTTTGGGACAACGGTGAACGCGGGTTCAGATGTCGGATGTCGGCGAGGCGCCGTAGGGAATTTCACTCGAGGCTGGAGGTGGCGTCCACGGCGATGGCCAGTTTGTTAAAGCCCACCTTTTTCGACACATCCATCACCTCGACCACCGCGCCGTGCTTGGCGCCCTTGTCGGCCTTGATGATGACCACGGCATCCGCGCCGTCTTCGCGCAGGCGGGCGTGCAGGTGCTTTTCGAGGTTGGCGATGTCGACCACGCGGTTCTCGTACTTGATGGTGCCGTTCTCCATGATGCCCACGCTGACGTCCTTGGTTTTGTTAAAGAGCTCTTGGGGCGAGGCCTTGGGCAGGTTGATGTCGAGGTTGGGGTTCTTGGTGTAGGTCGCCGTCAGCAAAAAGAAAATGAGCAGCAAGAAGACCACGTCGACCAGGGGCGTGATCTCCAGAGCGGCCGGGGTGCGCGTTTTTCGGGACCCGCGAAAGTTCATGATGCCGCTCCTTTGGGCGGGGCGGTTTCGGGATTGCCCACCGGTGCCAACAAGTCGAGCAGGCTGCCGGCGGCCTCTTCCATCTCCAGGGCGCGGCGCAGGTTTTTCGACACCAAGTAGCGGTAGGCGACGTATGCGGGGATGGCCACGCTCAGTCCGGCGGCGGTGGTGATCAGCGCCTGCCAGATGCCGTTGGCGAGCTGCGAGGGATCGACGGCGCCGGTGGCGGCCGAGGCCACGACCTTCTTGAAGACGCCGATCATACCGGTGACCGTGCCCAGCAGTCCCAGGAGGGGCTCGAGGCTGGCGGTGGTGCCCAGGGCTTCGATGAATTTCTCCATGCGCGCGGTCTCCAGCACGCCCTTCTCTTCGACGGCGGCTTTGATTTGCTCGCGGCTGGCGTTGCGGGCTTCCAGGGCGGTTTGCAAAATGCGCCCCATGGGGCTGTTGCTCGCCAGGCAGGCGTCGCGGGCCTTGCCAAACTCGTTGTCGGCGACGAGCTTCAGCACGCGGGGCACCAAGTCGTCGGGGATGATGCGCTCTTTGCGCAGGGCCCACATGCGCTCCAAGAAGATGGTCAGCGCGATGACCGATCCCAGCGCGATGGGAATCATGACGGGTCCGCCAGCCGTAAGAAATTCGATGGTTTGGTTCATGGTGCTCCCGCTTGTCGGTCGAGGGGTGTTCCTCGAGGTTGGGGGGTTGTTTCAAAGTACAAAGCGCGAAAAGCGCAGAATGTCAAAGCCCGTTTCGCATCCCGTTTCGCACACCCGCCGCGCTGAGAGAATGTTTGTGCGGTTGTTATCCGAACCACTGGCTGAGCTTGGCCTGTGCTTGTGCTTTGACGTCCGCATCGATGTACCCTGCCACGGTCGCCAGGGCCGCAACGAGCACCGCGAGATCGTCCGCGAATCCCACAAAGGGGATGGCGTCGGGAACGACGTCCAACGGGACGATGAAGTAACCGATCGCCCCGATGATGGCGGTCTTCGCCCAAGCCGGGACATCCGGGCGTTGCATGACATAGTAGAGCAGCAAGGCCTTTTCAATCACCTCGCGACCCGCCTTTTTGGCATGCCCCAAAACCTTTTGCCAAAACCCCGCATCGCTGTACGCCTCGGCATACGACGATGTCTCAAACGCGCGCCCGCCCAGGGTGCTGTCGGTCGCCGCCGGGTGCGTCACGTCATCGCCGGATTGGGAACATGTTGTCTCTTGCTTCACATCTGTGGACATCGCTACCTCCCAGCCATCTTTTGCATATCGCGACAACGGCCCAACGCGGCTCGCTGCTTCTCGCGTTATACCAACATATTTTACCAACCGAGTGTTGGGCACAAAAAAACACAACTCCCGGCGAGAATGCCACCTGTAAACCGCATTCGCGATGCGAGAACAAATTTTCAACGAGCGATGTGACCGCCAAATCCAACAGCGCTTTGGCTGGGTTCTGGTGGTGCCCCGCGCGGGGAACTGTGTTAAATTCGGGTTCTTTTGATTGCGCGACAATCGCGCGGTCCAGCAGGCGCGGCAGATGAGCAAACAACACCCCAAACCGCATGTGGCCATCTCGGAGTTTTTGTCCGAAGCCCAAGAGATCATTGAGCACTTGAGCAACAACCTCATGCAGATCGACGGCGACCTCAAGCAGCGCAACGAGGCCGACGCCGCGCTCATCAACGAAACCTTTCGCAACTGGCACACGCTCAAAGGGCTGGCCTCCACCTTTGGCGCCGAGGCCCTGGCCACCCTGGCCCACGTCGAAGAGAACCGCCTCGACGACATCCGCATGGGGCGCGTCGCGCTGACACCGGACATCCTCGACCACCTCTTTGGCAGCGTCGACACCGTGATGCAGGCCCTCGTGGCGATCAATACCGCCCAGGACTTTGGCGCTGCGCAGCACCTCCTGGCCCCCACTCCGCTGGCCCAAGGCGCTGCTGCGGAGCCGTCCGATGCCCTGGAGGCGCTGTTGCCGCGCACCCTCATCCCCGGCGACATCGCCGAGGTGCTCACCGAATACGAAGAGCACCGCCTCACCGCCAACATCGAGGCGGGGCGCGCCATCCTCAAAATCCACGCGTCGTTTTACATCGCGTCGCTCTCCACAGACTTGGAGGCCATTACGGCAGCGCTCAAGCCCGTGGGCGAGCACATCACCTCGCTGCCCAGCGACGAGGCCAGCCACCCCGACCAAATGGACATCGAGCTGCTGCTGGCCCTGGGGCGCTCCCGGGCCGAGCTCGCCGAAGCCTTGACCGATTACGACGTGCGCATCGACACCCTCATCCCCGAAAACGCTTGGGCGATGTTCGCCACCGCCGTCGACGCGACACCGCTGTCCGAGGCCGGCATGTCGCAACTCCCCGCGCCCTCCGCCACAGCGTCCGCTGCGAGCAACGCCGAACTCGACGCCGTGCCCGCGCCCACCGACAACCGACAACCGCCGGCAGCCCCCGCCGCGCTCAGGGCGCCCACCGACAACGGTGAGAAACTCATGAGCCTGCGCTCGGTGAGCCAAACCGTGCGCGTCGACATCAGCAAGCTCGACCGCCTGATGAACTCCGTGGGCGAGCTCGGCTTGGTGCGCACCGCCATCTCTCGCGTGAGCGACGAGCTGCGCGTGGTGGCCGGCCGCCGGGATCTCGCCATTGAGCTCCACCGCATCGTGCGCGGGTTTGAGCGACGCCTGGCCGACATCCGCGAGGGCATCCTCGAAGTGCGCATGGTGCCGGTGGGACAGATGTTCGACCGCCTGAGCCAAATCATTCGCAAGGAGTCGCGCAAGCTTGGCAAGGAGGTGCAGTTCGTCGTCTCGGGCGCCGAAACCGAGGTCGACAAGCTCATCATCGAAGAGCTCTCCGACCCGCTGATGCACATCATCCGCAACGCCATCGACCACGGCATCGAGTTCGCGGCGGACCGCCAACTTACGGGCAAGCCCGAGGCGGGCACCATCGCGCTCACCGCCTACCAAAAGGGCAACCACGTCCTCATCGAAGTCGAAGACGACGGCTCGGGCATCGACACCGAGCGCATCCTGGAGGCCGCCATCGCCGCGGGCAACCTGCTCCCCGAACAGGCCGACGCCCTCAACGAGCGCGAGCGCCTCAACCTCATCTTCACGCCGGGCATCACCACCTCGTCCGAGCTCTCGGTCATCTCGGGGCGCGGCGTGGGCATGGACGTGGTCAAAACCAACATCTCGGCCCTAGGCGGCATCGTCGAGGTGCAGTCCGAGATCGGCATCGGCACCAAGTTCACCATCACCATGCCGGTCACCCTCGCCATTACGCCGGCGCTGCTCGTCAAGGTGCGCGACAACATCTACGCCATCCCCCTCAACACAGTGGCCGAGGCCATGACGCTAAAACCCGAGGACGTCCGGCAAATCATGAACACCGAGACCATGACCCTGCGCGGACAAACCCTGCCCCTGTGCCGCCTCGACACCTATCTCAACATCCCCCGCGACGGCGCCATCCCGCCGGGATCGCGCGTCATTGTGGCGGCGCTGGGACAACGTCGCCTGGGGCTGGTGGTCGACGCCTTGGCCGGACAACAGGACGTCGTCATCAAGCCCATGGGGGACAGCATCTCGCGCTCGGGTTGCTTCTCCGGCGTCACGGACATCGGCAACCAGCAGCTCGCCTTGGTGCTCGACACCGCGGCGGCCATCGAAGAGTTTTTCATGAGCAACGACGACCTCAAACCGATGATGATGGGGTGACCGACATGACCGACGACGCCATTGTAATTGCCCCTGCCGCACCGCTGCATCGCCCCGCCGCAGCCGACCCGAACGCCGTTGTCCCCGGGGGCGCCGCGCTCGAGTTTTTGTGCTTCACCCTGGGCCGCGAGGAGTTCGGCATCGACTTGCACCTCGTCAAACAAATCGTGTCGCCGCCGCCCATTACCTTTGTGCCGCGCACGCGATCCTATTTCTTGGGCGTCATCTCGGTGCGGGGCAGCGTGGTCACCCTCATCGACCTGCGCCAGTTGCTGGGCCTCGACCCGGCGGTCCGCGACAAGGCCTCGCGCATCCTCCTGCTCAACATCGACCGCGAGCCCGTGGGCCTCATGGTCGACCGCGTCACCCAGGTGCGCCGCGTCGCTCCCAACGACTTCGAGACCAACCCCATCCTCGAAGAAAACCCCGCCACCGCTCACGTCGTGGGCATCCTGCGGCCCAACCGGAGCGAGCAAATCACGGTCATCGATCTGCGCGACATTATCGAGGAGGCCCTGCGATGATGCGCGGCATGTTTCACCGCTCCTTCGCCGACGGCGGCACCGCCTCAGAGGCGCGAAAGCTCATCGTGTTTGCGGTGGGTGCGCTCGCTTGTGGCGTCGATATCATGCAGGTGCGCGAGGTGCTCAACCCCGGCCGCATCACCGCTTTGCCCGGCGCTGCGCCTTGGTTTCTCGGCGCCGCAGAGTACCGCTCCATGCTCATCCCCGTGGTGGACATGCGCCTGCGGCTCGGACAATCCCCCGAGGCCTCGCCCAAGAAGAAGTGGGTGGTGGTCACCGTGTCGGAGCGCTGCATTGCGCTGCACGTCGACCGGGTGCACGAGGTGGTGACGGTGCTGCCCACCGACGAGCGCAACCGCGATCCCCTCGACGACAATCCCAGCGCCGACTGGATTCACCGCGTCTACGGCCACGCGGGCGCCCTGCTCTTCGAGATCGACATCCCCGTGATCTCCGCCGAGGCCGACGCCCAAGCCCGCACCGACGCCGCCGCGTTGCCAGCGCCCCCGACATGAAAGCGCCCACGACATGACCAAGGCCAAGGCCCCGCGCTCCGTTTCGCGCCCCCACGACCCCGCGCAGTTGTTGAGCGACGCGCAATTTCAATGCATCCGCCAATTGATCAACCAGCGCTTCGGCATCGCCTTTGGGGACGACGAGCGCTTCATGGTGGCCTCGCGCCTCGGCGAACGCTTGCGGGACCTGCGCTGCGACACCTTTGCCGCCTACTGCGAGCGCCTCACCTGCCCCGAAACGAGCGGCGAAGAGCTGGACCGCGCGGTGGAGTTTCTCACCACCAACGAAACATACTTTTTTCGCGAGGCGTACCAACTGCGCGCCTTCTGCGACGACATCCTCCCGGAGCTGCACCGGCGCAACCGCGCGTCCCGGCGCCTGCTGCTGTGGTCTGCGGGTTGCTCCTCGGGCGAAGAGGCCTACACCCTCGCCATGCTGGTGGCCGACTCCCCGCTCTTCCGCGACTGGGAGGTCCGCATCTTCGGCAGCGACATCAACACCCGCATGCTGGCCAAGGCCCGCGCTGGCGTGTTCACCGAGTCCTCCTTTCGCTCCACGCCGCCCGAGATGCGCGCGCGTCACTTCACCGCCACCGACGCGGGGCTCTGCGTCAACGACGACATCCGCGCCCTGTGCCACTTTGCGCGGCTCAACGTGCTCGACCGCGACAACGGCTACTTCGTCGGGCGCGCCGACGCCATCTTCTGCCGCAACATGCTCATCTACTTCGACCAGCGGTCCCGCCAAACCTGTCTCGCCAATCTCTACGACCGCCTGGTGCCCGGCGGCTACCTGCTGCTCGGACACTCCGAGCTGCTGCTCAACACCGACACCGCTTTTGAGCCGGTCCACCTCTCCGAAGACCTCGTCTACCGCCGCCCGGAGCGCCCCCATGAATGAGCTGCCCGCCATCCGCCTCCTGATCATCGACGACTCCCGCTTCAACCGCGAGACCATCGCCGATTTCTTTCGCGGCGACCACCGCGTCGAAGTGGTGGGCATGGCCCGGGACGGCCAGCAGGGCCTGCACATGGCGCTCACCCTCAAGCCCACGGTCATCACCGTCGACCTGGAGATGCCCAAGATGGACGGCTTCGCCTTCATCCGCCTGATGATGGCCAACCACCCCGTGCCCATTATTGTCATCAGCTCCCACGCGGCGCGCGAGGTCGTCTTCCGCGCCATGGAGCTGGGCGCCCTCGACTTTGTGGCCAAGCCCTCGGATCGCATCACCTCCGACATCAGCGCCATCCGCGACGACGTCGTGCGCAAGGTGCTCTCGGCCGCACACTACAACCGCGAGGGGCTGCGCATCCTCAGCGACGATGCGCCCAAGACCGGCGTACACGCGCTGCCACACACCGCACCGCTCGCCGCCGAAAGCGCGCTGGCGAATCGCTTGGTGGTCATCGGCGCCTCCACCGGGGGGCCGGCTTCCCTGACGCGCATTTTGCGATCGCTGCCCGCCAACTTCGCCGCGGCCATTGTCATCGCCCAGCACATGCCGCCGCGCTTCACCACCACCTTCGCCGAGCGCCTCGGCCGCATGAGCCCACTCGCCGTAACCGAGCTCACCGCCTCGGCCCTGCTGCGCAAGGGGCACGTCTACCTGTCGCCCGGTGACGCCAGCATCGAGGTCCACCGCGCCACCCGGGGGCTGCTCGCCAAAGCCGTCACCCCCCACCCCGACGACCGCTACACCCCCAGCGTCGACCGGCTCTTTGTCACGGCGGCCAAGGCAGCGGGCGCCGATGTGCTCGCCGTGGTGCTCACCGGCATGGGCGACGACGGTGCCCTCGGGGTGCAGGCCGTGAGCGCGAAAGGCGGTCAAATCATCGCGGAGTCCGAGGAGACCGCAGTGATTTACGGCATGCCCCGCGCGGCGCTCGAAACCCAAGTGCCCTTAAAGCAACGCCCGCTCCACATGATCGCCGACGCCATCCACCACTTCAGCCGCAAGGCGTAAACGGCACCGCTCCCAAACACCCAAGGCATTCCAAATCCGTGTTGGCGATGATTTTGCAAAATGAGATTGAGCGAAAAAATCGATACTTTTGCACAAAGGGCGATACGATAAGACATATGCGATTGTCCCAAAAGTCCCCTGGTGGGCATGTAACTCTTTGCCGGAGAGCGGCAAAAGAAACGGAGTAAACACGTGAAACTTATGCAATATCTTATGGTTATCTCTCTGCTTGGCACCGCCTCATTTGCGGCCTTTGCCCAAGAGGCTGCGGCACCACCCGACGACGAGTCCCCTGCAGACCAAGCGGCGACACCCGAAGGCGATGTGCCCGAAGCGACCACCGAATCCGCGCCATCCGCCGCTGACGATGCGACGCCACCACCGGCCGACACCGCCGCGTTGAGCGACGCAACCGAGACTACAGAGACAGCAGCGCCCCTCCCCCAAGCCGCGGCGCCCACAGCCCAGGTGCGCCAGCCCAAAAAGTTGAACCCCGTCCACGGCCACGCGCCGCCCGACGGCTACTACGAAGTCCTGAAACCCCACCGGGGGCTCCTCATCTCCGGCGCGGTCATCACCGGTCTGAGCTACGGCTTCGCCCTCATGGTGGCCGGCGCCAGCAAGGAAGCCCATTTTTTAACCATCCCACTGGCGGGCCCGATGATCTGGGGCTTCCGCATGAAAAAGAAAAGCTGCGGCCCCATCAGCGATCTCTTCGACAATGACTGCGAAGATGGACACCCCGCCTACGCGTATTACGGCATCATGTGGTCGGTGGTGCAGACGACGGGCGTGGCCCTGCTCGTCGCCTCTGCCTTTGTCAAAAAGAAAATGTGGCTGCGCCAAGATGTGGCCCGCGTGAAAATGCACTTCCAACCCGTGGTCGGTGCGGGCACGGGCGGCCTGGTGCTCTCCGGTCTCTTTTGAGGAGGGAAAAATGCGCCGTGAAGTATTTTTTGTTGGGTGGATGGCGCTGTGCTTGGTGGCGGCGTGTCAGTCCGATGCAAACGTCGACTCAGGCGCTGATGCCGAAGATATCGGGGACAGCGACACCAACGCGCCCGCATCCAGCGACAGCCAAGCGCCGACGTCCAGCGACAGCCAAGCACCGGGCGACACCACCACACCGCAAAATGGCGACAGTGAAACGGGCAGCGGGGACAACGACAACGACACGAACAGCGGAGACAGCGGAGACAGCGAAACGGACAGCGGACCACTGGTAAGGCCCGAGTGCATCACCGCCGCCGATTGTCAGTTGGCCGCCTCTTGCTGCGGTTGTGGGGCGTTTTCGGTCGACGTCGAAGTGGCACCTTGTCCGCCGATAGCGTGCTTGGTCGACGAGTGTTTTCAATATGACTTGCCGCCGGAGGCCCCCGTGGTGTGCAGCAAGGGAAAATGCGCGCTCAACATCGACTGCGACGTGTCGCATGCGCTCTGCAATATGCCGCCGCCCAGGTGCGAAGAAGAGGGTTGGGTGCCCACGGTGCAGGGCATGTGCTACGGTCCCTGCGTGCCCAGCAACCAATGCCCCGCGGTAAATTAAACGCCGCGCGCGCTTCGTAAACCAACCCCAACGAACCCACCAAAATCGATCACCGAAAAGCCCTGCGGCGCGCATACATATATGAATGGCGCGCTCACCACGTCGGAAGCGGCTGGGGGAATGTTGGGGAGAAGTGCGGGGGTAAGGCTAGGTACAGGCAGACAAGGGAGGGCTCCCCTGTCCCAAGGGAATTATTCGGCGTCGGCGTCGGCGTCGGCGTCAGCGTCAGCGTCGGCGTCTTCGTCAACGTCGGCGTCAACGTCGGCGTCAACATCGGCGTCAACATCGGCAACATCATCACCGGCAACCGCGTCGGCGTCGGGGGTGGTGGCTGTGTCAACGGCAGCGCCGCCGCAGGCAACAACAAAGGCGAACAGAGACAAAAAGATGAGAGAGATGAGTTTTTTCATTGAGAATCCTCCTTAAATGAAAGCTGAGACTGCCCCAGCCTTGGGAAACAATTTTTGCAAATGCATGCAGCCGCCCGCCATTGGATGGACTGCCCATTTGCTGAGTGCAGACAAAATAGCGAATAATTTTCACAAAATCTAGCCTTGTTGAACAATTTGATGCTGATTTTCCTTCAGAAAAGGCCGAATTGGTTTTCAATTTGCGCGAATGGGGGGCTCGCGATACCAATACAGCATGGAACCCAAAGAGACACACGAAACCATGGCAACCCTATTGGACGCCGCAAAGGCCCTGACCGCACTCGGGGCAGAGCGCTTAAGCGAATTCAAGCCCCTGCTCGCAGACGTGGCGCAGTACATCTCTTATCGCGACATGGTCACGCTGTTTTTTGGTCCGCTGCTGGGCGCCAGTATGCTCAAGGGCGTGGTCACGGGACAGGCCTTCCGCAACGACACCTGCGATCCCGACGACCTCAACCCCGAGATGCTCGCGGCGGTGTTGCGCCTGGCGCGCTGGCTGTCGCAGCACTACTTCGCCACAACCATTCACAACGTCGACAACCTCCCCGCCGACCGCCCGGCCCTCATCGTCGCCAACCACAGCGCGGGCCTCATGCCCCTGGACGCCCTCTTCGCCATCGACGCGGTCACCGAAGCGCAAGGCCCGGAGCGCCGGATTTACTCACTGGTGCACGACTTCGCCTATATGTCGTCGCGCATCGCCCGGTTGTCGCGGAGCATGGGGGTGATTCGCGCCAAAAAGGAAAACGCCCTGCGCGCGCTGTCCCTGGGGCACCACGTGCTCGTGTATCCCGGCGGCGACCAGGAGGCCTTCCGCAAGTTTTCCGATCGCAAAAAAATTGTGCTGGCGGGGCGCAAGGGTTTTGTGCGCGTGGCCATGGAGGCGGGGGTGCCCATTGTGCCCATGGTGTCGGTGGGATTGCACGAGTCGTTCTTTGTCGTCACCCGGGGCGAGCGCGTGGCCGAAAAGCTCGGTCTCAAGGCGTTGATCCGCACCGATCTCTTTCCCCTGGCGCTCAGCTTGCCCTGGGGCATTGCGCCGGCCTTCTTTCCGTTCATCCCGCTGCCCGCGGCCATCGACATCGAATTTTGCGCGCCCATTGTGCCCGCAGGCGCACCCGACGACGAAGAGGCCGTCCTCGAAACATATCGCAACGTCGAGGACGCCATGCAGGCGGCGGTGGACAAACACTACGCGCACCGGTCGCCCTTCCTGGGGCGCTAGGCAGCTCCTAAATATCGTAGGGATACTTGATGGTCAGCGCGGGCTTGGCAAAGCGCGGGAACACGGCGTTTTCGGCTGCCCGTGCCACGCAGCGCCCCACGGCGGTTCCGGCGAAGTTGTCGTCGACGGCGCGGGCCGAGACCACGCGTCCGGTGTCACCGGCGATGCGCAGCTCCACGACGACGCGCCCCGAAGCCGCTGCCCCACAGCGACGCGCCGTGGGCACCATTTTGTCCATGGAGCGGACGATCTCCGAGCGGCTGGGTGCCTGGGGAATGACCGCCTGGGCCGACTGGGCTTTGGCCTGGGGATTGTCGAGCATGGCGGAGAGTTTTTTGGCGGCGTCCGACGACGCAGCGGGCTTCGCATCCGCAGCGGGCGACACAGGTGCGGCAGCCGTTACCACCGGTTCGGCGCGTTGCGGCGCATCGCTGGACACCTCGGTCTCGTCGGTGTGCCGGTGCCGATGGTGGCGGCGGTGCACGGCGCTCTCGGAGAACTCCTCAATGTCGAAAACCATCTCGTCCACCAGCGCGCTGTCCTCGGCTTGGGACTGCGGCCACGCCGCGAGGGGCACCAACCCCGCAGACACCCACGGGCTGGCGACCGCGTGCCGGGGCATGGCGCGGGCGTTGAGGTCGCTGTCGTTGTCGTGCGGCGCAGAGAGGGCGGCCGCTCCGGGCGCGATGTTGCGGTAGAGCTGGGGCGCCTGAAACCACGACCAAGTAACCCCAATGGCCACCAGCGCCACGGCGAAATGCGAGACGCTCCAGCCCGTTCTCCGGGGCCTCGCAGTGGACGCCTCGCGGTCCTCGGGCGGCGCCTTGGGCATGTAAGTGGAGGTTACCGTTTGCAGATACTTGGCCTCGTCCTCGGAGATGGAGAGGTTTTCGTACACGCTGATGCGAAACGCCGTTTCCGGCTGGACGTCTTCGACGTGGGCGGTGGCATGGGGCTCGGGCAACATGCTGGCGCGCCACCGCGTCTCGGCGCCCACCCAGGGGGCTTCGTCCGATGCCCAGGTGGGACCGTCGTCCAAGGGCGGGAGGTTCGAAGCCTCGGTCGCTGCAGTTTCGGTCCCGTCGGATGCCGCCTCGGTCGCTGCAGTTTCAATCCCGTCGAATGCCTCGTCCGGTACCAGGGAACCAAAGATGCGTTCTTCCAAGTTTTTTATATTTGTCATGGCACAAATCCTCTGTTGAATCCGCGAAACGTAAAATTTTACCGTCTCGCCATATTGCAACATGGATCCCGAGCGCTAAATGTCAACTGCTTGAGTGGCCATTTGCTGCGGTATCGTTAGTCGATGGTTTGTCGCCGCAACAATGAGTCGATGAGCGGGCCCAGGGTGGCGTCTAGGTGGGGCACGACGGCGTGGGCGCCGCTTTGGTTCAGCATGTCCGGGGTGATGGCGTCGTGGGGCACGCCGATGGCCAGGGCGCCTATTTCCAGGGCGGCCGTCATGTCGCGGGGCGTATCGCCGATGACGACCACGGGCAGGGTCTCGTGGGGACTGCAGCGCGACACACCGGTGGCCAGGAGCGCGGCCCGGTCTTCGGCGTCGTCGCCATAGCCGCCGCATTCGGGGCGAAACAGGTGGGCGATGCCCGCGCTGGCCAGTTTGACAAAGGCCGTGTGGCGCAGGTTGCCGGTGCCCAGCCCGATGATGCCGCCGATGCGCTCGGTGGCCCGCACCGCGGCCTCGGGATCGCCCAGGGGCACGTAGGGATTGTCGTCGACGAAGTCACCGATGCGCGCGGCGTAGGTGTCGAGCAAGCGCTGGATAACGTCGGGGTCTTCGCGGTGTCCGGCGGCCCGGAGCATCTGGCGGGCGACGCTCAAATCCGTGGCCCCGGCGAAGTTGATTTGCGCGGTGAGGCGCGGGGCACCGAGCACGTGCTCACCGGCCAAGTCTAAGGCGCGAATGCCCGCTTGCAGCTTGTCGGCGTGGCGCTTGCCCACCAGGGTGCCGTCGATGTCGAACAAGGCGATGAAGCGGCGCGGCGTGTCATTGGAAGGCGTGGCGATATCGTCATGGGGAGCGTCGAAATTCTTCATGGCGACACTGTAGCGCATCGGTCGAAAAAGTCTGCCCTTCTGTGCCGCTTCGCCGGGGCGTCACACCGGTCGGTGACGGCCCCCCTTTACCCGCCAAAATCGTGCTTATCTTCCCTGGTGTGAGAACCGCGAAAGCTCGGGCGGTGTAAGCGCCGCGCCGGGCCAGCCAAAACAGTTATTAAAGGAGGTCAACCATGTTGAGTCGATGGGGATGGAGTATTCCGGGTTTTGCCAATGAGTTTGCCAGGGTGTCACGCGAAATGGACCGCGCACTGGAGGCGCCCAGGGGATTTGTCCGCAGAGGCGGCAGTCCCTCTCTCAACCTCTACGAGGACGGCGACGCCTTTGTGGTGACGACGGAGCTGCCCGGGGTGGCGCTAGCGGACTTGGAGATTCAGGCGACGCTCAACACCCTGACCATCAAGGGCGAGCGCAAGGCCGATGAAGTGCCCGAGGGCGCGACAGTGCATCGCTGCGAGCGCACCGGTGGCAGCTTTGTCCGCAAGGTGTCGCTGCCCACGCAGGTGGAGCCAGCCCAGGTCAAGGCGACGTATCGCCTGGGGGTGCTGGAGGTGGTGTTGCCCAAATCCGAAGCGACCAAGCCGCGCACGGTGCAAATCGAAGCGGACTGATGGACGCCCACAAAGAAGGAGGTATGTCATGAGCGAGAACAAAGAAGTGACCATTAAAGAAAAAGAAGCCTTGTCCCGCGCGTCGGGCGAGATGACCGCGGAGTCCATTAAGTACGTGCCGCGGGTCGACATCGTGGAGACCGAAGAGGGCATCGTGCTCAAGGCGGATTTGCCCGGGGTGTCCCAGGAGCAGCTCACGGTGAACATCGAGGACGGACAACTGAGCATCGCGGGGCTGGTGGACGAGGTCAGCGCCCAGCGAAAGCCCGTGCACCTGGAGTACGGCATCGGGGGCTTTGGCCGCAACTTCAAGCTGAGCAACGCGCTGGATGCGTCCAAGGCGACGGCGACGCTAAAAGACGGCGTACTGACGCTGACCCTGCCCAAGGCCGAGAGCCTCAAGCCGCGCAACATCGCCGTTACCGCGCTGTAAATTTGCGCAGCCCCTTGCGGCGGTCCCTCGCCCTTTCCCCGGCGCCAAAAGCCCGTGCCGCATTGTTTGCGGGAATAAAGCGCTGACAGTGACGGTCTAAATACGTTACTTTACGAATTTCTAAGGCCGCCACCGCGCGCCGAAAAAATTCTTATGGGGGGCAAGAGGGCCGCTTTGCAACAAAGATGGATACGCATTTGTTTGGGACTGCTGGTGCTGTTGCTGGCATCGCACGTATGGGCCGCAGGACAGCGAAAGACCTACAAAATCGCCGCGGGTGACACGCCCGGTGCCGTGGCCAAAAAGCACAACATCACCGTCGAAGAGCTCTTTCGGTTTAACAACATCAAGCCCAACGGCCCGTTTCGCGCGGGGCAAGTGCTGAACATCCCCAACCCCGGCGAGGTGACGGGCAGCACATACGTGGTGAAGTCCGGTGACTCGCTGGCGCGCATTGCCAACTTCCACGGCGTATCGATTCGCAGCCTCCGCGAGGCCAATGGCTTCCGGGGCGAACAGCAGCCCAAGGTGGGCACCACCCTGGTGATCCCCATGGAGCTGCGCGGGGGCGCCTCGCGTTCCCACGTCGTTGTCCAGGGCGACACCGTGGCGTCCATTGCGAAAAAGTACGACGTCACCCCCCGCGTGCTGATGGCCGAGAACCACCTGAAAGACGCCGCCGCGCTGAAAATCGGCCGCACCCTGGTGATCCCCGACGCGGTGGATGGCACAAACGTGTACAAGCCGCCGACAGCGCCCAAGATGGTGACCAGCGGCGTCAAGGTGAAGGGCGGTGTCATGCACACCGTGCAGCCGGGACAAACCCTGTGGCTCATCGCTCGGGCCTACCAAACCACCGGCGCGGCCATTGCCCGGCACAACGGATTTGCGGCGGACAAACCGCTCAGCGTCGGCCAAAAGGTGATGGTCCCCGGCGCCAAGAGCGTGGTGCCGGTGCGCGTGCAGGGCTTTAGCATTCAGCCCATCCGTTTTGTCCGGGTGTGGAACAACCAGAGCATGACCCTCAAGCTCGTGAACAACAACGGCGCCGTCAACCAGGTGTCGCGCAAGAAGCTCAGCGAACTGTCGGGGCCGCGCACCAAGCAAACCAAACCCGTTAAGCTGTTTCACCCGCGCCTCATCCTCATGCTGCAGCGGGTGGCGGAGCGCTGGCCGGGCAAAACCATCGAGGTCATATCGGGGTATCGCCCCGGCGAAACCGGCTCGGAGTCCCAACACACGCTGGGCCGCGCCATCGACTTCCGCGTGAAGGGCATACCCAACCGCGAGGTGTATTTGTTTTGCACGCAGTTGCCCAACTCGGGCTGCGGCTACTATCCCAACTCGGTCTTTGTCCACATGGACGCCCGCGACCGCTCGGTGACCTGGACCGACTACAGCGCGCCGGGCGAGGCCGCCCAATACAAAAAATAACCACCGCCCACATGGCCAGTTCCCGTTCGGCACTGTTGTGCCTGCCGTGTCTCGGGGAAATGGGGTCCTGCGCTTGGCGCTTGGCCGGACGGTGAATGCTTTAGGGTTTGCGCTTGGTGCGCCGGCCTGGGAGGGCCTTTTTTCGCGGCACAGCTCTGGATTTTGGCGCCGTCCGCTTGCCCCGCGTGGGCTTGTTGTCGCCCCGCGTGGGCTTGTCGTCGCCCTGCGCGGTCTTTTTGGCCGGGGCCGTTTTGGGCGGGGCATCCGCCAAGGAGAGCAGCAACTGGCGCCGCGGCAAGTCGACGCCGTCGATGCGCACTTCTAAGGTGTCGCCGATGCGGAAGACCCGGCCCGAGATGTCGCCGCGCACCCTTCCCTCGGTGGGCATGACCTCCCACCAGTCGTCCCCCAGGGCCGAGAGGCGAATGAGGCCCTCGATGAGGAATTGCGGGGTTTGCACGAAGATGCCGAAGTCCGCCACGCCGGTGATGACGCCGCGGAAGGTCTCGCCTTTTTTTTCGGCCAGGTGCAGCAGCACCAAGACGAGGCGCAGTTCGACCTCGGCGGCCTGGGCGATGCGCTCGCGGGTGGAGAGGAAATCGGCGTCGCGCTGTAGGGCTTCGGTGTCGATGTCGTCGCTGCCCGGGCGCAGGGTTTGGCGCAGCAGGGCCTTGGTGGCGCGGTGGACCATGAGGTCGGGGTAGCGGCGGATGGGGCTGGTGAAGTGGCAGTAATCGGCGCTGGCCAGGGCGAAGTGCCCCTCTTCGTCGATGGAGTAGGTGGCCCGCTGAAAGGCGCGCAGCACCGCCAGGTTGACGGCGTAGGACTCGGGGGTGTCCGCGACCTCGGCGATGAGGCGCTGGAGGTCGTGCAGCGTGGGGGACTCCGACAGGGTGTGGCCGCAGGCTTTGACGAAGAGGCTGAGCTGGCGCATGGCGTCGCTGTCCGGGCGCGGGTGGATGCGGCGGATGAGGGGGATCTCGAGGCGGCGAAAGCGGGCGGCGGCGGCCTCGTTGGCCTCGACCATGAACATCTCGATGATTTTGTGGGTGTACTCGTTGGCCACGGGTTGGGCCCCGGTCACGCGGCCGTCGTCATCGAGGATGAGTTCGATTTCGGGCAGGTCGAGGTGGAGCATGCCCGCGGCGTTGCGGCGCGCTTCGATGTGCTGCGCCAGGGTGTGCATGCGGCGCACCAGGTCGTTGATTTTGGGATCGGCATGGGCGTGGCCGCCGTCGATGATGCCCTGGGCCTCGGCGTAGGTGAGGCGGGCCGTCGAGCGGATGACCGATTCGCAAAAGCGCGTGCTCATCACGTGCCCGGACTTGTCGTAGTCGATGAAGGCGCTGAGGGCAAAGCGGCGCACCCCGGCCTGCAGCGAGCACACCCCGTTGGAGAGCACGGCGGGGAGCATGGGCACCACGAAGCGCGGAAAGTACACGCTGGACCCGCGGGCGTAGGCCGTCTCGTCGAGCGGTGTGCCCGGGACGACGAAGTGCGACACGTCGGCGATGTGCACGCCCAGGCGCACGCCGCCCTTGGGCAGGGGGTCGAGGCTGATGGCGTCGTCGTAGTCGCGGGCGGTGTCCGGGTCGATGGTGCAGATCGTTAGGGAGGTCCAGTCTTCGCGGCCCGGGGCGTCGTCGGGGTCGAAGGCAGCGGCGCGCTCGCGGGCCTCGCGATCGGCTTCGGGGGAGAATTCGGCCTCGAGGCCATGGGCGGCCATGACGGCCTGTATTTCGGCGGCGGGTTCTCCGCTCTGTCCCCAATGGGCGGCGATGATGCCTTCGGGCAGGCTTTTTTCGCCCGCCGGCGGATACCAGATAATGTCGGCCTGCACCTTGGCGCCAGGGCGGAACCGGTCGGGGCTGACGTCGCGGATGAGGACCGGCGAGAAGAACGTGCGGCCGTCGGGGATGACCACCCAGGCGGAGGGGGTTTTTTGCAGGGTGCCCACGATGCGCGTGTTGCCGCGCTGTTGGATCTCGATGATCTCCCCGCTTTGCCTGGGGCGCGGTTCGGCGCTGTCGTCGGTGAGGATGCGCGCCACGACCAGGTCGCCGGTGACCGCCCCGGCGGTGCGCCCCGCAGGGATGAAGAGATCGCTGTTGCTGGTGGGCTCGTTGGGGGTCACGAAGCCGAAGCCGCGCTCGTTGAGGTGGAAGCGGCCCAAGATGGTGGTGTCGCCCGCGGGCAGGGTGAGGGCCTTGCCCGTGCCGCGCAGGATGCGCCCGGCGTCGCGGAGCTGTTTGTAGGCACTGCGAAAGGTGGCGTAGTCCTCTTCGTCGATGCGCATTTGCCGCGCCAGGGCACGGGGTTTGACCATGCCTGGGTTGTGCGTGAGGAGGTACTGTAGGATTTCGCGGCTGTAGTCCTCGCTGGTGTGTCCCTGGGTTTCGGTGCGTCGCGCCGGGGAGCGGGTGGGGCGCTGGGACGCGCGTTTGGATGTGCGCTTAGCGGTTTGTGGCCTCGGTGCGCGGCGAGATGGGGTGCGTTTTTTGTCGTTCATTCAGTTTTTGTCGTTCGTTCAGGTGGGCTTTGGGATGTCGATGCCGGCGAGCTGCGCCAGGCGATCGAGGGGGACCCTTGTCATGGGAGAGAGTCCGTTTTTTTGGCAATAGTCGAGGTTGGCGGCAAACAGCGCGGCGTCGAGGTTTTCGGTGTTGAGCACCGCTGACTGGTGGGGTGCCATGTCGATGAAATTCAATTCGCAGACGGAGATGGTGGTGGCCTCTGGGAGCAGCAGGGGCATGCCCTGGGTGCGGCAGACCAAGGGGCGGGCTTCGTAGATGCGGCAGTGGCGCTTGGCGTCGAGCAGGACGCAGGAGCCGGTGGTGCGTAGGGGCGTTTGGCCCGCCTGCAAGAAGATGCGATCGGTGGAGAGGTTGAGGGCGGCGCCGACGATGGCGGCCTCCACCATGGTGACGGTGAGCCCGGCCTGGCAGCAATCGGCGCAGCCGGCGCGGCAGACGATTTGGTCGGCGTAGCGGGCCGTGACCGACTCGACAAAGCGGTCGGTGCGGTTGCGCAGTTGCAGGTATGGGTGAAACAGTTTCGGCATTTGATCAGCCCTCAATAGGTCCTGGCATTACAAGTAACATTCAACCTGTGCTGATACAACGGTGGAGTGCGGGGAGCGTCCGCCGCGACGGCGATTTTGGCTGGGGTGTTCTGCGGCGGTTTTGGGCGGTGATTTTGCGGCAAGCAAGCCCGACGGTGGCGGGTGCAGATTAGCGTTTGGTGAACGAAAGGGTTCCGCGGAGGCGCGTGGCGCTGCGTTGCGGCCAATTCAGGCGCAGGTCGGCGCATTGGCTGGTTTGATCTTCGACCTGGGCGAGGCGCAGATAACAAAAATCGGGCGAGGCGAGCATTTGCGCGTCGGCGGGTTCGCCAGATCCTGTGGGGACGCTAAAGTGCATGCCCGCAGCGTCGCGGCCCTCGCGGTTTAGGAGCACGATGTCGGTGTTGCGGCCGTTTTCAATGCCAATGGCGGCCATGGTGATCTCGTCGTTGGTGTCTTGGCCGACTTTGATCCAGCGGCCATTGCCCGTGTAAGACTCGGACCAGAGGATGTCGCCCTTGCGGTTGATGAACGCCACGGCGGTGCGGCGGGTGTTCGTAAGGAGCAGGACGCGGGCTTTGTCGTTGGGGGAGAGCACCCTGGTTTGCAATCGCCAGAGCCGCTCTTCGTGCAAGCCCTCGCGGGCCGCCAAGTAGGCCTCGGGGGTATTCGGAAGCAACAAATGCACCTTGTCGTTGGCCTTTTCAAAGTTGACGTTTTGGCTCCAGTAACAAGAGACGGTTTCGCGATCGATGTCGCCGTCACTCTCGTCGTTAATGCGATATCCCACCATGGTGTGGGTCACTTCGCGGGTGCCCCTTGGGGGCTTGACCTCCCACTGCACGATGCCCATCTCGCGGTGAAAATGAACCGTCATCGTTTGGTGGGTAAAGGCCTCCACCGGCCACGATTGATCGACCGCGTAAATGCTGGTGCGGGTGGCGCCTTCGCGGCAGAACACCGGACTGTTTTTGGCGTCGGCGCGGCGAACGCAATCGTCGTCGACCAGGTACTTGATCGTTTTGTCCGGCATGGCGCCGCCGGTCTGCGCCAAGGCCACCATCAGCCGACCCGATTCCGCGTCCTCAACGGCGGACTCGACCTCGCGCACCATATAGTACTCAATGGGGGCCACTTCGTCTTCGCCGCTGTTTACAGAGGTGCGTTGGTAGCGATACACCCAACGGTTGCCGGGCTTCCAAATATCTCGCAGCGAGGCCGGCGCGTTGCTGGCGGAAGCCATGCCCGCATGTCCGCCATCGTTGGCGCCGTAACCCGATGCGTCATGTCGCGCTGCAGCATGCCCGCCAGAGTGCCCGCCAGAATGCCCGCTAGAATGCCCGACAGCGTGCCCGCTAGAGTGCCCGCTCGACTGAGAGGCGGTTCTCGACGCCTTTCCCGGGGTGCCGCCCGTCCCAAATGACACGCCCTTGCCCGTCATGTCTTCGAGGACATGTTCGAAAGTATTCGATTGGGTGACCGCAAAGACCAAGAGCACGATCACGGTCAAAGTGGCGAATAGGAGGATGAACTGTCGCAGTGTTTTTTGGGACGAAGGCGGCGAGACGTGCGGTGGCGGTGTGTCCGGTGGCGGCGGTGGCGACACTTCCCCTGGCGGTGTGTCCGGTGGCGGCGGTGGCGACACTTCCCCTGGCGGTGTGTCCGGTGGCGGCGGTGCGGGATCGGGTGGGGTGGCCCCCCGTGGAGCCGCCGATGCGCTGAGCGAGGCAAGGATTTCGGCGGCGCTGCGCCCCGTGGCGGGATTTGGCGGTTGTTTTGGGTCGCTCATTTTGCCTCCTTTTATGTTCTGGCGGTATCGGCCAACGGTTACCAGGGCTTGCCCAAACTCCGCATGGGCATGGTTCGCAGCACGACACACCGGTCGTTGAAATTACAATTTACGCGTATTTTTTTATTGTAAGTATAGCGCTGTGGGCTGGTTTTGCAATGGGATTTGGCGGCGGGGAGACGCGGATGCGGGTGTGTCTTTAGAGGCTAATCACCTGGTAGCCGGCGTCGGTGTAGGGCTTGACCCCGGCGTGTCCGGACATGTCGTCGAGCATGGGGAGGCCCGAGGCGACGTTTTGGTCGTAGACGCCCATCACCTTGGAGCAGGCGAGGCAAATACCGGCGATGAGGCCTTTTTCCTTGGCCTTGCGGTAGAGGGGCTGGTTTTCCTCTTCGAAGACCGGGACCAGTTTGACCGAGGCGCCCTCGAAGATGATTTTGACTTCGGCGCCCGCTTCAGCGAGCTGCAGGGCGTTGAGGAGCGTGTGGTTGAAGCACATTTTTTCGCCGCTCATACCGTAAAAGAGAAATTTTGACATGGATGACCTCCGGTGTGGCCCAGGGGGCGGTTATGGGTTGGAAGGGGCAATATAGCTCGCTTGGCGAAAAAAAGAAATCGCGCAGCCGGGGCGAGTGGTTGTTAAGGCGTCGCGCAGCCGGGGTTAGTGGTCGTTGCGGCCCGGGTGGTGAAAGTGAAACACCGGCCACAAAAAGCCGCGGATGCCGTGCATCACGATGAAGTAGAGGCTGGACAGGCCCAGCAGCACCGCCGAAATCCAGGCCAGCATGGGGATGTCGGTGCCGTAATGAATGACGCTGTCGATGGGCAGGTGAAAAGGATCGGCCAGCAGCGCCACCAATCCGAAGAGCGTGAGCAGCCACGGCAAGCCCTGTGCTGCCGATTGGTGCAACGCCTGCAGCGGGGTAAAGGACGCGTTGGGCTTGGGGCGGGGCAATATCGCGACCGGTTTGTGGCAGTCCGGGCAGTGATCGTGCGGCGTGTGGCGGCTGAAAATTAGCGCGACCAACGCGGCCAGCAGGGCGGCGAAGAGGGTGGGCGCCAGCATGTGGGGCAATCCGAACAGGGCATAGCCAACCGGGGACAGGAGCAAGAAGGTGCGCAGCGCGGCGATGGCGGTTTGGGCGTATGCGTTGGGTTTGGCCTGGGGCTTGGTGGGGCGGCGCATGAGCAACCAGTTGCCACCGGTGAGCAGGAGCAGGCCGACCAGGGCCGGCAGGGCGCTGTGGATGATGAGGGCCCAAAAGGTTTCGGCGGCGCTGTGGTGCGCGTGGTCGTGTCCGTGCTCGTGTCCACCGTGGGCGCAGCCGTGGGTGAGCTGGGCGAGCAAGACGAGCAGGCCCGCGGCGAGGAGGGTGCCGAAGAGGGCGCTGAATTGGATGCGGGTCTTGGGGGGCGTCGCGCCGCCGGGGAGGGCGTCGTGGACGAGCACGTGGATGAGCGAACCAAAGAGCACGGCCTGCAGCAAAGTCCAGGTTTGGCCTTCGAGCAGGGCCTCGCTGAAGTGGGGCGCGATGAAGCCCAAGAAGGAGAACACGATGGGGATGGCCATGACCATCGCGGCGCCGCGGGTGCTGGTGGCGCGGGAGGCAAACCACCAGATGCCCATGCCCTCGGGGAGGCGGTGGAAGAGCACCCCCAAGAAGAGCAGGCGGCCGTTTTCGACTTGGAGATCACCGGCGGCCACGGCCATGCCGTCGATGATGCCGTGGAGCGCCAAGGCGATGGCAGCCGGAATGGCCACCCAGGCCAGGTTGTGGGTGGTGCGGTGAAAGTGGTGCTCGATGACAAAGGGGAGCAGGAGACCGATGGCCACCGCGCCCAGGGCCCACAGCCCGCCATGGGAGACGATGTGGGGCAAGATGTGCAACAGCACGATGCCGCCCACCGACACGAGGACAAAGGCGTCCAGCGCGGGCAAGAAGGCGCTGCGGCGTTCGAAGAAGCGCACGGCAAAGGGCGCGATGAGCAGGGGCAAGGTGGTCAGTATAAATAACAGCATGGTGATGAACTGGGGTTATACCCTGTGCCGCATGTTTGTGAAAGGACGCGTTGGGCGTTTTCAGGTGAAGCGAATGACGAAGCTAAAGACGTTTTCGTTGGCCTTGTAGGAGACGTCGTTGGCGCCGTTGTTGAGGATGCGCTGCATGGGCAGATTGTCTTGGGTGAGTTCGGCGGTGAACCCGGCGATGCCGTTGCGCTTGGCGATAATCGAGAGGTGCCGGAACAGGGCGCTGCCGATGCCCCGGTTTTGCCAGGCGTCGCGCACGACAAAGCTCAGCTCGGCCATGTTGGTTTTTTGGTCGAGGTAGTAGCGGCCGATGGCGACGATGTCCTCGCCGTAGGACTCGGGCACCGTGGCCACGATGGCGACGTCGGTGCGGTGGTTGACGAAGACGAGGTTTTGAATTTCTTTGCGCTGCAGAAAGCGGATCTTCGACATGAAGCGGTGGTAGATCGACTTTTTGGAGAGCGCGTAAAACAGCTCGTTTAAGCGGGACTCGTCGGTGGGGTGCATGGGGCGAAACGTGAGCATCGTGCCGTCGCCGAGCAGGTGGGAGGTTTTGTACTCCGGCGGCCCCACGAGGATTTTGCTCTCGATGCCGGCATAATCGGGGCGCACGTAGCGGTGGGTCACGGCCTGGCGCATCAGCTCGGCGCGGAAGTCCGGGTGCGCGATGGAGATGAGGGCGATGGCGCGCGCTTCGACGCTTTTGCCGTGCAGGTAGGCCACGCCGTACTCGGTGACCACGTAGTGCACATCGCCGCGGGTGGTGACCACGCCAGCGCCGTCGTCGAGGATGGGGACGATGCGCGAGACAGTGCCGTTTTGCGCGGTGGACGGCAGCGCGATGATGGCCTTGCCGTCGATGCTGCGAGCGGCGCCGCGGATGAAATCGGTTTGGCCGCCGATGCCCGAATAAAAACTGGTGCCCAGGGAGTCGGCGCAGATTTGTCCGGTGAGGTCGACCTTGAGGGCGGAGTTGATGGACACCTGCTTGTGCTGGCTGCCGATGACCAGGGGATCGTTGACGTACTCGGTGGGGTGAAACGCAAACAGCGGATTGTTGTCGATGTAGTCGTAGAGCTTTTGGGTGCCCACGCAAAACGAGGTGACGATTTTGCCCCGGTCGCGGCTCTTGTGCCGGCCGTCGATGGCGCCGGATTCCACGAGGTCGATCATGGCGTCGGTGAACATCTCGGTGTGGATGCCCAGGTGCTTTTTGGTTTTGAGAAACGAGATGACGGACGCGGTAATGGTGCCGATGCCAAAGCCGATGGTGGCGCCGTCGTCGACGAGGGCCGCGACGTATTCGCCGATTTTTTGGTGCACCTCGGTGGGTTTTGGCGCGGTGTATTCGATGAGGGGGAGGTCGACGGGCACGAGCAGATCAAAGTCGTAGATGTTGACCGTGCTGGCGCCGTG
This sequence comes from Myxococcales bacterium, assembly GCA_012522445.1. Lineage (GTDB taxonomy): Bacteria > Myxococcota_A > Polyangia > JAAYKL01 > JAAYKL01 > JAAYKL01. The sequence goes on along the minus strand of JAAYKL010000105.1, from coordinate 16,821 downwards.
GGTGCGCGGCATCTGCGGGTTGACCTCGGCGATGACGCGGCGGGCGTTGGCGATGGCCGACTTAACGATGTCGACCGAGATGCCTAGGCTGCACATGCCCTTGTCGTCGGGAGGCGACACCTGCACCAAGGCGACGTCGAGGGGCAGGCGCCCAGAGCAGAACAGGCGCGGGACATCGGACTGGGAGATGGGGGTGTAATCGCCCAGGCCCTCTTGGATGGCGGGGCGCACGTTGTCGGAGATGAAGAAGCTGTTGACCCGGAAGTTGCGCGCCAAGGCCGGGTCGGCGTAGGGGGCTTGTCCCAGGGTGAGCGAGTGGATGATTTCGGTGTCGGCGAGATTGGCGGCGTTGGCCACCATGGCGGCGACCAGGGTTTCGGGTTGCGCGCAGCCGGTGCCGATGAAGACGCGGTGTCCGGGCTTGATGCGCTGCACGGCCTCTTCGGCGGTGACGATTAGCTCTTTGTATTTTTGTTGCCAGGTGTTGGCATCAGACATGGGGCACCTCATCATCTCCAGAAAGCGTAATGCGCGCGTCGGCCGCGACGGAAATTTCACCCACGCGCCCGACCATAAAGGGGTTGATGTCCATCTCGGCGATTTGCGGAAACTCGGTGACGAGTTGGCTGATGCGCTGCAGGGCATCGGCGATGGCCACCATGTCGACCTGCGCCTGTCCGCGGACGCCTTTGAGGAGTTCGTAGGACTTGGTGCTCTGCAGCATTTGCATGGCTTCGTCTTGGGTGATGGGCGCGATGTTGAAGGTTACATCTTTCATGACTTCGACGAAGATGCCGCCCAAGCCGAACATCAGCATGGGGCCGAACTGCGGATCGCGCGTCACGCCGAGGATGACCTCGCGGCCCTTGGGACACATTTGCTCGATGTAGACGCCCTCAATGCGGGCACCGGGGGCGCGTTGGCGCATGCGGAGCATCATGAGGTCGTAGGCGTCTTCGACGGCCGAAGCGTTGTTTAAGTTGAGCTTGACCCCGCCCATATCGGATTTGTGGATGATGTCCGGGGAGGCGATTTTCATGGCCACGGGGAAACCGATTTGGCGCGCCAGGGCTACAGCGTCGGCGCTGGAAGAGACGATGTCGCCGTCGGGGACGTTGAAGTCGTAGGCCTTGAGGATGGCCTTGGCCGAGGCTTCGCCGAGCTGGAGCTGCCGGGTCTTGGTGTGGCGGCTGAGGATGCGCTCGACGCGGCGGCGGTTCACCGGGAAGCGCGTGATGATGCGCGGCGGTCGCTTGAGCCAGGCGGCGTAGTCGCGCATGGCCCGCAGGGAGTCTACGGCGCGCTCCGGAGAGGGGTACTCGGGGATGTTGAGGGTGCGCAGCAGCGCCCGGGATTCGTGGACGTCGAGGCCGCCCATGAACGATGCGAGCACGGGGGTGGAGCCGTCGAGGCTGTCGGCGATGGCCTGCGCCGTGCCCATGGGGTCGGTCATGGCCTGGGGCGTGAGGATGACGATGATGGCGTCGATGGTGGGGTCGCTTTGCGCGGCCTTGACGGCGTCGACGTAGCGCGTGGGGTCGGCGTCGCCCAGGACGTCGATGGGGTTGTTGACGCTGGCGGCGGCCGGGAGTTTTTTCATGAGGGCGGCGGCGGTTTCGGGTTGCAGCGGATGCACCGCTAGCCCCGACAGCTCAACGGCGTCGGCGGCCATGATGCCCGGGCCACCGGCGTTGGTGATGATGGCCACGTTGTCGCCCTTGGGCAGCGGTTGCATGCTGAAGGCGATGGCGTAGTCGAGCATGTTTTCGAAGGTCTCGGCGCGGATGACCCCGGAGCGGCGGAAGGCGGCCCCGTAGGCGATGTCGGCGCCGGCCAAGCTGCCCGTGTGAGAGGAGGCGGCCTTGCCACCGGCCTGGGTGACGCCGGATTTGAAGATGACGATGGGCTTGATGGCCGAGGCTTGTTTGGCCGTCGTCATGAACTCATTTCCATCGGTGATGTTTTCGAGATAGCCCACGATGACGCGGGTGTCGGGGTCGCGCGAGAAGTCGCGGATAAAATCGACTTCGTTGAGGTCGGCCTTGTTGCCGATGCTCACGAGCTTGCCCAGGCCCATGTTGCGCTGCACGCACCAGTCGAGGATGGCGGTGCACAGCGCGCCGGACTGCGAGATGATGGAGATGGAGCCCTTGGGGGGCATGTGGCTGGCAAAGGAGGCGTTCATGCTGTGGTGCGTATTGATGAGCCCCAGGCAGTTGGGACCCAGCAGGACCACGCCGTGCTCTTTGCAGTACTGCGCGATTTCGGCCTCCAGGGCCGCGCCTTTTTCGTCGACCTCTTTGAAGCCCGCCGTGATGATGATGACGGCTTTCGCCTGTTGGGCGACGGAGTCTTTAACGGCTTGGAAGACCGCGGGCGCCGGCACCACCACAATGGACAAATCGATGGGCTTGCCGTACTCGGGCAGGCTGTGCCAGCAGGGGACGCCGAGGATTTCGGTGGCCGTGGGATTGATGGGAATCACGGTGCCTGCGAATTTGTCTTTAATGAGATTATCTAATATCTCATATCCCACTTTGCCCTTGGTTTTGGATGCACCGATGACCGCGATGGTCTTGGGGGTGAGCAAGCTGTCGAGCATGAAGCCTCCTGGAGCAAGCGAAGAAACGATTCAGGGCGCAAAGCGCATTACACAGTATGCAAAGAACGATCCAAAAAAAACCGCAAAAACGGTCGGTCACAACCTTTTTTGGTGCTGCCGAATCCCTGCGACAAACAAGGCATAAACTATTTATTTGACGCTGCAAAGCCCCAATGATCGTTTCGTTTTACCTCGCGTCATTTTGTATACACATTGTATGCAGGTTGTGCACATTTTATGTGCGCAATGACATTCGCAGTGCCCATCGGTTTTGGCATGGGCCGCCAAAAATCCGCGAGAAGCGATTCCGTTCTTGGGTTAGCGATCAGCGGATCCTGAAAATGGATTCCGGTAAAAAGAGCGGATTGCCCACAAAGGCAATGAATTGCCCCAGGGCGGCAGTTTTGTGCTGGCGGAAAATTCTTTGTTTCGCCGGAATTATTTTGGATTTTGGGGGATAAAAGGGCTGAAAACGCCAGAATCATGTACATTTTTAATCTGCGCGAGTTACAATTTAGCTCGTTGCCCGCATCTACTACCGTTGCCGATTAAGCGGGCATCACAACCTGCCAAAGCAAGGAGGCTTATCATGCAACGCGTACTGGTTCTGGGGTTGGCATTGGGGATGTCACTGGGCGTCTTGGCCTGTTCTTCCGATGAATCGAGCGATTTTCCGCCGGGTTCAAACAACAACAATGCCAATAACAATGTCCCGGGTAGCACCGATCCACCGGACACCAACTGGAACACAGATCCAAACAACAACAATAACAACAATTGGAATACGGATCCGGTCAACAACAACAACAATAACAACAACAATAACAACTGGAATTCCGACCCGGGCACCAACACCGACAACCCGCCCCAAGGCTACACGCAGTGCGACAACAGCGGCGACTGCTGGGGCAAGTGCTGGGGTTGTGCCGTGAGCAGTGGCGGGCGCTGCGAGGCAGTTTCCAATGCTTGCTACGCCGACGCAACCTGCCGCGCACTTGATGAATGCATCAACCCGGCCTGTGACAACGCGAGCGATTGGCAGGCCTGCTACGACGGCTGCGTGGCCACCCACGGTGGGGAAGCCATGCTGAAGAAGGTCTGGGACTGCGTGTACTGTCTGGGCTGCCTCAATGATTGCGCCCCCAAAGTGAGTTACGACTGTAGCAATGTGGTCGACACCGAGACGCCCACGAATCCCGACACCGGCAGTCCCGACACCGGCACCCCGGTGGACACCAGCAACACCGTTGCGGTTTCGGTGACCGGCGTCGCCACCTGGCGCGGCAATGCCACGGCGGCCTACTCCATCATCCACGACGACACCTGCGACTACAGCACGTCGGGGCTAAGCACCAGTTGGCAAGAGCTCACCAACCGCGGCCTGCGCGCGGGTTTTGGCGCCATCGCGGGCACATGTCAAAAACGCGAAGGCGAAATGGGTCCCTTCTTGAAGCAGCTCGTCAATGCGGGCCACGAAATCATCAACCACTCGCAAAACCACCTCAATATGCTTACGAATTCTACGGCTGACCAACACACAGAGTTTGTGCAATCCAAGACCAACCTGGAGGCCCTGTGCGGCACCAAGGTCGAATACTTCGTCTTCCCCGAAGACGCCTACAACGACAGCCACCTTACCTATTTGCAAAACAACGGCTACCTCGGCGCGCGCGCTGGTGTCCGTGGCACCGACAACGCCAACATGGCCAACCCGCCGGGCCTGGGCCCCTTCAAGGCCAACTTTGACTGCTTCAACGAAAACCGCGGTGGCTCTGATGCCAATTGCTCGAAATACCCCTCCAACACCATGCAGGCCTATCTCGACGACATCATCGCGCAAAAGGGCAGCGGCATCCGCGAGCTGCACGGCGTCGGCGATTCGAGCTGGGGCAACATCACGCTGGCGCAGTACACGGCCCACCTCGACTATGTGGTGCAAAAAATCAACGCGGGCCAAGTGTGGATGGATACCCCCACCACCGTCATGAAGTACCGCGTGAGCCGCGCGGTGTGCGGTACGCCCTCGGCCAACAACGGCGTCATTACCTTTTCCAATGCGACGGGCCCCGACTGCAAAAAGTACAGCACGCCCCTGAGTGTGCTGGTCACCGCGCCCTCGGCCATTTCGGCCAACCAAGATGGTAAAAATATTGAGGTCAAGAGCCTGGGCAGCAACCAGTACGCCGTCGATGTCAACCCCGCCGGCGGCCCCGCCTACGTCGTCACGCCCTAGTACATCCCAACGCTTTCCAACTCTCCCAACCCGACCAACCCGTTTCCATTCGTCTGCATACATCTCGACGACACCTGGCAACGATCCCAAACGGCCAGTCTTAGGCCCGGTGCGCCACTGCAATGGCCGGGCGCAACACCGCTCCGCTCGCTGGGTTCTCGAATGATTTCAGTATGTTGCAAGATGGCATGCTTCTTGAATAACCACGGGCATGTTTTGGCTACCCGTCATGGCGGTGGCATTGATCGCCGGCGTGATGGTGGGAGCGCATGTGCCGATGATCGGTCGCATGGCACTACCCGTTGCGTGTTTGTGGCTGGCCCTGGGTTGGTTGTGCAAGGGTTTGTATCGATGGCCACGGCGCTGGACGGGGGTGTGTGGGTGGGCAGTGGGGGTTTCTCTGTCGTGTTCTCTGCCCACCGGCGACGTAACAAACATTGATGCGCCATGTCTACGTGTGGTGGACGGCTCCGCTACCGCGCCACCACATGTAGACGGCACCACCACCACGGTCTGGCTTCACACCGAGGCCATCTCTGCGTGTCTGACGGGCAAGGATGTGCCGCCCATGATGCCGTTGCGCGTCCCGCTGTTTTTGTCGATCGAGGGTCCGGACAGCGCATTGCCAACGGCGGCATCGGACAGCGCGTTGCTGTCGCCGGGGGCACGGGTGCGCGTGCTGGCACGGGTGTCGCGGTTTCACGATTATCGCAACCCCGGTGCGGTGACGGCCGGACATCGCAGCGTCGCGCTGTTTGGTCGCGCCCAGCGAAACGGCGTGCTGCGCCTGGACGCCGAAGACGCGCTGCAGCCTCGGTTGGTGCAACACCGGCAGCACCTGCGCCGGCTGTTTGCCGCGCACTTGGGAGACGACGCGGCGCGATTGGCCCGGGCGTTGGTGCTCGGCGAATCCAGCGCCCTGACGCAACCGCAAAGAAAGGCCCTGCGCCAAACCGGCACGAGTCACCTGGTGGCGGTGAGCGGCCTGCACCTGGGCATTGTGGCCTGGCTCTGCTACGCCGCCGTGCTGTGGGGATTGCGGCGCATTCCCGCGTTGACGTCGCGCTGTTGGCCCGGCGCCATTGCCGCGATCATCACCATCCCGGCCCTGGCCTACTTCGCGCTGCTCACCGGTGGACGCGCCCCGGTGTTGCGGGCGTTGACGATGTCGGTGTGCGTCCTGCTCGGCACCGTATTGTCGCGGCGCGCTTCCGGAGCGGAGTCGGTGTCTCTGGCGGCCATTTTGCTCTTGGTCGCGGATCCGCAGCAGTTGTTTTCGCCGGGCTTTCAGCTCTCCTTTGGCGCCATTGTCGGCTTCTTGATCTTCGCCCCGCAGAGCGCCCGCACGCTGTTTGCCGCCGCCATGCACCCGACGCCAACATCGACGCCCGCAGAGCGCCTCGGGGCCCGCCTGAAGCGCTGGACCACACAACGCCTGTACCCGCTGTGGCACACCAATGTCGTGGCCTGCGCGGTGACCGGTCCCATTGCGGCTTGGCACTTCGGCGCCCTGCCCCTGACCGCTGTCTTCTTTAACATGGTGCTCATCCCGCTGACCTCCGCCTTGCTCATGCCCGCGCTGATGGGGGCGGCGCTGTTGGGCACGGCGTTCCCCGCGGCGGCCCCGGTGCTGCTCGCGCCGGTGCAGTGGCTGCTGGCGATCTTCGAAGGCGCGCTGTTCGCCTTTGCCCGCGTGAGCCCGTTGCCGATCATTGCGGGGGCGTTGCCCTTGGCGCTGGCGCTGTGTTGCTCGGCGGGGATGCTGGCGCTGGTGCGGCGCCGCTGGCGGCTGGGCTTGTCGTCGGTGACGCTGGCCTGTGCGGGGTTGCTCTTCTTGCAGCCGTGGGTGCGCCAGGTACCGCAACCGGGCGCGCTCACCATCGACTTCCTCGACGTGGGCCAGGGGGACAGCACGCTCATCACCTTTCCCGACGGTCGGCATTGGCTCGTGGACGCCGGGGGCACCGCGGCCAAGGACATCGGCGAAGAGCACTTGGCGCCCATCTTGGCGGGGCTCGGCGTGCGCCGACTGGACACAGTGGTGCTGACCCACTTCGACCCGGATCACATCGCGGGCATGCCCCGCATCGCGCAGCACATCGAAGTGGGGCGCTACCTCATGCTCGATCCCGATGTGGCGCGACACCGCGAATCTACCGAGGCCTTCGCCGCGCTCATGACGGCGGTGGAGGCGCCGGGCACGCCCGTGGTGACGCCTCGCGACATGTGCGGCGAGCGCGACGTGTCCGGGGTGCAGGTGGCGGTGTTGCATCCCTGTGCCGCGCCGCAGTGGCTGGAGGGCCTCTCGGCCAACGACTCGTCGATTGTGTTGCGGTTGCGCTACCAGGGCATCTCGGTGTTGCTCACCGGCGATCTGAGCGCCGCGGGCGAGGCGATTTTGCTGCGCGAGGGCGTCGATGTGCGCGCCCACGTGCTCAAGGCCGGGCATCACGGCAGCCGCAGCTCCACGTCGCGTGCGTTCTTGGCGGCGGTGGCGCCGCAGTGGGCGGTGGCGAGCTTGGGGCCGTTTAACCGCTACGGCTTTCCCCACGCAGAGGTGCGAGAGAATTTGGCGGCCGCGGCAGTGGGGTTGTGGCGCACCGATCAACACGGCGCGGTGCGGCTCACGGTGCGCAACGGGCGATGCCACATGGGGGCGCAAAAAGGCGCAGACGGGCGGGCTTATGTGTTGCCAACTGAATAAATGTCCGTTAAAGATGGCCCATCTCGGTTCGCCGGGCTCAACGGCGACGCGCTCCCAACATCCACGGAGCGGGCATCTTCAGATTCCGTAGAGAAGCAAAAATGAAACAACAAATTTTAGCGCAACTGCAATCGTTGTCCCAACTGGACACCCCCGATCTCCTCCCCGACGCGGCCCTGCCCGCATATCGCATCCCCCCGGATTTGGCGCGCACCCTCGACGCGGTGCTGCACCGTGCCGCCGGCAAAGCCAACTTAGCGCCGGCTGTGCTGCTCGCCGATCTCATCGAACGCGGCATCATCTCCTGGATCGCCGACCAACCCGCGCCCCTGCGCGCCTCCTTGGGTTTGGCCGCCCGCGCCCCGGTGTCGGTGCTGCCTGCGGTGTCCAGCGATTACGACGACGATTACGACGACGAAGACGATCCGGATCCCGCCAGCGCCCAACGCGCCGCCGACGCCTACATGAGCGGCACCCTGGGCTACACCGACATGACGCTCCACGCGGTGCACCAGCAGCGCCACCAGGGCCAGGGCAACACCCGCAGCAAAAAGAAGCGCCAGCGCAACCCGCAGCACGCGGGCAATGTGCAAACAGCGCCTCCCCCGGGCGGTGGCACCAGCCGCTCAGCGCGCAGCCGACGCCGCAAAAACAACGCCCCGCGCACCCACTCGGGCTGAGGTCCACCCGGTCAAGTGGCGGCCACGCTCGGTCGCGCCAAGGCCATCTTCTCTGGTTTTAAAACAATTTGCGGGAGTCGAGCAGCAGGGTCACCGGACCGTCGTTGACCGCGTCGACGTGCATGTGGGCCCCGAACGCTCCGCAGGCATCCCCGGCGCCGCCCTGGGCCATCTGCGCCACGAAGCGCTCGAACATCGGCTTGGCGTGCTCGGGCCGCATGGCCGCGACAAACGAGGGGCGCCGCCCTTTGCGCGCGTCCCCCATCAGGGTGAACTGGCTGATGGAGAGCACCTGTCCGCCCACGTCGGCGAGGGCGCGGTTCATCTGGCCCTGGGGGTCGGCAAAGATGCGCAGACCCAGGATTTTGTCCACCATCCAGCGCAGGTCGGCGTCGGTGTCGCCTTCGGCGATGCCCAGGTACACGAGCAGCCCGTGCGAGATGCGGCCCACGCAGCGCCCCGCAACGGAGACCTCGGCCCGCGACACCCGCTGCACCACCGCCCTCATGGCGTGGGGAGGCGCAGCGCTTTGACGAGCTGGTTGACGATGCGAAAGTAGTCGGCGCGGCTGTAGGGCTCGTTGAGGATGTGGAAGTCTTTGCGGTTTAGGCCCACGCAGCCGAAGCAGTAGTGGCACTCGGCGCAGTCGCGGCACAGCAACAGGTAGGCGGAGTTAATGCAGCCGTGGCACTGGACGCTGTTGGCCAGGTGGTGACAGGCCGCGCACTCGCGGCAGTGGGTGAGGTTGGTGGCGTCGGTGCAGTGCTGGCAGTAGGCGCAGCGGTAGCACCGGTCGCAGTCCCGGCAAAAGACGCAGTGGGTGCAGCGCGTGCAGTTGTCGAGCTGGTGTCCGTGGTTGTTGATCGGGTTGTGTTGAAAGTCGTGCTCGAGGGCTTTTAGGCGGCGTTGAAATTCTTTGGGGTCCATGGGTGGCTCACTTTGGGGTGGTGGATGCGGGTTTGGCGATGTCGCGGATGACCAGGGGCTGCGCGGGGAGGCGCGCATCGGGTTCGCGCAGATACGCGGGCTCGGTGGTGTGCGGGTCGTCGGCGCCCTGGGCGAGAAAGCGGGCGAGGCCGGCCCGGGCGGTCCAGGTCACGGAGAAGGGCTGCGGGGACTGGCGCGTGTCGCGGGGGGCATCGGCGTTGTCGGCGGACAGCAGGGCGGCGGCGTCGCCGGTGAAGAAGCGGGGGCGGGGCACGTCGGCGGCGTCCAGGTGTTGCGCGACCGCTGTGGTGGGCAGCACGCACTCGGGCATGAGGGGCGTTACCTCCGCGGTGTCGCCTTGGCCGCTCACCGCAAACGCACCGCAGTACACTTCGTTGCGCCGCGCGTCGATGAGGGGCACCACGGTGCCGGTGTGGCGGGCCGATGCCGCGGCGATGCGCAGCGTGGAGATGCCCACCGCGGGCAGGCCGTGTGCCAGGTGCAGCGCCCGGGCCGTGCTGAAGCCGATGCGCAGTCCGGTGAAGGTGCCCGGTCCCAGGCCGTGGACCAGCAGATCGATTTGGCCCAAGTCGAGGCCGCCGCTGCGCAGCACCAGGTCGAGGCGGTCCAGCAGGGTTTCGGTGTGCCCGGGTTTGGCGGGCAAGAAGAGCTGGGCGAAGTCGCGGATGTCGGCGTCGGCGCTGGGGCCAGCGAAGTGGACCCAACCGGCGGTGGTGTAGGGAATGGACGTGTCGAAGACGAGTATCCGCATGCCCCGTCCTTACCACGAGGCGGTGCGGTGCGAAAGTCTTAGCGTGGGGGCGCGTCGCGGGATTTACGGGGTGGCGGGGAGGGGTCGTGGCTACGGCGTGCCGAGGTTGCCGGGGATGAAGGTGCTCGACGGCGGTGCGTTCAATTGGGTCAGCAAATCCTCGACATCGCCATGGGGCAGGTTGGGGTTGAAGCTGATGTTGAATTCGCCCTGCACCTCTTTGAGCAAAACAAAATCAAACGATGTCAGCGCGGCGTTGGAGGAGATTTCCAAATGGCGCAGCGCTTCGAGCTTCGGCGCTTCGATGCGCGTTAGGCCGTTATTGTCAGCATCGCTGTTGGCACGGACGATCAACCTCTCCGCATTGACGAGCTCGGGAAAGGCCAAGGTGTCGAGAGAGGGGTTGTGTGAAATGCTGATTCGGGACTCGTAATACCCCATGCCCACCAGCGCCTCGAGTTCTGGCAAGGCGATCTCCGCAAGGGCGGCGTTGCCCTCAATGATCAACCGGGCGTGGTCTATCTTGGTCAACGCGGGCAGCGCGAGCTCTGCAAGGGCCGCATTGCGCGACATCTCGAAGTCGCACCAATGGTAATGGTCATCAACTCCCAGCACTGCGAGCTGCGACAGGTCGATGTCGGTTAGCGCGTCATTGTCGGAAACTCTGAAAGAATCAATATATTCTACCTGGGTAAGCCCCGACAGGTCGAGGCTTGTCAACGCGTCGTTGTCTTCGATAACAAAGTAGCTCATGTAGTACAGTACCGCGAGCTGCGATAGGTCGAGCTCGGTCAACGCGTCGTTGTCTGAGATAGCGAAATTGTACACGTCTTGCACCATCTGCAATTGCGACAGGTCGAGCGCTGTCAGGCTGGCGTTGTCTGCGATGACGAAATCACTCACGTACTCCAGGGCCGCAAGCTGCGACAGGTCGAGCGCTGTCAGGCTGGCGTTTTCTGCGATGACAAAATTGTTCACGTAGTCCAGGGCCGCAAGCTGCGACAGGTCGAGCGCTGTCAGGCTGGCGTTTTCTGCGATGACGAAATTGTCCATGTAGTCCAGGGCCGCAAGCTGCGACAGGTCGAGGCTCGTCAATGCGGCGTTTTCTGTGATGACGAAGTCGCCCACGTAGTTCAGGGCAGAAAGCTGCGACAGGTCGATGTGCGAAAGCGACGGGTTGTCTTGAATGTAAATGCCCCCTTGAAAAATGCGGGTCAACCTGGGCATGGCGAATGTCTCCAGGTCCGTGTTGGTGATTTCGACATTACCCACCAGCTCTGTGCAGTGCAGCAATTCGTCCACATCTCGCTCAGTAAAGAAACCGGCGCAAAACTTGCTGGCTTGACATACATAAACGGTTTCAATGTCACCGGTGAGACCGCCTTGGCCGTCGTCCAGCCCCGTCTCGATCTTTTGGCCGCCGTAGAAGCAATTTTCGCCCGGGGGCTCCTCGGAGACCCGCACCTGTACTTGCTGGCCCGCTGTCGTCTGGCACAGGAGCTGGGTCTGGTCCGCGTCGATTTCATCGTCGTCCAGCGCGCCATTGCCGTTCGCGTCCACGCCTGTGACGATGCGGATGCCGCCCAGGGGACAGTCCGCATTGCCCTCGGGCAGGACCTCGGGGATCACCAGGGTTAAGGAGGGCAGCACGCCATCATCGCCCTTGGGACCGGGCGCGCCGTCATCCCCCTTGGGACCCGCTGTGCCGTCGTCGCCCTTGGGACCCGCTGTGCCGTCTTGGGCATCATCGCCGTCGGCGACGTCTTTGCCGTCACCGCTGCAGGCCCACAGCCCAAACAGTCCCAACATTGCCAGTATCCAGATTTGTTTTCTCATGTCGTCTCCCCGTGGTGTGAAACGGCTCACCTTGCGAACCGCTGGTTACGCTGTGCCGTGCATGTCGGCGCGTGTGTCTGTGAGTGAAGTGTCGATTTTAACCGATTTGGCCCGCAGCGGTACCAAAAAACGGTTTTGCGACAGCGTTTTTTTACAGTGAAAACATATGCTGACGGGGTGGACGCAGGACAAGGGCCCCGCGAGACAAGGGAAATTTACGGGGTGCAGATGCGCTGTTTCAATTTGAGGATGGTGGCCTCGGCGTCGGTGAGGAATTCCTCGATGATCTCTTTGAGCGATTTGATGTCGTCCATGAGGCCCACGGATTGCCCGGCCATGAGGGAGCCGTGATCCACGTCGCCATCTACCACGGCGCGGCGCAGGGCCCCGAGCCAGTAGTGCTCGACCTCGTACTGGGCGTCCTCGCGGGAGATTTCGTTGCGTTCGAGGCGCGACATCAAGGAGAGCTGGAGCTTGGAGAACTCGGCGGTGCCGGCGTTTTTTAGGGCGCGCACCGGGATGACCGGCAGGCGGTGGTCGAACTGCGGCGTGGCCACGGCGTCGCGGGCGCGGGCCTTGCGGAACTCCTCTTTGAACTTGTAGTGGGCCGTGCATTCGCGGGACATGACAAAGCGCGTGCCGAGCTGGACGCCCGCCGCTCCCATCATGAACATGTGGGCGATCATCTCGCCCGTGGCGATGCCCCCCGCCGTGAAAATCGGCACCGTGTCGACGCGGAACAGGATTTGCTGCAGCAGCACCGTGAGGGCCACCGGTCCGATGTGTCCGCCGGCCTCGGAGCCCTCGAGGATGAGGGCGTCGGAGCCCATGGCGATGAGCTTGTGGGCCAGGGCTTCGGTGGGCGCAAAGCAGATGACCTTGGCGCCGCTCTCCTTGGCGCGCTTGATCTCCTTCTCTTTGGGAAACGACCCGGCAAACACGATGGTGCTGCAGTCCATCTCGCAGACCATGTCGAGCTGGCTGGCGTAGTTGGGCGACACGGTGATCAGGTTGACGCCAAAGGGGGCCTGGGTCAGCTCCCGGGTTTTGAGGATCTCGTCGCGGAAGACCTCGGGCGGTGCGTTGGCCCCGGCCAGTAGGCCAAAGCCGCCGGCGTCGCCCATGGCGGCCACGAGCTTGGCGTCGCTCACCCAGCTCATGGCCCCGCAGATAATGGGGTAGCGGCTGCCCAGAAAATCGGCGCCGGGTTTCATAAATGATTCGATGTGACGGGTCATGAAAATGCTCCTCGCAAAAGTTATTGGGGGATGGCGAATGCGGTGTGGGTGAGGGCCTCGGAGACCTGCCACATGCGTGCCGCGAGCGCTTCGTCGTGCGCGTCGTCGCTGGCGGTGGACGGCCCGGGTTTGCCGCGGAGGCCCCACAGTTTGTTTGGCCCGAAGTAGTCGCCGCCGTTGGCCGCAGGGTGAAGGGCCGCGTGCAGCGTGGGCAGGGCGCCTTGCGGGGGCTTCATGGCCAGGGCGCCGAAGAAGGATATGGGGCTGGCGTGACGCATCAGGGGCGTGGCGGTCCAGCCCGGGTGAGCAGCCACCGAGCGCACGGGTGAATTGGCGCGTCGCAACCGCCGGTCGAGCTCGAAGGCGAACAGCAGGTTGGCGAGTTTGCTGGCGCCGTAGGCCGCGCTGCGCTTGTACTTGCGGCGCTCCCAATGCAGGTCGTCGAAGTCGATGCGTCCGAGGCGGTGCGCCAGGCTCGCCACGGTGACCACGCGGCTCTGCGGGGCGCGGGCGAGCAGCGGAAACAGGTGCGCCGTCAGGGCGAAATGCCCCAGGTGGTTGACGCCCATCTGCAGTTCGAAGCCCTCTTGGGTGCGGCCCAGCGGCGGGATCATGACGCCGGCGTTGTTGATGAGCAGGTCGAGCTGCGGGTGGTCGTCGGCGAAGCGGCGGGCGCAGTCGCGGACGCTGTCGAGGCGCGCCAAGTCGAGGGCGTACACCGTTGGGGCGTGGGCCGGATGCTGTGCGTTGATGCGGGCAGCGGCCTCTTGGGCGGCGTCTCCGTTGCGACAGGCCAGCGCGACCTGGGCACCCAACCGCGCGAGCTCCTTGGCGGTCTCAAACCCAATGCCGCTGTTGGCACCGGTCACCAGCACCACCGCGTCCCGCAGCGATGGCGTGGCATCGTCGGGGGCGGCGGCGGCGCGGGTGGGGTTTGTTAGGTGCGGGTCAATGGCAGGAGCAGGAACCACAGCCACTCTGTACCCGGCCGGGTTTTAGGATAAAGCCGGATCCGTTTTCCGAATTGCGGTAGTCCACGGTGACGCCGCTCATCTCGACGTCGAGTTCGGATTCCATGACCACGGAGCAGCCGTCGAAATCCACGCGGATGTCGCCTTCTTGGTGCTCGTCGATGGTTAGGCCCAGGGACGCGCCACCGCAGCCGTATCCCGCGACAAACACGCGCACCACTGGGTCGTCGCCCTTGCCGTCGAGGGCCTTGACGATCTCGGCTTTTGCTTCATCGGTTACATGCAACATTAAGATCACCTATTTCCTTTCAGCCTCAGGGGCCATCTCAGTTTTGGATTCAGCGGACGGTGCCGCAGCACTCCGATGTCTTCATAATCATTTTCTGGGCAATTTACAGTGGCAATTGCAATTTTCTTTTGGGATCGGGTTTGGGGCGCATTTTGGCGAGCCAACGGGGAGATGCGGCGCGGTGCGCGTGGCTAGATGCGGCTCATGCGGACGCGGCACTTTTCGCAGACGGGACCCCCGGGACCGCCGCAGATGCCACAGGGCGATTTGATGCGGCTGCCCGTGCGGCGCTGGGCGGGTCCGCGCTCGGGAATGTGGTCGAAGCCCAGGCCGGCTTTTTTGGCGGTGAGGCGCGCGTGGATGGTGGAGAAGTGATCGTGGATGGCGTCGGCGATGTGGCGAAACAGGGGCAGGTAAAACAGCAGCGTCACCACCAGTCCCACGCCGGCGGTGGCGCCCAGCGTCACGAAGAAGTCCATGTGGATTTGCTTGAAGTTGACAAAGACCTGCCAGCCGGCCAGGGCGCCGATGGCAGCGGCGAGCAAAAAGGCGATGAGTCGGTACATGGGGGCTCCAGTGCAGCGGTTTTGGTTTCGCGCAGCGGTTTGGTTTCGCTTACCATCATAAATCACTCGCCCCAACGTGGCAATTTCCGCTGATCGCTTCGTCGCGAAAGCGGTATCCCCGTATCCGCCCTTTCTCTCGCGTTGTTGGATTCATTTTTTCGTTGGGGTGCCACCTGCGTGTCCGCTACTGATACATCGGCCGCTTTTTGAAAAAGTTTCCTGCTGAGTGCAAAAAAGATTCTTTTTGTGCAGATTTTTGGCGCGGCATCCCACCGGTCTCATCGGTCCTACGGGTCCTACGGGTCCCACCGGCCCTATTTCACCGCCGCACCCTGGCAAAAAAATATCGCGGAGCAGACAAAAACTGTCCGTGTCGCCTGCTAATATTCAAGACATGAACGGCAGATGGGAACGCAACCCATTTCAAGCGCCCAATTGGCAACAGCCATAAAGGCGCCCATACCGCCAAACAAATAACGCAAAGGAGAAACACAATGTCTGATCAAAAATCAATCGGAAGAAAAGTGTTAAAGGTATTGGGATGGTTGGCCGGTATTTTTATATTGGCTCCCCTTGTGTTTGTGGTCGTCTTCGAATTGGTAACCAAACTGGATGACGATAGCCCGGTGGTGTCCATCGTCGAACGGCAAAAAATCATCCACATGGTCAAAGAGCACACCAGCTCTACCGTTTCGCTGGGTCCCAATGCGGGCAAAAGGATCACCATCGAAGATCGAAAAAGAGCCGAAGACCCCGGAAAGAGCTACACCTGGCGGGTCGATAAGCGCGGAGAAAACGTTTACCTGGTGAGCTATGTGACCGCAGGCCCCGAGCCCGGCACGGTGACCGGCGATTTCTATGAAGTCGACTTGGAGAACCAAACGATCAAAAACCTAGTGACCGATCGCGCTTTGGGCAAACGATACGGCGTAAGATCACCAGGGATAGAAACAATTAAAGTAGAAGACTATTCTTATGAGCTCTTCGAAGACGTTTCTTATCGGACCGATTGGGATGGGGAACATATCAAAACAGATAAAGGCATTAAGTTACCAGTCCGCGGTACTTTGCTCAATCAATCCAACACCCCAATTGTTTCTATTTATATTCAGGGAGAATTGTTGCTGAAATTCGATGAAGACCAAGAGTTTTCGAAACGCAATTTGCTAATGGCCAAATTCGAACCCAGTGTGGACGCAAACACACCTTGGCTGCCCGGTGAAAAGAGATCGTTTACATTGAGTTTTGACAATATCGGCGCTGTTTATCGCGAGATGGTGCCCATGATGACATCCGTACAATTAAAGGCCGCGGTGGAGGATGCCTTTGACAAACGGACTGAAGGTGAAGTGTTGAGTTTTTCGCCAGATTGGACACGGCTGCACAATGTCGAGGTCAACAAGGTGGGAAAGATCAAGGCAAAGCGCTTTGTCAATCTGCGGACCGAAGTTGCGGGGGAGAGGATGCAGCCGATCAAAAAGGATGTAGAGGTCATGGTGTTGGTGCGACGCGGGAAGTGGCTGCAGATATCGGTGGGGGACAAGACTGGGTGGCTAGAGGAGCAATTTGTCGTCTTCCCCGACGATGCCCCCGACACCGCCCCCCCCCCCCCCGACCGATAGTGAAAACTAAAACGCCCCGTTTCGTTCCGTTTCGTTTCGGCCTTCGTTTCGCTTCGCCTCGTTCCGTTCTCGCCTTCGTTTCGCCCCGCGTTTCGTTCCGTTTCGCCTTGCCGTCGTTTCGTCTCGCCTCGTTTTGTTTCGTTTCCTCTTTCGTCGCGTTTTCTCTTTCGTTGCGTTTTCTCTTTCGTTGCGTTCATTACATGCCGCCGCCCGCCCGCGCATACACCGCCCAACATACCGTTTTATTGATATATTCGCCGTAGTCAGTATGGAGCGACCAACTCCGATCGCAAAATCGTAGGTTATACTGCGAATGTTGAAAAACGTAGCACAGAGCTACATACGAAGGGAGTTGGTCGTGAAGAAGAATACACTATTTGT
>JAAYKL010000104.1 GCA_012522445.1 Myxococcales bacterium | reverse complement strand
GGCTCGGTCTCGGTGGACGTTTCGGTGGACGTTTCGGTGGATGTGGGCGTCTCCGGCGCGGTGTCGCTGTCCGATGCCTCGTCGCCCAGTCGCAGCGGATGGGCGGTGTATCCGTTGCAGGCCATGCCGAGCCCAAGCCAAGCCCACGCCAGGAGCCCAAGCCCCACACCACGCGCTGTCCATCTCTTCATCGCCTTCGTCATCTTCATGATTATTTTTACCACAACACGGCCTGCGCCGAGAGCCACAGCGACAACCACGGCCGACTGAGATACGTGGGTGCCGCGTCGGCGACCACCACGCGGTTGGGCCAGAGGGCGACGCCCACATCCCCCGTGCCCCGCAGCGACCAAATGCCGCTCAGGCGCACCTGCAGGCCGATGCTGGCTTGCGCCGACAGGGCGAGGAGGCGTTCCGTGTGCGCGGTGACATGCGACGCCGGTGCCTGTCCCGCCACCACGTGAAACACAGCCCCGACGCCCAGGCCGTATACCGGGCGAACGCGCCGCAGCGGATCGGTGGGCAGCCACTGGCCCCGCAGCGCCACCTGCCACGGCGATACCCGGACATCGCCCTGGGCCGTTGCCTGCCGCGCCGCCAAAAGGGGCAACACGCCGACAACGCCGACGCGCCAATGGGGTGAGGGAGCGACATCCAGCGACGTCTGCATCGCCAAGGCACCCGGTCCTTTAAAGTGCGCCCACACGCCGCCCAGCCCCGCTCCGAAAAACAACACCTCCCGGCGGCGCATGCCAGGGGCCTCCGACGCGGCGCTGTCCGGGACATCCTCGGAGGACGACGGCGCGACATCGGGCGTCATTGCCGGGGGCACGGCCGCTTCTCGGTAGCGAAACTCAATGAGGCTCGCCCGCAACAACTCCGCCGCCGTGGTCGCCACCAGGGCCTCTGCGGACTCCTCGCCCGCGTGCACGTGCGTCCAGCGCAGCAACACCCGCCCTTGCGGTGCGTCGTCTAACCGCACGCCGACGCGCCCTTCGGTCGTGTCGAGGTACACCGCGACGTTTACCGATTCATGGCGCGCAATCGCCGTGAGATCGGCGTCATCCGCACGGGAGACCAGCACCACCGCGCGCACGAAAAAGCCCAACTGCGCCAGCTCCATCTCCAGGCGCTGCAACAGCGTCGCGCGGATATCGCCATCGATGTACAGGGCCACATCCGCGTGTCCTTCGGCGTCTTCGACATCGGGCATGTGCGTGATGGCGCTGGCCTGCAGGTGGACACAAATTCCCAAAGCGCCCAACAACGCGAAGAGGAAAACCCGCCACAGCGGCGGTGCGGTAAACGAGGGTGCGATCACATGTCGTTGGCCGGCGCGGCGCCCAGCAGTTTTTGGGCGGCCGGGGCATGGGGCCCATCGGGATATGCCTGGAGATAACGCCGGGCGGCGTCCTGTGCCGACGTGCTGTTGCCGCATCGCTGTCTGGCCTCCATCAATCTGCCCATCGCCTCCCGGCGCAAACTGGAGTGCTTTTGCTCGTCGAGATAGGTTTCGAACCAGCGGGCAGATTCACAATACTTTGCCGACACATCAAACGCCATCTTTCCCAGCGAAAAAGCAGCCGTATAGGCATCGCCCGTGTGGGGCGCACGCTCGCGCACCCGGTGATAGGCCCGCTCCGCCAGGGCGACATCGCGGGTTAAGCGCGCCGTATCGGCCAACAGCAACAGCTCGTTCGGCGTGGCGCGCCGCAGCACGGACGCCACCCCTTCGGCTTTCACCGACGCCATGGCCGCGCTCGCACGCCCTTTGCGCGCTTGGGACACCCAGAGCGCCGGGGCGATCTTCGAGGACGCGTCGCGGTGCACGGCATCCTCGTCGGGCATCTGTTCGTCCGCCGCTGCTGCGTCGGTGGGTGAAAGCGCTTCAGCGGGTGCGGCATCTCCCGACGCATCGCGCTGCGCCTGCGCCGTTGCGAGGCCGGGGTCCACGAGGGAAAAGCGGTGTTCTTGCAGAGACACGGTCAGCACCTGGTTGTCCCGCACCTCTTGAGATTCCGGCAGCATGGGGCCGTTGATGCGCACCCGGCCCTCGCGCATGGTCACCGTGAAGTGCGCGGTCTCCGGAATCCAGGTGGTCTCGAAGCGCGTGCCCGTCACCACGATGGCAAAGGGCCCCGCATTGACCTGCCACTGCGTATTGGTGCGGTGGACGACGTGCAATTCGGCGCGGCCTCGCTCCAGCATCATCACCGCGTGTTCGTCGCCGTTGTGGGCAATGCGCGCCGCGCTCCCCGGCGAGAGCACGACTTCGTCGCCGCTGTCGAAATGCAATGGCAGCGGCGCATCGGCCGTGGCCTGGTACCAATGGGCGGCATCCGGGGTGACGTCGAGCGGCTGAGCACCGCCCAGCAGCCACCACAAAGCGCCGACGAGCAACATCGCCGCCGCACCCGCACCCGCCAACGCCAGCGGTGTCCACCGCACCCGAAACGCAGCGCGCTGTGACCGGGAAGCCACCTGTTGCAGAAAGGAATCTCGGCCCTCGTCGACGGCGCCGCTGTGGGCCATCCACGCGTCTTGGGCCTGCCGCATCTGCGCCAATAATGATTTCATTTTCGTCATCGCGACTCCCATTTCTCGGTGCGCGCCATGCGCTCCACCAAGCAATCGTGTTTGCGGGCCAACGCGGCAAACTCCCCTTCTGCGCGTTGGATGCGCCGTTTTACCGTGGCCAGCGAGACACCACAGGCTTCGGCGACAGCGCTCAGATCTAATTGTTCGATGAAACGCAGCGAAAACACGATGCGGTTCTCCAGCGACATCTTGGTCAAAACCGCCTGTACGGCGCTGAGGGCATCGTTGACATCCGGATCTGCGGGCTCGGGCACGTGTAGCGGTTCGCTGTAATCCGACTCGTAGCGAAACCAGAGCACCCGGCGGCGCTGCCGCTTTCGAATGCAGCTCCGGGCCACGTGCACGGCGATCTTCGTTATCCAGGCCTTCATTTTGGCGCTGTCTTTTAAGCGGTGTACCGACGCGTAGGCCGCACAAAACGTGTCGTTGATCAAATCGGCCAGCTCTCTGTCAGGCCCCAAAATGCGCGTGAGTACGCGGGCGATGTGATTGGCATAGCGCTCGTAAAACCGCGATGCAGCGTGGATGTCGCCCGCTTTGAGCGCCCGCAGCAACGCCGCGTCGTCATCGCCAAAGCGATCGCCGGGGAGGACGATGGGCGTCAAGGTTCGGGGCTGAGATGTGCGCATGCTACTGTGCATCATACCCTTTAAGTCGCCCGACCCC
The DNA here is from genome assembly GCA_012522445.1 of Myxococcales bacterium. GTDB lineage: Bacteria > Myxococcota_A > Polyangia > JAAYKL01 > JAAYKL01 > JAAYKL01. The sequence continues at coordinate 7,347 of JAAYKL010000104.1, read as the reverse complement.
CAAATGCGGCTCACGAAATGGCGCCCAACGCCTCCGATGCCCCACAAGACAAAAAAAAACCCCGACAGGCACAGGGGCTGACGGGGTTTTCGGTGCGGAGAGATGGAGATTCGAACTCCAGGTACCTTTCGGTACACACGATTTCCAGTCGTGCACCTTCGGCCAACTCGGTCATCTCTCCAGTATTTTTCAGGAGACGCGCATGGGCGTCCCTTCAAAATCGAGCCAATGTAAAAGAACCGGTGCGGCGCATGGCAACGCACAAGAGCGGAGAGCAAGGGATTCGAACCCTCGGAGGTTTCACCCTCACACGATTTCGAATCGTGCGCCTTAGACCAACTCGGCCAACTCTCCGCGGCGGAGAATATGTGTGCGCCTTGGTCGCGTCAAGTTGGATTTGCGCTATTGTGGGGACAACGCCACTTCCTGGCGCCACCCGCCCCGAGCACTCGCTTTGCCACGCGAAAACGAACGGCGTTCAGAGTCATTCGGGAGAGTGATTCGAGACGGCCATCAGAGTGATTCGGGAAAGATTCGGGAAAACCTCCGGGCATTTGCCGGGCGCCTGCACCACCGGGGAAGGATTGACGCCCGCAGGGCGAGCGCGCATAATCGACACCCCATGAAACCCCACGCTCACAAAGACACCGGATTCCGCGGCCCGCTGGCGGCTTTCGCCCTATACGCCACCCTCAGCGCCCTGTTTTGCGGCGTGTTTTTCCTCGTCGACATTTGGCCCTCGCCCCTCACCCTGTCGGAGGCCTTCGCCCAAAGCATCGCCGAAGGCTCCCTGGGCGGCTTGCCCGAAGTCATCGCCGGCATCCTGGGCATTTCCATTACGGTGGTGGCCATCATCGTCGAGCTGGCCTCCAACCGCTACACCGCGCGCATCACCGAGCTCTTCATCTCGTCCTTGGTCAACATCTCGGTGCTCGGCTTCTTTGTCGTCACCGGCGTGCTCTGCATCTGGGCCGCGGTCACCACGGTCTCCGGACTCGCCCTGCCCACCCTGGCCGCCCGCATCACCATCGCCTTCACCGTGCTGTGCCTGCTGTTGCTCCTGCCCTACTTCGCCTTCGTCTTTAACTTCCTCAACCCGCACAATATCATCTACCGCATGGCGGCCTCAGTGCTCACCGCCATCCGCCGGGGCGGCACCCCCGAGTCGCGCAAATACGCCCGGCGCTGCCGCAAAAAACAACTCGTGGTCACGGGCATCGAACAGCTCGCCGACGTGGCCAGCGGCGCCATCGAAAACAAAGACAAAGTCGTCTGCATGGAGGCGGTCAACACCCTGGGCAGCCTGGTGTCGACCTACATCAACGAGAAGTCGCGCCTGCACGCCGACTGGTTCGCCCTAGAGTCCGCCATCCAGGAGAACCCCGACTTCGTCTCCATGCACAAGGACGCCATCGCCGACATCGCCAACGACCGGTACTGGCTCGAGATGAAGGTGCTGCGCCAGTTCCAAACCCTGTACGGCGAGGCCATCAACCGCATGCGCGACATCAATTATCTCATCGCCATCAACACGCGCCGCATCGCCGAGGTGGCCATGCAAAACGACGACGCGCCGGTGGTCATGCTCTGCGTAAAGTTTTTCAACACCTACATGCGCGCCACCATCAACGCCAAGGATCTCCGCACGGCCTACAACGTGTTCAACCAGTACCGATTGCTGGGCGAGTCCGCCATCGCCAAGGGACAAAGCGCCGTGGCCATCGAGATCGCCGAGCGTTTTAAGTACTACGGCCAGCTCGGGTTCGCCTCGGGGCTCTCCTTTGTGCTCGAGACCGCCGCCTACGATCTGTGCGATTTAAACGAGATGGCCCACCAAAAATCCGCGCCGTGCACCGACGACCTGCTGGGCATTTTCCTCGACGTCGACAAAGAGGCCGAAGAGGGACACGCCTTAGAAGCCTCGCTGCGCGGTGTCCGCAAGGCCCAGGTGAAACTCGCCGCCTACTTCATCTCCTGCGGCGACATGGCGCGGGCCAAAATCATTTTCGAAGACATGCGGGATGAATTGCCCGGGCGACTGCGTTCCATCCAAGAAGAGCTGGCCAAGGTCACATCGCGGGATTTCTGGGAGATCAGCGACCGCGGCGGCAATTTCGATTATCTGTCTCCCGAGCGTCGCACCGCACTCGACACTTTCTTTTCGTGGTTTGCGGGGCAGCACACATAACCCCCCAATGCCCCAAAGCGAGGTACAAATGTTTGCCATTATTGTCACCGAAAAGGGCGGCCAAAAACGCCGTCTCGAATTTGAAGAATCCGCGGTAAGCGTCGGACGCGTACAGGGAAACCACGTGGTGCTCACCCGGGGCAATGTCTCCAAAGAGCACTGCCGCATCACCCACCTTGGCGACGAGTTTCGCATCGAAGATTTGGGCAGCACCAACGGCACTTATGTCAACGGTCGCAAGATCACCGCGGTGACTCCGGTGACCCCCGCGGACAAAATCTACGTCGGCGAATTCATCTTGGCCGTCGAGCTCATCGCCGCAGATGCCGTCGCCGGTGAGCGCCCCTCGGTGGTGCCGCCCCCCATTCCCCGCCCGCGGTTGAAAGCCGAAGCCGCCGCGCCGCCCGTGCCCGTACCCGAAGCCACGGTCCTGCCCCGGCCGTCATCGGTGCCGCCCGCGCCCGCTGTCTCCCTGCCCCGCCCCTCATCGGTGCCGCAACAGCCCGGCGCCTCCTTGCCACGCCCCGCTGCGACGCTGCCCAAACCCGCTGCGGTCGCTCCGCCCAAACCCGTGGCCCCGCCAAGGCCTTCCGGTGCGGCGCCAATGCCGCCATCCGCTGCGCCCGACGATGTGCCGCTGATCCAGGCCGACGCCACGCCTGCATCCACGGCCAAAATGCCCGCAGTGGGCGCCCACCACACGCACCTGCTCGATTACGCCGCCGTCGAGATCAAACGCATCGACCGCGCCAACCTGCCCTGCGCCTTAGAGCCGGCCACCGTGGGACAGCTCCGCATCGTCCTGCGCAGCCTCATCGAAGACCTGGCGCGCCGCGACCAACTCTCAAGCGACGACAACCCCGACGAGATGCTCTTTCAGGCGCTGCTGGCCATCGCCGATTGGGGACCGCTCAACGCCTGGCTCGCCGACCCCGCGCTGCTGGGCATCCGCCTGTGCGACGACGGCGCGGTCCATTGGCAAACCGCTGCGGGCTGGCAGCGCGCCGACACCGACTTGCCGCCCGAGCAAGTCGACACCGCGATTCGCAGCTTGGCCGCTGGCCTGCAAAAAACCGACGTGCCCGGCGCACCGGGGTTGTCGCGTTACCGCCTCGAAAACGGCGCCCTAGTCACGGCGCAATTGTCGCCCACGGCCGCACAGCGCTCGGCCCTTGTGCTGCGCCACACCGCGAAAGCATCTTCCTGGCCCCAGGCGGTGCGCGACGCCCTGGACAGCGCCTTGCAAAAACGCCAACGCCTCCTGGTGGTTGGGCCCGCTCCCCAGCGCCTCTTTGTCACCACCGAGTTGCTGTCCCTCTTGCCCCGCGACCACACCGCCATTTGCGTCGAAGACATGCCGCTGTTGGGCGCACAAAATGATCCCGCGCGCATCGCCCTCTCACCCCACCAGGCCGATGGCGCCGCGGTATGCGCGAACGCCTTTGGCAGCTTGCTCGACCACGCCGCCACCCTGACACCCCAATGGCTCGTCGCCCGCAGCGCCCGTTGGGAAGACGCGCCCGGCATCCTGGCCTGTGCCACATCGCACCCAGGATTTATCGCCGAGTTGCCCGCCACCCAAGTCGCGTCGCTCCCGGCCGAACTCTCTAGCGGCCTGCTGCGGTGCGGCATCGTCGCGACACACGACGAGAGCGCCACCCTCTTGCGCGCGGCCTTTGACTGCATCGTCGTGGCCGACGTCGCGCAGGACGGCACCACCAATGTGCCACGCATTCTCAGCGCGGCGCAGGCCTTGCCCTAGTCCAACAGGCAGTCCACATCACAACGGTTTTTTGCGCGCTATTTTTTGCCGAAAATTTTGCCAAACAGGCCGCGGCGTTTGGGTGGGAAATCCAAGTCGTCATCGTCGTCGGGCACGTAATCCTCGGGTGGCCAGGAGGGCTTGGGTGCCAGGGGAGGCACAGACTCTTCGGGCATGGGCGGCGGAGGTGCCAGCGAACGCCGGCGCATGACGTGGGCAGCCAAGGAGGGCGGCAGGGCGTCGTCGGGCAGGGCGTCGGGGGCCTCGTCCAACACTGGTTCGGGCGAAGATTTGGCGGCACCCGGCATCAACGCACCGGGCGCGAACATGTCTTCGATGGCCGTGTCCAGGGTTTCATCGGTCGACATGAGCGGTGCCGTGGGCGACTTGGGCATCCGCGTCTCCGAGGCGGCGCGATCGATAAAAGCGGCCATGGGATCGTCGCTTGCGGCATCGATGCGGTAGGTGTCGGGGTTTTCAATTTCGTCGAGGGCGCCCATGTCGGAGGCAAACGCGACCGCGGCCAGATCGGCTTCGGCTTCATGGATATCTGCCGAAAACAACGCCTCGCTCCAGCCACCGGTGGTGACGCGCGGCTTGGGTGTCGCGTCAGAGATGGCGTTCTCCACAGCGGAGGGCGTCTCTTCCGAGAAGGAGAGTTCTTCAATATTGTCGCCGTCTGAGAACGAGAGTTCCTCAATCTCGTCGCCGTCAGAAAACGAGAGTTCTTCAATCTCGTCGCCGTCTGAGAACGAGAGTTCCTCAATCTCGTCGCCGTCTGAAAACGAGAGCTCCTCAATCTCGTCGCCGTCCGAAAACGAGAGTTCCTCAATCTCGTCGCCGTCCGAGAAGAAAAACGCCTCATCAGCAGTGGCGGTGTCGCTGTACGGGATAACCGGGGGCGCCGGAACGGATGCGGGGACTGAAGCGACCGGGGGCGCCGGAACGGATGCGGGGGCTGGAACAACCGCCGGAGCCGGAGCCGGAGCCGCAACCGCCTCCATTGAAGCGTCGAACTCAGCCGATGAAGACACTTCGAAGCGCACCCCATCATCCATGCCAGCGGCGGTGATTTTGATTTGTCCACCGGGCACTTCTGGGGCGACCTGCTCTGCGACCTGGATGGTGTCAAAGGCCGAGATCACGTCGTCGATTTCGAAATCGTCGGCTTCGATTTTGCCCAAGTCCTGGGCCACTTTTTGTGCGGCCCGCGCTGCTGCCTCTTCGGCTGCTTTACGCGCTGCTGCCTCTTCGGCTGCCTTACGCGCTGCTGCCTCTTCGGCTGCCTTACGCGCTGCTGCCTCTTCGGCTGCCTTACGCGCTGCTTCCTCTTCGGCTGCCTTACGCGCTGCTGCCTCTTCGGCTGCTTTACGCGCTGCTGCCTCTTCGGCTGCCTTACGCGCCGCTTCCTCTTCGGCTGCCTTACGCGCCGCTGCCTCTTCGGCTGCCTTACGCGCCGCTGCCTCTTCGGCTGCCTTACGCGCCGCTGCCTCTTCGGCTGCCTTACGCGCCGCTGCCTCTTCGGCTTTGCGCGCCGCTTCTGCTTCTTCCGCTTTGCGCGCCGCTTCTGCTTCTTCCGCCTCGGCTTCAGGCGCCCCTGACAAATTTGCGAGCAGTGAATCGACGTCTTGCAAGTCGACCTCGGTCACCGCTTCGGGCGCCTCGGAATAGCGCGAGGGACCCGCGATGTTGTTCGCCTGTTTGTGGGCGGCGATCTGCCGAATGATGTCGCGCGTGGCCGCATCGACGCGATCGAAGCGAATGCCCATGCCCGCAGGCTTGCCGTCGATGTCGCTCTCGCGCACCCACGCCACTGTGCCAATGCCGCGCAGCACCGTGGTGTCGTCATCGATGCGCAGCAAAAAACGCAGAGATGTTCCCTGGGGCTTGGGGGCCTTGGTCTTGAGAAAGAAGCCCTTTTGAGACACGTTGGGGCCGAACTTCTCAATGAATACCGCTGTCGTCGCGTAGCCGAGCTTTGCCCGAATGGCCAGGGGTTCTGTGGTTGCTTTTGTCACGGCAGTTGCACCCTTACTTGGTCAAAATTCTGTGTTTTCAATCGCTGCAAAAATGCCCGCAATGGCCTCGTCGAGTTTCGACGCGTCGGTGCCGCCCGCCTGGGCCAGGTCGGGGCGCCCGCCACCCTTTCCGCCGATGGTTTGCGCCAGTTGACCGATGAGTTCTCTGGCGCTCAGGCGATCCGTTAAGTCCGGGGTCACCGCGATCACCAGCGCCACTTTATCACCGTTGAGGCCGCCAAGGCAAACCACCCCAGAGCCGAGTTTTTGGCGGTGGGTGTCCGCGCTGTCGCGCAGGGTGGCCGGGTCGCCGGTGGGCAAGCGCTTGGCCAACACCTTGATGCCTTTGATGTCGCGTACGGTCTCGGTGGCGCCGCCGGCATTGGCCATCTCGCGCTTGAGGCGTTCGATTTCCTTGAGGAGATCTTTTTCGTGGGCGAGGAGTTTTTCGACGCGGGGCACCAATTGGGACGGGCTGGTTTTCAGGGCCGCCGCTGCCTTGGCCACTTCGGCGGATTGCCCCAGGTACCAGTCGATGGCCGCGCGTCCGCACACGGCTTCGATGCGCCGCACGCCCGCCGCAATGCCGCCTTCGGAGATAATGTAGCAGGGGCCGATGTCCCCCGAGCGCACGACGTGGGTGCCGCCGCAGAGCTCGCGGCTGTCTTCGCTCACCGACACCATGCGCACGACGTCGCCGTAGTTTTCTTCGAAGATGGCCATGGCGCCCTGGGCCTTGGCCGCATCGGCGGTGGTCTCGGTGGTTTGCACCGGGTGGTTTTCGAGGACCTTCAAATTGACCAAGCGGCTGATGGTGTCGAGCTCGGCGGGCGAGAGGGGCTCGAAATGCGAGAAGTCGAAGCGCAGGCCGTCGTTCGCTACGCGGGACCCCTTTTGCGTGGCGTGGCTGCCCAGGGTGGTGCGAATGGCCCAATGCAACAGGTGCGTGGCCGTGTGGTGGCGCGCGATGTCCTTGCGGCGCTGCACGTCGACCTGGACCTGCACGGCGTCGCCCACCTGAATGCGCCCCGCTGTGACGCGGCCGCGGTGAACGATGAGCCCGGCGACGGGCTTGATGGTGTCCGCGATTTGCAATGTGCCCGCCGGAAACCGCAGCTCACCGGTGTCGCCTACCTGCCCGCCGGACTCCGCGTAACAGGGCGTCGCGTCGAGCACCACCTCGGCGTCTTGCCCCGCGGTGGCCTCGGATACCTCTTGGCCGGATTGCACAATGGCGGTTGCGCGGGCCTCGCCCTGCACGTCGTTGTAGCCGGTGAACACGGTGTCCTGCAGGCGGTTGTGGAGGGCCAGGTACACTTTGTCGATGGCCGCGTTGCCGATTTTGCCTGCGCCCGATGCGCTGCGGTGAGCAGCTTCGG
>JAAYKL010000103.1 GCA_012522445.1 Myxococcales bacterium | reverse complement strand
AGGATTTGCTCTCCATTGTCGCCCTGAGCCTGCTGCTGATGCTCAGCGCTGTTTTTCTTATTATGCAGCGCATCCCCGGTTGGGGGCGGACGCGTTTTCTGTCGCTCATCGTGTTTTCAGGTGCCCTGTACACCGCTACGAGCATCTGGCTACAACTGAAACCCGCTTCGCTGCTGTGGCATCACTTCGGTTATGCATTTGCTTACTTCACCGTATCCCTGCACATATCGGGGTGGCTGTTCTTTGCCTTTGCAGAAGAGGGCGAGTCCTGGCCAGGCGCGGCCCGCAGCCTTCCCCAGTCCATGCGTTGGCTCACGGTATTGTCGCTGCTGCTGGGGGTGACGGCCTTCATACCCGGGGCCTATTTTCATTTGGAGTGGACGCCGTCGCCGACCGCCACATATTTGTATCACCTGCACAACCACTGGGTGGGCAATGCTGCGGGTCTTTTTTTTGTGTCACTCCTGTTCTTGCCCTTGTCGGTATTTGTTCGCGACGTGCTGTACAAGGAAACCGGGGCGCTCATCCGCATGGTGGGGTTTTCGTTCTTGTTGCTCTTTGCTGGCCTGGAGTGGGCCCGGGTGTCGCAGCTCATCGATTTCCCCCTGCTGGCCGAGTTCGGCTTGGTGGCCATGGCCCTCATGCTTATCGTTGAAAGCCTGCGCAAGGTGATGCACGACGCCCTGCAGCTCAAGGACACCAGTCAGGCCCTGGAGCGCGTGGTGGCCGATCGCACCCGAGAGCGCGACGATGCCCGCGAGGCGTTGTTTCACTCCGACCGCTTGGCGGCCATCGGGCAATTGGCCGCAGGTGTGGGGCACGAGATCAACAACCCGCTCACCTACGTGCGGGCCAATGTCGAGTACCTGCGCGACGCCCTCGCCGAGGATCAAATCCCATCGGACACCGCCCATGTCTTTAATGAAGTGCTCGACGGTGTGGAGCGCATCCGGCGCGTCGTGGCAGACCTGCGGTCTTATGTGTTGCCGGTGAGCATGCCGCCCGAGTCTCTGCGCATCGAAAAAGTACTCTCGCGGGCCATTCGCTTCTCGGTGCAGAAGCACATGCCCGCCGTTGAAATCATTAAGAACTATGAGCCCACCGCGCGGGTGCACGCCGACGCCCTGCGCCTCTCCCAGGTGTTTATCAACCTGATCTCCAATGCGATGCAGGCCATGCAAAACGTGCCAGAATCACAGCGCCGCCTCATCGTATCAACCCACATGACAGACCCGGGTCAATTGGAAGTGCGCATCTCCGACAATGGCGTCGGCATGAGCCAGGAGGTGCTCGCGCGCTTGAGCGAACCCTATTTTTCAACCCGCCACGACGAAGGGGGCACGGGTCTGGGGTTGTTTGTGGTGCGGGCGATTTTGGCCACCATCGACGGTCGGTTGAGCTTTACGAGCACACCTGGCGACGGCACCACGGCCCATGTGATCCTGCCTACCTTGGCACAGGGACCCGCGGCCAGCACGACGGACTCCCAAGAGATTTGGCTCGCCCGTCCGCGCCTCTCACAGCCGGTGGCTGCGCGCGATAACGCTGTCCTGCAATTGCTCATCGTCGACGATGACGCCTCGGTGGCCCGCGCGATTTCGCGCATGTTGCTGGGGCATCGCGTGACCATTGTGGGCAGCGGCCAAGACGCCTTGGATTTGTTTGAGGCGGGGGAGGATTTCGATGTGGTGCTGTGCGACGTCATCATGCCGGGCATCTCGGGCAAGGAGGTGTACGACGCTGTGGCCCAGAAGTATCCTTGGCTGTTGTCGCGCTTTGTCTTTGTGACCGGCGGAGCCAACATTCCCGAGGTGGCGACCTTTTTTGAACGAGAGGACGTGATGTACTTGACCAAGCCCATCGATCCGGTGCGCCTGCGACAAATGATTGCGCAAGTGGTCACCGCGTCCGATGATGATGAAACCGAGGAGGAAGAAGAAGAGTCATGAAAAGGTGTTTTGGGAAGCATGTCAGCCGCGGGCTCTTTGCGGTCGTGTTGTTGCTGCTGGGGACGGCTTGTTCTCGCTCTCCGGAGGGCACGCGCGACGGCGACTGCGACGATCAGATCGACAATGATGGCAATGGCCTGGTGGACTGTGAAGACCCGGGGTGTCGCCTGGACGACGTGTGTGTGGCCGCAGCAGCGCGGGCGGCTTTAGCGGCCGAAAAGGCACGTCGCGATGCACAGGCCAAAGTCCCATTGCCGGCGGATACCGAAGCCGAGCACCCCTTTTTCTCCGTGTCCGGCTTGATGGTCCAACGCGGACACAACGGCAAGGACATCGATCGCGCCGCCGCGATCAACTATTGTCGCCAATTGGACCTGGGCGGCTTTCGCGATTGGCGCCTGCCCACACAGGAAGAGGCCTTGGCGGCCTTTCACAGCAAGCAGCTCGCCCACGAAGAATTGGTGATGTGGACTTCCACCGATGCGGGCCCCAAAAGCGGTATAATAGTTGGAATTACCACTGGCGCTGTGAACGATTTGCCTTTACGTTTGATGGGTCAGTGTCGCGCGCGCTGCGTGCGCGAAATCAAGTAACAAAGGTTTTGGGCGTCTGCGAAATGCGAATGCAGACCATCTCGGCTTGATAGAGAGGCCATACAAGAAGCAAACATGGATTTTGTTGAACTGCTCAAGCGGTTGAACCGCGATCTGTACGACACATGCGATAGGGCGGCCCTGTCCCGTTTGGCGCGCGCCCTCGAAAAACATCGCTCCATGCGGGCGTTGCTCACCACCAAAGATCCCCTGCTGGCGGCGTTTCCCCTGGTGCACCTGCAAAAACTGTCGCGGGCCTATATCCAGTACGAAGCGTGGCGCAAGGCCTTTCGCGAAACCCGTCGCACCTTGGCCCAGTCGCGCCTCACGCTGCCGGACACCAGCTTGCAAAACACCGCTTGGCCGCACGAGCTGCACGCCTTGGAGCGCGTAGCGCGCATGTGTCAGCGCTCGGGATATCCGCACTTGGCCGCCTGGACCCAGGCCGTGGACGCCCACTTGGCCCTCTGGAACGCCTGCGTCTCCCTCGCCGTGCAGCGCAGTTTGGCCACGTGCTCCTTCATCAATCCATCGCATCCGGACGCCGCCCAGTTTGAGGGCGCCTGTTTTGCCAAAGAGCCCCTGTCGGAAGTGCGCAATTACACGTGGTTGGCGGCCCGCCGGGGCGAACGCGCTGGCGTACTCATTATCGATTTGGTGCTGCCCCACGACGACCTGCTGACGCAGGCGCGAGCGGCAATGCCCGCCTTGGGGCTGTCGGCGCAGGGGCGCACCGAGCAAGCCATTTTGGCCGAGCTGGTCATGGACGACCTGCGCGCCACAGTGCGACACCAGATGGATCAAGTCGCCATGGACGCCGCCATTGAAACCGCCCAGCGCGCCTACATGAGCCTCTTTGAAGCCCCGCCGCTGTTGGCGGACAAAGTGCTCGCCCTTTACGTGGGGGGCACCACCCGTCCGGTGGGTTGCGCGCTCTTGTCAGCCAAAGGAAAGCTATTGGCCCACGACGAGTGGCCCGCTTCGGCAGATGGGCACGCTACCTTGTCGCAGTGCTTTGCTGCCCACGAACCCCAGGCCGTGGTGCTGCCAGTCAACGCCGTCGACGGAGAACGCCTGCGCGCCCTAAATGACGCCGTGGCTGATGCGGGCGATGTGCCCGTGGTGCGCGTGTTGCCCGCGGCTGTGCGCGAGGCCCGCGACTTAATCGACATGCCGGTATCTGCCGCGGTGAAGAGCGCGGTGGTGCTCGGCCGACGCGCCATGTTCCCCAAACGGGAGTGGCCCAAGGTGTCTGCCGAATCTTTGGGGCTCGGCGAATACAGCGCCGATCTCGATCCGGCGGCCCTCGGAGACGCCCTCGACGAAGCCCTGCTGCTCTCCACCCTGGGGCTCAAGCACGCGGAGGCCCCATCCCCCGGTGCGGCGGCACGAAGCTATCCGGCGTCGCGCACTGCCCACCTGCGTTCCAAGCGCCTCAACCCCATGGTGCGCACCATGCGCGATCTCAAGCCCGGCATGATGGTGGATGGCGTCATTACCAATCTCACGCGCTTCGGCGCCTTCGTAAACATCGGCCTGTCCACCGAGGCCATGATCCACATTTCGCAGTTGGCGGTGGAGTTTGTCGAGGAGCCCTCGCAGGTGGTGCGCGTGGGACAAAGCGTCAATGCGCGTGTGCTCGATGTCATCCCCGAAAAAAACCGCATCGCCCTGTCGTTGATCCCCGCCTCGGCATTGCCCACCCGCCCGGAGCGCGGCGGCTTTCGCTCACAAGCCGCTGATCTGGCGCGCGCCGACTCTTTCTTTTCCCCTCGCCCGCCGCCATCCGGTGGTGAAGGCGCCGAAGAGACGCCCAGCCGCGATGTCTCGGGGCGCACCGACGAAGGGCGCGGCATGGGTTCCGGGCCAACGCCGTCGCGGGACCGCGAGCAAAAGAAGAGCCGCAGCGAGGCCTTGGCCGATCTGCACGCCTTGTTCAAAAAATAGTTTTCACACAGTGTCGGGCCGCTGGGGCAACTGGCGGATGAGGACGCGTCCTTGGACGCTGGCGATCTTTTGGTTGTTTGCCGCGGTGAGGGTGATGGCGACGCTGCCTTTGCCGGGTTCTTTGGCCTCGAAGTCCACGACGGTGTGAACCTCGCCTTGGGCGGGGAGCACCACAAAGGGCACACTCTGCAGGCGCAGTTGGAAGAAGGCGGTGTGCCAGGGGCGTTGGGCGTCGAAACTGGGCCAGAGCTGGGCAAGGGCGGCGCGCTGCGCAGTGATGTGGGCGGAAGTGGCCGCTTCGGCGAGGCGCAAACAGGCGTGGGGTGCCAACTCTCCGGTGGGGTGGAGGTCTTCGGGGGCGACCCGGTATGCGGGATGTGTTTCGGCTGCGGCATCGGCAGGCGCAACCATGACAGAGGAAGAGCCGGTCGCGGTGGGTGCGGGATGGGCGTCGGTCCACACCGGAATGCGGACGTCGACAAGGGACGATAGGCGTTCACGGCTCAGCACCTGCATGGCGGCCACGCGTCCGTTGACGATGGTGCCCATGTAGCCTCCGCCTCCGCCTCGGCCCCAGGCACCGGCGAAGTAGAGCCCGCCAACCACCGAGGCCACGCTCATGCGCCAGTTGTCGGCCTGGTCGGGGGTTTGGGCAAATCCGTACACCGCTCCCTTGGGGTTGCGGGAGTAGCGGGCCAGACTGCGCGGCGTGGCGGCTTCCACGACTTCGATGGCGGAGATGAGCTTGGGGTAGCGGCGCTCGACCTTGCGCAGAATGGTGTCGATGACGCGCTGCTTTTTGTCGCGGTAGGCTTCCTGGGAGATATCGGTCCAGGGAGCGCCGTCGGCCAGCTCGAGGATTTGTGCGATGCCTTTTTCCGTTGGGTGCGTGTCCCCGCCGGGAGCGGTGTAGTCGCTGACGAGGTAGTCTGTGCGGTCATATTGTTCGGAGAGGGCGCGGCGATAGGCGTCGTGGTTGTCGTAGGAGAAGTTGATAAAGCGCGTGTGATCGGTGAGGCCCGCATCGCTGCCGGGGCGATCGAGCCCTAAGTAGATGGTGATGAGCGAGCTCGAGAGCGCGAGCTGGTTGAGCTTAAAGGGGATGGCGCGGTGCAGGTGCTCGGCGCCGATGAGGTTGAAATAGACTTCAAAGGGATTTGCGTTGGCGACGATAAAATCGGCGTCCAGTACTTCGCCGGTGGCGAGTTCCACGCCTTGGACGCGCTTGTCCTTGAGGCGGATACGCGTAACCAGGGCGCTGGTGCGAACGGTGCCGCCGGCCTCGTGAATGGTGCGGGCCATGGCGTTGGAGAGGGCTTGGCCGCCACCGCGCAAATAGTAGTTGCCGCTTAAGATGTGCGAGCCGAAGACCTCGGCCGCCCAGTTGGCCGCGCACAGATCATTGGGCAGTCCCGTGGATTGCCACAGTTGACCGAGGAGTCCGTGAAGCTTGGGCTCGCGGGTGCAATCGTTGAGCAGGTCGGTGTAAGTCTTTTTGAAGAAGCGCGCCGGAAAGAAATTGTGGATGTCGACGTCGCCGGACCAGAAGAGCTGGGTGTTGTCGGCCACGATGCGCTTCACGGTGTCGAGGTATTGGTCGATGCCCTTCGCCTCGCCGGGGAAGCGCTGCTTGAGATACGCCCCCGCTTGATCGGCTGGAGCGGGCAGGTGGTATTCGGCGTCGGGAAACTCCGCAGCGAACATGGGGTGGTGCGGGATGATGTCGAGTTTGGGCAACACCTGTAGGTGGTCGAGCAACTGGTAGAGACCGCCCTCGGGGTTCATGGCCGCCAGCACGTGGAGCGAGACATCGAAGTCGAAGCCGCTGCGCATGTAGTTTTGGGCGTAACCACCGACGCGGGGTTGTTTCTCAAGCACGGTGATGCGCAGGCCTTTTTTGGCCAAGTGCAAGGCCGCGCTGAGGCCGCCGAGGCCAGCACCGATGACGATGGCATGTGGTGTGCGCGGTGCCATCAGGCCGCCCAAAATTGGTCGCGTCCTACGGCGCAGACCGGACAAACGGTTGGGGCGACAGGTCCGTCGCTGGTGTATCCGCAGGTGCGGCAGGCCCAGGCAGTGGGGGCGGGGGTGTGCGCGGCCAGTGCGGAGATGAGGGCTTCGATATCGGTCTCATGGGCGAGCGCGGATGGCACGGTGTACCCGGTGGCGATGGCTCTTTCAACCTGGGGATAGCGCTGGGTATCTCCGGCGAACACCGCGCTGTGGATGCGTCCCTCTGGCGTGAGGGTGAGGGCGCGGTAGGTCTGCGGGGTATCGGATTCAATGTGGCGGTGCCCGGGAAGAACCTGGGCGCTGTCCCCGATGATGAACAGGGGAAACCCCACAGCCTTGAAATGAATGGGGCTCACCATGGGGGGGAGGGTGACGCGGTGCGCAAAGGCGTTGTGTCCGGCGGTGTCGCCTTGCATGAAGGCCGGGTTCCAAAGCAGCGCACCGGTGCCGTTTTGCGCAGTGCAGTTGCCCGCTGCGAGAATGTCTGGAGCGCTGGTTTCCATGTAATGGTTGACGACGATGCCAAAGGTGACGTCGAGACCTGCGTCCTGGGCCAAGGAGACGTTGGGGCGGACGCCGGTGCTGAGAACGATGTGGTCTACGGGGTGTGCGGTGTCGTCCTGTAGGTGCAGGGTGAGCGTGTCGGTGCTGCGGGTGATGGATGCGGCGCTGGTGCCCAGGTGCAGGGCGATGCCTTGTTGTTGCAGGTGCTGGGCCAGGCGCGCAGCGGCCTTGGGAGGCAGGTGTTGGGGCAGCAGGTGAGGCTCGGCTTCGATTAGGGTGACGCGATGTCCGGCGCTGGCCAGGTCCAGGGCGAGCTCGGTGCCCAGGATGCCGCCGCCGATGATTCCGATGTGGGCGGTGCGGGTGAGGCGTTGGCGCAATGTATGGGCGTGGTCCAGGGTCCACAAGGGGGCGACGCCGGGGAGGTCGACACCGGGGATGGGCGGCACAACAGGGGTGGCGCCTGTGGCGAGGATGAGGCGGTCCCAGGCGAGGGAGGAGCCGTCTTGTAGGTGAAGGCGGTGGGCGTTGGCGTCGATGCGGGTGACGCGGTGCCCGTAGCGGGTGTCGATGTTTTGCGTGCGCAGCCAGTTTTGCGGATGCCAAAAGAGGTCGGCGAGGGGGCGTTGCTGGCTGGCCCATGCGGCCAGGGCGATGCGGTTGTAAAAGCCGCTGGTTTCGTCGCCCACTAGGGTGATGCGACACAGGGGGGTGGTGGCCCGGGCGGTCAAGGCGGCGCGGATGCCAGCGATACCACTGCCCACGATAACGAGGTGTTCGGTTGGTTTCATCTCTTCCGTTTCTGCGGCGGTGGTGCCCGCTAACATGTGCCCGCAAGACAGGGGGCAGCCTACCGGCGTGGGGCGGCAAATGTCAATTCAGCACGTGCGGTTTTGCGCCCAGCGCTAGAAGAGCTCTCCGCGAATTCCCTTGATAATAAAGGGACCCAAGAGGAGCAAAAAGACGGACAAGAAGATCAGCATCAATGGGCCGAGCAACAAAATGGCCGCGCGAGATGCGGTTTGTTCGGCTTGCTGACTGCGCATGGTGCGCATCGTGTGGGCCTGGGTGGTCAGCGCTTCTTTTAGCGGTGTGCCGTATATTTCAGACTGGACGACGCTGCCGACAAAGTCGCGCACGGATTGAATGGGGACGCGCTGGTAAAACTCCTTGAGCGACTCTTGCCGAGAGAGTCCCAGCGCGAGCCTGTCGAGGACCAGCGCCAGCTCGAATCGCAGCGGATTGTCGGCGTGCATCTCGAGTGTGAGACGGTGCAAAGAGCGCGTGAAATCGAGGCCGGCTTGCATGGACAACGCCAGCATATCGATGGCGCTGGGGAGGTCGCGGTGAATGCCCCAGAAGCGCTTCTTGCTGATGTCCGAAAACCGAAAGTAGGGCAACACGCCGCCGAACAGCGCACCCATCATCCAGCCGCCCGCCGCATGTGCCGTAACGCGGTGAACGATCAATGCGCCGACCACTCCGCCCAATAAAGCGCTGAGAACACTCGCGCTGATCACCTCTTTGCCTCCCATGCCCCATGGATTGGCGGCCATCTTGGCGGCGTTGTCGCACTTGTTTGTTAAGCGCTGCAGGGCGGGGACATCGGGCAGTTGTTGGGCCAACGCTTCAATTGGCGGCAACAAACGACGCGCCAAGAACGAGGTTTTTACGGCGTGGTTGCGGGCCAATTCGCGGACGCCACCGTTGAACAACTGCGGCGGTGTGTGCACAATTTGGTGCGCAATCGCAGCGACGCTCACAGCACAGAAAATGGCGCAGGGCAGGGCGAGATCGACAAACATGGTTACAAGGCCACTGCGGTGATGCGGCGAATCAAGACAATGGCGATGATCTCGAGTACGCAAACCGCTGCCAAGATGCACCAGCCAATGGGGTCGTGCCACAGCGGGTGGAGCCACTCGGGATTGATGAAGTGCAGCATCAACGTCAAGAATGGCGGCATGAGCCCCATGACCACGGCCTGTCCCATGCCCCCGGCCATGGAGGTTTTCAGCACCCCTTCGAGGCGGTCGATTTCGCGCAGGGTGTCGGCGGTGTGCTTGAGGATGGGGGCGAGGTCGCCGCCGCTGCTGCGCCCGATGGTCAAGGTGAGCACTGCGGTAAACAATGCGGGAATGCGGCACCGGGTCGCCATGTCTTGCAAGGCGCGGTTGAGATCAGCGCCCAAGTGTAGTTGCGATGTGGCGCGCGCCAATTCGCTCTTGGTTGGCTCGGGCAGCGCGGACTGAATGTTGTTGAGTGCATCGTGCAAGTTGGGCGTCGCGTGCAGGGCGCCACTCAGTCGTGTGAGCAAGAGGACCACCTGGTTGTGTAGCTGTTTTCGCCGGTTGTTTGCTGCGCGTTTGATCCACAGCGCGGGTCCGACGAAGAACAACAAGAACAGCAGAATAAATAGGAGCGAGGGACCCGAAAACAGCACGGCGATGAGCCCGGGAATGAAAAGAGCTTTTTGCCATGACGGGAGTTTTTGCAGGGCGGGTGGCGCCATGACAAAGCGACACGTTTCGCTCCACCAGTCCTGTTTGTCTTTTGCAGAAGAGGCGTCTGCGTTGTTTTGCATCGCAACCGTTCCCATGAGGGTCGCCAGCATCGCGCCAACTGCGGCCAATGCGCTGATCATGTGGTTTCCTCCCATTGTTCTTCATAGCTCGCTACGCGCCCGGTGGGCACGAAGCCGCCGTCACCGCGGTGCGGATGGCGGTAATGGCAAATATCGTGAAGCCGGTAGTTGCCGTCGTCGTCGAGGCCTGCCAATTCGGTGAAGGCGCTGATGCGGCGCTTGCCGTCGGCAAAGCGTTTTTGTTGGACGATGAGGTGCACGGATTGGGAAATTTGTTCGCGAATGGCGCGCAGCGGCAAGTCGACCCCGGACATCAAGCAGAGGGTTTCGAGGCGCAACAGCGCTTCGTAGGGGGAGTTGGCGTGGGTGGTGGTCATCGAACCATCGTGGCCCGTGTTCATGGCTTGCAACATGTCCAACGCTTCTCCGCCGCGACACTCGCCAACGATAATGCGATCGGGGCGCATGCGCAGGGCATTCCGCACTAGGTCGCGAATGGTGATCTCGCCGCGCCCTTCGGCGTTGGGGAGGCGCGCTTCCAACGACACCACATGGGGTTGATCGAGTTGAAGTTCCGCCGCGTCCTCAATGGTAATGATGCGTTCGCAACCGTGGATTTGAGCGCACAACACGTTGAGCAAGGTCGTCTTTCCAGAGCCTGTGCCGCCGGAAATGACGATGTTTTTACGGTATTGCACGGCGCGCTGCAGCCCTTCGGCCATCCACGCAGAGAGGGTCTTCAGTTTGACGAGGTCGTTTAGGCTCAGCACGCGCTGGGAAAACTTGCGTATCGTGATGGTCGGTCCCTGAATCGCCAGCGGCGGGATAACAGCGTTGACCCGCGAACCGTCGGGCAGTCGCGCATCTACCATGGGCGAAGATTCGTCAATGCGCCGCCCCAGCGGTGTGACGATGCGCTCGATGACGGTGCGCACTGAATCGGCGCTCGAAAAGGTGCAGGCCGCTCGTTCAATGCGGCCGCGGCGCTCGACAAATATCTTGTCCGGCGAGATGACCATGATTTCGCTGATGTCGTCGTCGCGCAGCAATCCCTCTAAAGGTCCGAGCCCCAGCGCCTCGTCGGCGAGTTCGACGCGTAGTTTTTCGCGCATCACGGCGTTGCCAAGCCCCGCCGAGAAGAGCATGCGATCGATGGTGTTTTCCACACGGTGGCGCAGGGTGTCGTTTTCGTCGCGGATCGACGCCAGACTGATTTCATCGATCAGTTGGTAAAGCGTTCGCTTGCGCAATGCGCTGAGTTCTGGCGTTCCGTCCATGGACAAGGGAGCGCCACCTGGGGGTGTGGGGCGTGACAATGCGTGTGACATGCTTCCCATGATTGCAAGGCGCATGCCGAAATGCGGCAACCCCCCAATGTCGGGTTGAACAGCAGTTCTCGGTCTGGGATTTGTCGCGGCCTAAGTGGCCACGGAGGTGGCCGATGTGGCTCAGTGGAGGGCCGGGCGTCGCACGCCGCTGCCCTGGGGGGCTTAGGTGAGCTGGCGGCGCTTCATCACTTGCGCCTTGGCGCGCTGGTACTCGATGTCCCACTCCGCGGTGCCCTCTTTGAGGTTCTTGATGCGCTGGCGGGTCTCTTCATCGATGTTGTCTTCAATTTCGGTGTGCTTGCGGATGATGGGCCGCATGATGACTTTGATCTCGTGGTCTTCCGCGAAAATTTCCTCAACAAATTGGCTGTGCATGAAGCAGCCGAGCAATTGCTCCATGATGTAATCGAGCGCGTCTTCGCCCATGCGAAACATGAGTTTGTCGGCCAGTTGGCGTTTGATTTTGGGGAAGGCAGAGTAGGGCAGTGAGCGTTTTTCGCAGAGGTCTTTGGCTTGGTCGGTGAGCTCACGATCGACGCGGATATACTCTTTGAATACCGCCGCAATGTCCATTTCGACTTCTTTGATGTCGGTGGCTTCGATGGCTTCTTCAGCGGCGAGGCTGTGTGCGAGTTCGGCGGCGATGATGTCGATTTTGCCGGGAAATAATTTCATGGGGCACCTTCTTTCCGTCGGAGGCGGGATGCGAGACTGGCGGAGTATGTTCACGTGAAAAAAAAGCTGTCAATCTTTTATCCGGTGCTGCGCGGGCATTTTGGCCCTTTCATGGCCGCACCGGGCGGGATTCTTTTATGTGTGTTTCGCTGTGGGTTACGCGATCTCAAGGGAGACGGGACAGTGATCGGAACCCATAATGTCGGGGTGAATGGCCGCCGAGCGAAGGCGTGGTACGAGCGCTTGCGAAACGATGAAGTAGTCGATGCGCCACCCGATGTTGCGCGCGCGGGAATTGCCGAAGTTGCTCCACCAGGTGTAGTGGCCACCGCCGGATTCGAAGACGCGAAATGTATCGACGAAACCCGCATCGAGAAACGCCGAAAAGGTGGCGCGCTCTTGCGGTGTAAACCCCGCGTTTTTGACGTTTTGCTTTGGGTTGGCCAAGTCAATCTCTCGGTGTGCCACGTTGAGGTCGCCGCAGACGATGACAGGTTTTTTTTGTTCGAGCTGTTTGGCGTATTGCAAAAAGGCGGTGTCCCATTTTTGGGTGCGGTAGTCGAGGCGGGCGAGTTCCCGACCCGAATTGGGCGTGTACACATTGACCAAGAAAAAGTCGGGCAGCTCAGCGGTGAGCACGCGCCCCTCTTGATCGAGTTCGTCGATGCCCATGCCGCGCGTTACCGATAACAATGGCGACTTGGCGGCGATGCCCGTCCCCGAATAGCCGGCTTTTTGTGCGGGGTACCAGTGCCTGTGGGGATGGTCGATTTGGAGCGAAAATTGCTCGGGCATGGCGCGCACTTCTTGAAAGCAATAGATGTCGGCGTCGAGGGCGCGCAGGCTCTCTTCGGCCCCCTTGCGGATGGCGGCGCGGATGCCATTGACGTTCCAGGAGATGAGTTTCACGGTTGCGCGTTGAGTTGGTTGGTCACGTGGGTGTGGCGTTTTTCGACAAAAGATTTCATATCGGTGTTGGCACTGGAGAGTTCTGTGCGGTCACCGCTGGAGATGTGCGGCGAGACAATGGCATTGAGTTCGTCGATGCGCGCTCCTAGGTACGCAGGGTTCAACATGGATGCGACCAGGGCGCGGTAGCGGTCGATGTAGGCTTGGCGCACCGCTGGGATTTTGATGAGGCGGCGTGCCAGGGGGCGCTCTGTGCCCTCAATGGGATGGATCTCGCGGTAGTCGTGTTTGTCGAGTTCGTAAAAGATCGAGGCGGTGGTGCCCATCTGGTTGTATTGGTCCCAGATGCTCGTCTCGTAAAAGGTGTTGTCGAGATCCCAGGGGATGAAGATCAGGTTTTGGGAGCGGGGGTTGTGATAGATCCAAAAGTTTTTGGGGCGCTGCGGATAGGAGTCCCAGTTGGCGATGAAATTGCTGATGGCCAGGTAGGAGAGAAAGGACTCGACGTCGAAGTTTGCGTAAAACCAGTCTTCGATTTCGCTTTCGGGGGTGTTGTTGAGCGCCACGATGAATTCGCCGATGGTGGTGTAGTCGTAGGGAGCTCTCTTGTGGTTCGTTTTTTTGTTGTAGTGGCACATGTAGCCATTTTGCGCGCTGGTAAAATCGGTGCCGAGCGTTTCAAAGGTGGCGAAGCACTTTTCGTGGTCTTTTTGTAAGGGCGTGTCGAGGGCGGCTTTGTAGAGGTCGCCATCGTCGTAGCCAAACATGTCGAAGAGCCAGTTTTTGCTGTCGGGGTCTTCGTACTGCAGGTACATGCCCTGGTTTCGGCCGTTGACTTGCAAGATGACGTGTTGTGCCGAAGGGACGCGCACATCGGCAAAGCGCAACAAATCGAGCGCGAGCTTTTGGCGGAAATGCGGCTCGTAGTTGAAGTTCCATTCGCGCCGGTTGAGGTACATATTGTTGGCGGCAAATTTGACCTTCCAGTTGCGGAGGCCTGTGAGTTCAATGAGGTTTTTGAGTTGGAAGGCGCCGCGGTAATTGATGCGCGCCTGGGCGTAGGACTTGCCATTTCCATCGGTAAACACACCGAGTACATCGTCTGCTGTGTAGGGATTCGCGTCGAGGCTTTGGGTGTCTTCCGCGCTGATTTCAATGTTGACCACCGGCATGCCCGCAGGCAGTTCCTGGTTGTTAAAGGTGGGGGGATCCCAGGGCAAAAAGACCAGGGGGGGCGGATCGGTGGATGTTTGGGGCGATGTGTCCACGCCATTGTTGTCATTGTTGTTGGCGTTATTGCTATCGCCGTGATTGTGCGGATCCGTGTCTGTGGCGCTTGGATGAGAGCTGTCCGTCGACACTGTGTTGTCGCTGGCATGTGGCGTATTGGGATCGTTGCCGTGATTGGCGGCGTTGTTCGCGGATAGCGACAAATCGCTGTCGTTGCTGCAGGAGAGCACCAGTAGCCAGACCGCGCTCATCAGAATTGTTTTTTTGTACGCCACACAAGCCATTTGATTTTCCTTGCTAAAAGGAGCGCTGGAAGGACAAGCCCGCATATCCCATGCCCAGGTTGGGGGTCAGCGCGAGTTCCTTTTTGGCCCAAATCTTGGGTTCGACGATGGCCAGCACGACAAATGAGGTGAAGGCAGCCGCCCCCACACCGATGGAGATGTTGCGTACGAGGACCAGATTGTTGGCCTGTTGCTCCCACTTGAGGGCGCCATCCATATATTCGATGGGGCACATCTTGTTAGGGCATTTGTTATCTATTTCGTTTCGTTTGTACTTGGCGAGCCCCCCGGTGGTGGCCGCTGTCGCTGTGGCCGCAAGGGTGACGCCCAGGGCCACCCAGGTCCAGACGCGTTTTTTTACCTGTGGCGAGCTACCAACTGGCGACATGGGTTCTGGCGTGACGTCGTCATTCATTTGCGCCCCTTGGCCCGCAGGACCGAGTGCGATCAAGTCGGAGAGTTGGGTTTCCATGTCTTTGGGCACATCGGCGATTTGAACGGATTGGATCTTTTGCTTGAGCTGTTCCATGCGCCGCTCGGTGCGCGCGCGGGTGGTCGGCTTGAGCTTTTCGGAGCCTTCTTCGAGGTAGAGCTGATACAGGGCCAGTGCTTTCTCGTAGTTGCCGAGGCCCGCTTCAGATTCGGCGTACCAGTTTAAAAAGAAGTGGTTGGAGGCGTTGTTGTAAGCGGCTTCGAAATGGGTGACGGCCACTTCGTAGTTTTTTGCGTTGTAGGCCGCCATGCCTTGCTCAAAGTGCTCCTTGGCAACGGCTTCGGAGTTGCGGTCTTCGAGCTTTGCTTGGAGCGCTGCAATGCGCTTGCGGATGGTCTCTTTTTCGGTCGCCGAAAGGTTGTTGTCGCCGTCGGTCAGGTACCGCTCGTAGTGCGACAGGGCCTTGCCGGGATGGTCGAGGGCTTCGGCGGCTTCGGCGATGAGTTTGAGGTAGGGATAAGAGGGGCTGAAGCGGTAAGCCTGCTCAAAAGAGAGCATGGCGCCGGAGTGGTCTCTCTGGGCCATTTGTCCCTTGCCTTTTTCGGCCAGCATCGCGGCTTGGTCTCGGCGCTCTTCATCTTGCGCAAAAGGCATGAGGCGCGTCACTTCGGCCTGGATGCTTTGGACCGTGGCAGCGGGGATTTGCTGACCGCCCATGGCGAGAAATCCATTATAGAAATAGATCGCGCGCCGGTAGTGTTTGCGCTCTGCAGAGGCCTTCCCCATATATTGCAATGTGTCGTAGTACTGATAAATTTTGTACGACTTTTCGAGGAGTTTGTAGGCGCCTTCAAAGTCGCTGCGGTTGATGTACGCGCGCGCTTTTTTGATGTCGTCTTTGGCACCTTTTAGGGACTCTTCGGCCTTGAGATCTTTTTGCAATTGGCGAATTTGCGCTTCGACTGCCGCGCGGTCCTGTTGGGAAACTTTGTCTTTTCCCATCTGCAGGTACTTTTGAAATTCAGAGAGGGCGCGGGCCTTGTTGCCCAGTGCCAATTCAATGGCAGCGATATTGCGCTTAATGAAGTATTCGCCGCTCAAATCATAGGCGGCCTCAAATTCGATGATGGCGAGCTCTAGGCGCCCTTCTTGTTGCAGTTTGGCACCTTTTTGGTAGCGCATTTGGGCTTCGGCTTGGTTGGCCTGCTGGTCTTTGCGAACCTGCAAGGCGTCCATAATTTTGCGGACTTCGTTGCGCCGTGCCACGGGGAGCTTGTTCCCGGCTTTTTTTAGGAATTTGTCGTAGGCGTCGAAGGCCTTATCGACTTCGTTTTGCGCTTCGTAGGCTTGGGCCAAGGGCTCGTAATAGCGCCACTCGGGATTGAGGCCAATGGCTTGTTCCAGTTTTGCAATCGCGCGAATATATTGACCTTTTTCGACAAATTCGACCCCTTGTTTGTAGTGGTCTTCGGCGCTTGCGCGGGGATTGGCCCAGGCGGTGGTTGTCAGCGTTACAGCAAAAATAAAAAGTGTAGCGAAAAGATAGTGCGATCGGTTCGGCATGTGACTCCCTTCAACGTATGTATTTCACATATGTTGCGAAAAGTAACCCTGCAATCCGGGGGAATATTAGGAATGATGACGCTGCGATGTCAAAGAGAAAATCGATTGCTGCGCTTGGCACAAATTGAGTGAACAAGGCGCCTGCAATATTTGCCGCAGCATTTGTTATGTTTTATTTATCCACGCCTTTACAAACACGCTCATTAAAATAAGCTTATCAGATATCGCAGTGTGTTACAGCATGAGCGCTGGTGACAGCGGTGCTGTTTTGTGACATCGGGAATCGGCGCACGGAGTTGTTCAATGATACAAATTTCAAAGGGTGAATCGGCGCAAAACAAAAGACCGCGCATTGGCGTCGTCGTAGATGCGCTGCACGAGTCTTATCAATCTCCGGTTTGGTTGGGGCTCTCGCGTGCGGCCGAGGAGATGGATGTCAACCTCATCTCCTTTATTGCGACGTCACAGGACCGCGTCGATAGCTTTGATGTGCATTACAATATCATCGCTGATTTTGTGCGCAAATCCGACGTCGCTGGCGTTATCGTTTTCGCCGGTTCGATGGCCGAGCATCGCGGCATGTCTTTTTCAGAAGATTTTTGCAACAGCTTGGGCGACGTGCCCATCGTTTGCCTCTCGGCCAAACTCGCCAATGCGCCGACGGTGATGGTCGAAAACGGCGTGGGCATCCACGCGATGATGGCGCACTTTATCCAGGTACACGGTTATCGAAACATCGTCTTTGTTAAGGGGCCCGAGGGACATTCCGAAGCCGAGACAAGGTTTCGCGCCTACTGCGACGCCCTGACCGAACACGAACTCCCCTTTCGCTCTGAGCTCGTGATTTCCGGTACATTTTCCGAACGCTCTGGCCGCGATGCGGTGAAACGCCTCCTCGAAAACAACATCCCCTTCGATGCCGTGATTGCCGTTGATGACGCGTCGGCGTTTGGCGCCATCGCCGAGCTGAAGCGGCGCAACATTCACGTGCCAACCAAAGTGGCTGTGGCGGGTTTCGACGATGTGCCGTTGTCGCAAATGCACATGCCCCCTCTCTCGACAGTGCGGCAACCCTTGGATGCCTTGGGGCGTCAGGCTTTGCTGGCATTGTTGGAGCGCCTGAAAACTGGCAAAGATGTCGCCGATGTAATTTTGCCCGCTGAACCTGTTTTTCGCCGTTCTTGTGGGTGCTTTTCGCATGGGGTGCGCGGTGCGCGTTCCAATACCCGCGCCGAAGCCATTTTGGACCGCTCGACATTGCTGAATGCCATGGTTGATGAAATTCAGCCCTTGCTGCGCAGCGACACGTCATCCGAATGGGACACCCATTTGCGCGACGACGTAGACGCACTCATCGACAAGTTGGTGGCCGACGCGACCGATGCGCAAACCGAAGATGTCTTTCTCAATGAAGTCGATTTCTTCTTGTTTAAGTATGCCGCCCTGGCCGACGTGGTTCCGGTGATGCAAGTGATCATTCAAGAGCTGGGCACACACATCAAAACTGTCTTGCACCGCCCCACACACCGCAGCCAGGCCGCTGATATTTTGCAGCAAGCGGGTGCCTTGGTGCGCGAACACCGCCTGCGCATCGTCGAAGATCAGCACTACCAGGCCGATATGTTTCAGCTGACCATCCGCGAGACCTCGCAAAACATCATTACTTCGTTTGAGGTGCGGCGCGTTCTCGACACCATCTCTGACGCGTTTCCGAAAATCCGCATCAACAGCGCGGTGCTGGCGCTTTACAACCAAAACTCTCGCAACCCGGGCATCTCGGCAACGGAGTGGTCGTTTCCGCGCAACGCGCGTCTGCTGCTGGGGTTTAACCAGCGCAAAGGCATAGTGAACTACAACCGGGGACAGCAAGTTTTTGAGACCGCCGCGCTGGCTCCCGATGGCATCCTCGAGAGCGACAAGGCCAACAATTACATCTTTATGCCGTTGTTCTTTCACGACGAGCACTTCGGTTTTATGCTGGTCGAATACCAGGAAGGCGCCCCCTTGTTCATGTTTGAGGAACTCCGCTTGCACGTGAGTTCGTCTTTAAAGAGCTCCTTCCTTATGCGCGAGTTAAAAAACCAATCCATGCTGGATGAACTGACGGGGTTGCAAAACCGCCGCGGCTTTGTGTCGCAGGGGCAAAAACTGCTGGACGTCGCCATTTTAAACGGCCAGTCGCTGATGCTGTTCTATGCGGACCTAGATGGCCTGAAGCGCATCAATGACACCTGGGGACACGAGGAGGGCGATCGCGCCATCCGCGGTGCGGCCAGCGTGCTCTGCGAAACCTTTCGCGAACAAGATTTGATTGCGCGCATTGGCGGCGACGAGTTTACCGCCATTTTGATAGTGAACGGATCTCCGGAGATGGTCGAAGCGCGCATCATGGAACGCCTGGGGCGCGTCATCGAAAAATACAACCGAACCCACCACGCATCTTATGCGCTTTCCATGTCGATGGGAGCATCCGCCATTCTCGCCGGGACTTCGCGTACGCTAGATGAAATCATGCGCGAGGCCGACGATATTATGATGGAGCGTAAACGGGCGGCCAAGGCGGCACGCGGACAGTAACTGCCCACACCGAGATAGCGGCACCCGCCGGCAAAACAGTTTTCAATGCGATGAGGATGAACCGTTGGAAGTGCCCTTGGCCTTCCATGGCAGGGCTTCGTCGATGAGGAAGTTGGGGATGTCATCGTCGGTTTTGTACAGCAACTGGCACTGGCTGCACGCAAAGCCTTCGGGGGTGGTGACGACCTGCAGCGGTCCCTTGCATTTGGGACATGCCAAAACGGATAGCAGCGATGCGTCAAGTGACATGGGGGCTCCTTTTCGGTGGCATCTGCTTTGGGTTTAGCATAGCGAACCGCATTCAAGCCAGTTCGAACTCCTTGCAAAAGAGGATGTCGCTGGGCGGGTCTTCGGGCGTGTAGTGGCGCTGGAGATGCTCGGCGTTGGGGAATCCGTGGACACACGACGTGGCTTCTGGATGGTGGTGTGCGCAATCTTCGCACGTAAAGCAAAACCGATATTGCCGTCGCTGTACTTCGAAAGATGTGTGCCAGGGAACGCGCATGTCTTATCGCTCCAGGCATACGGCGACTTCGACGTGCCGGGTTTGGGCGAACATGTCGAAGCCGTGTGCGGCCGTGATGCGCCACTGTCCTTGGGCCAAGATGGCGAGATCGCGCGCCAGGGTGAGGGGGTTGCAGGAAACGTAGATGATGGTGCGGTGTGGGGCGTCCTTCATGTGGTGGCAGAGCGCTTCGCAGCCTTTCCGGGGCGGATCCAGTACGACGAGATCGCAGCGCTGGGCGAATTGTGGGTACGCGACGACGGCATCGCCTTCGTGGATGGAGACGGTGGCGGTGTCAGGGCTGTCTGTTTCTTGTCGGCGGTCGACGTTGTGTCGCGCGGCTTGGCAGGCGTGTGTGTCCCACTCGACGGTGGTGATCCGGGGGAGGTGGGGCAGGAGGAGGAGGGTGAGGTTGCCCGCACCGGCGAAGAGTTCGAGCGCATGTTGAAAAGGCGCGCGCTCGAGGAGCCAATTGCGGATGCAGGTTCCCAAGGCCAGGTTGATGGCGTCATTGGCTTGGCCAAAGCTCGCGTGGGGGGAGCGCATGCCCTGGCCGTCGGATGCGTTGGATGCGACCCAGGCGTCGCCGGCGATGTGTGCGGAGATGCCATCGACGTTGGCCGAGACGCCAGCAAGAGCGCGGGTCTGGCAGAGGTGACGGGCTGTTTCGTAATGGTGAGGGGGCAGCGGCTGTGGGCTCTGCACGTGGACAAAGGCGCCTGCGGTGCCGGCGCTGAGAGAGAGAGTGACCGCATGAGGGATGGTTGGCAGCAAGATTTGGCGCAAGGGTGCCAGCGCCTCTCGCAAGCTGGGCACGAGCATGGGGCAATCGTGCGTGTCGACAATGTGGCGTCCCTTGCGGGCGTGAAAGCCCATTTGTACCGAGCCATCCACGCGCGTCCTCGCATGCAATCGGGCGAGGCGGCGGTAGCCCAAAGCGGCGGGAGAGGGGGTGAAGGGGATGGGAGTGTGGGACAAAATTTGTTGCAGCCAACGCGCTTTGTTGTCGCACTGCACATCGTAAGCGACGTGTTGCCAGTCGCAGGCGCCGCAGGTTTGAAAGAGGGGACACGGCGGTGTGACGCGCGCGGAACCACTGGAAAGAATTTGCAGCAGTTTGCACTGAACATTGCGGCCTTGGGTCTTTTGTGCCTGTGCCAGAACGCGATCGCCCGGGGCCGCAAAGGGGACAAAAAACGCCTTGTCATCGCGGTAGGCAACGCCGTCTCCTTGCGATGCGAGTTGTGAAATGTGCAGTTCGTAACGCTGTTTTTGGGCGCGTGTCTTTTTCATTCCGACGTTTATATATCGATTTTTGCATGGATCGGTGTAAAAAGAGCGAGAGCGTTACCGCCATCAACAGGGATAACGCCGAAATGGAAATGCCGACTTATGTCTACAACGACCCGACAGCCCCGAAAACGAAAACCAGTATCCAAGACCAAGGGGGTGACACCACCTAAAGGCGTCTCTGTTTCGCAAACAAAGGCGACGGCTGGACAAGTGGTGCGCTACGATCCGCTCAACGCCTTTATCCAAGAGATCAAACGCTACCCGTTGCTCAAGCCCGATGAGGAACGCCAACTTGCCGAAGAGTATGTCGAAACGCAGGACCCGGCCTTGGCCGCCCGCTTGGTCACTTCCAATTTGCGCCTGGTGGTCAAGATCGCGTTTGAGTACCGCCGGGCCTATCGCAACATCATGGACTTGATTCAAGAGGGCAATGTCGGTTTGATGCACGCCGTGAAAAAATTTGATCCCACACAGGGGGTGAAGCTCTCTTCCTACTCGGCCTGGTGGATTCGCGCCTACATTTTGCGCTACGTTCTCAGCAATTGGCGCATGGTGAAAATCGGCACCACGCAGGCCCAGCGAAAACTGTTTTTTAACCTGAACAAAGAGCGACAACGCTTGGAGGCCATGGGCATTGAGCCCACCAGCAAAATGCTGGCCCAAAACCTGCAGGTTAAAGAAAGAGAAGTCATCGAAATGGAGCAGCGCATGGGGGCGGATGACCTCTCGCTCAACGCGGAGATCGGCAATGCAGACGGCCGCGCCTTGACCCGCCAAGACACATTGCCCGCGCCCGGGGTCCTCGCTGACGAGCAATTGGATCGCGCCCTCTTTGATGATGAACTGCGTTTTCAACTCGAGCGTTTTGGACAGTCTCTCGAGGGAAAAGAGGCGCTGATATTCCGCCAGCGATTGTTGAGCGAGACGCCGCGCACCCTGCAGGAGATTGGCGACGATTTCAGCATCAGCCGCGAACGCGTGCGCCAGATAGAAAAAAAAGTACTCATCCGTTTGCGCAGCTATTTAGAGGTGGAGATGAACGAGTACTTCAGTGCACATCCGTAACCATCGACCCTCCATGCCTTCATCAGCGCCGAGGAATCCAACATGACCGGTGTTTTGTACATTGTGGGTACGCCCATTGGCAATTTGGATGACATCACATTTCGGGCCGTTGACACCTTAAAGCAAGTCGACGTGATCGCCGCGGAGGACACGCGGATAACGGCGCGGTTGCTCGCTCGTTATGGGATTGCCACTCCGCTGGTCAGCTTTCGCGAAGAAAACGCAGCGCACGCGGTGCCCAATTTGGTGCAGCGGTTGCGCGACGGTCAATGCGTGGCGCTGGTTTCGGACGCGGGGACGCCGTCGGTGTCCGATCCTGGGCAGCAATTGGTCGCCGCCGCTCAGGAGGCGGGCATTCGCACGACGCCGGTTCCCGGTCCTTCGGCGTTGGCCAGCGCCATTTCGGTTTGTGGATTGCGCGGAGATGGCGTTCGTTTTTACGGGTTTTTGCCCCGCAGCGGAAAGACACGGGACGCCCGCATCAATGCCATCGCCGTAGATACCGCCCTGGCCGTAGTGTACGAATCTCCGCACCGCATTGGGGGTACGCTGTCGGAGCTGTCTGTGCGGTGTGGCCCGCGCCGCGCCACATTGATGCGCGAGTTGACCAAGCGCTATGAGGAGATCCGCGTCGATGATTTGGCGGTTCTGGCGAAGGCGTTTGGCGATGATGTCCGCGGTGAAATTACGCTGGTCGTAGAAGGGGCGCACAGCGACGATGCCCCGCTGTTATCGCCAGATGCCCTGGAGCATTTGGTGCGTCAGGAGATGGCGCGGGGGGAGAGCGCCAAGGACATATCTGCGCGTCTGGCCCAAACGATGGGCATTCGCAAAAAAGATGTTTACGCCCTGATCCTTCGCTTGCTCGCTGAGTAGCCCAAAAAAAAGATGTGGGATGTTCGCGGCTAAAACGATGCGTGCAGCATGAGGCCCGTGGGCGCGGCGTGGATGTGCGCGCGCGGTCGCTGTCGCTGCTGGGTGCGCGGCGGTGAATTGTCGCGCTTGGCCGTGCGGTGCAGCATCGGCACCAAGACGCCAAAGGCGGTGCCAATGCCTGCCCCAATGATGGTGTCCGTCCAAAAATGTTTGCCCGCATAGACGCGCAGGATGCCAGTGGTGCTAGCGATGCCCACGGCCACGGCCCACAACCAAATGCGCGAGGGCGCTCGTGGGTGCCGGATGGTGTAGAGCGTGGACATGGAAGTGGCGATGGCAAAGGCGATGGCGGTGTGTCCCGATGGAAAAGATGTGTAATCGCCTTCGTCGTAGTGGCGATAGGACATTGGGGGATCGGCAACATACATGTAAGGCCTGGGCCGGTTGATGGTGAGCTTGAGGAAGGTGGTGGTCATTCCGGCGAGGGCAACCGCCTCGAACATGAGCAGCAGGTCTTGTCCCAATGCGACAGCGGAGCCGGTGCGGGGAATTTGGGCCAACGAGACGCCGACGGCCATCAAGGGCTGAAAGACGATCAGCGCATTGGAGATGGTGTTGCTGTGAGCGCTCTGCCAGTGAATGGTGCTGCGGTCGAGCGGATTGATGGTAGCGGGATCACAGGGAAAGCAATCGTCGTGCGGCAATGGGGCCAGGAGCATGGTGGGGATATAGGATAGGGCGGCAGAGACAACGACGAGGGGCAGGTCGATGTGGGGGTAAATGCGAATCGGTTGTTGTGGCGGTGGGGTGTTGGCGATGGTCAACGCGGGCATTGCGCACAGCAACGAAATGCCCACGAGCCAGGCCATGACATGGGCTGGGCCGTGCGCTCCCCGGAGATGGCGATGAGGTTTCATGGGTCGGGGAAGGCCACCACTTCATCGATGGAGGTGGCGCCGGTGAGGCACATGACCAGGCGATCGACGCCCAGCGCAATGCCTGCAGCAGTGGGCATGCCCAAGTCCAGTTGACGCAAAAAGTGTTCGTCTAGTGGCATGGCGGGTTTGCCGTCTTGAAGGCGTTGGTGGGACGCCTCCTGAAAACGTTGGCGCTGTTCCTGTGGATCGGTGAGTTCGGCATAGGCGTTGGCGAGCTCGAGCCCGCCCCAGTACAACTCGAAGCGAAGCGCCGTGTCGGGATTGTCGGGGGAAATTTGGGCCAGAGATGCCATGGAACGCGGGTAATGCGTTAGAAAGAGCGGCGCATTGGTGGGCAGAGCGGGTTCGACCTTGGTGACCAAGTCCATGTCGAAACGGTGCTGGTCTGGGCTGGGCCCTGGCGACCAACCCGCGTATTGGCGAAATGCCGCGTCGACAGTTGTTTGCGCAAAGGGCGTTGGCAATGTGAGGGGCTCGGGCAGCGCAATGTCAGCAGCGGCGCGACACAGAAGCTGTTCGCAATCGCGCATCAGATCTTCGAGGCCGGCGTGGGAACGGTACCATTCGAGCATGGTAAACTCTGGCAAGTGATGGGGGCCGCGTTCGCCTTTCCGAAAGCAGTGTCCCAGCCAAAAGATTTTGTCGTACCCCGCGCACAGCAGTTGTTTCATTTGCAACTCGGGAGAGGCGGCCATGAACCAGGAGCCGCTGGGTTCGGGGTCGACGTATTGTTCGGGAGCAGGGGCGGGGATGCGTTGCGGCGTTTCCACTTCGAGGAAGCCCGCTTGGTGGAAAAAATCGCGCATGCGCGAGATGATTTGGCTGCGGACATATAGGCGCTGTCGCTTGTCGTGCAGGCGTTGTCGACGTTGATATGGATGGCTATCGGGCATCAGCACCCTCCGCGAACAAACGGACTGTATAAGAAGCGGGAATGCAGAGCCGAAATCGCACTCCGCCCTGGGGGGTGGGGGCGACGTGAACGCTGCCGTGGTGTGCTTGTGCGACCATGGCGACCATGGCCAAACCAATGCCCGTTCCTTCGTCCTTGGTTGAGAAAAAGGGATCGAAGATGTGTTGCTGGATCTCAGGAGCGATGCCCGGCCCATCGTCGGTTACTTCGATGCAATAAAAGTGGCTGTCGGAGTGTGCTGGCAAGGCGTCGTCTTCGGTTGCAAGCGTCGAGGGGTGCAATATGCGCAACCACACATTGCCCGGGCGTGCCCCCAAGGCCTCTTGGGCGTTGAGGCACAGGTTGAGCGTCGCTTGGGAGAGGGCAGTGACATCCGCGGGCACAGTGCAGTCCTTGTCTTGGGGCATTTGCACAGTCAGTGAAATGTGGGGTGGAAACAGGTTGCGGCAGATATCGGCGACCTCGTCGACGACGTCGCATAGTGAGACTTCGGCGATGTCGAGGCTGGCCTCTTTGCGAAAGGCGCACAGGCGGTTGAGGATGCGCGTGGCGTTGTGGCTACAGTCCTGGATGAGGGTGATGTACTTGGTGGTTTTCTCGGCGGCGGGGCTGGTGTCGGTTCTTTGTAGGATGCGTTGGGCCAAGGAGACGGCGCCGGTAATGCCGCTGAAAATGTTGTTGAAATCGTGGGCAAAGCCGCGGGTCAACTCGATGACGGTTTCCATTTTTCGCGCGTTGACAATTTGTTGGGTGAGCTCGGCCTCTTCAGAGATATCTTGGATGGCCAAGGCCATGTAGTTGCGGCTGGCGGTGTGCAAGGGGAACGAGGAGATGCGAATGGGGATGTTTTCTCCCGTCGTAGCGTAGAGCCAGATTGCCTTTTCGATGCGAAACAGATGAGAGAGGCGATGCTTTTGGGCGCCGAGATAACGCGCCGCGTTTTGGCCGTATATGTCGCTGAAGGGGGCGTGACAAAGGTTGGAAAAATGCGTGTTGGCCGCGACGATGTGGTGGCGCTTGTCCACAATGCACAGCGCGCTTGGGGTGTTTTCGAAGAGGTGTTGCAGGTGATGTGCGGTGCGCGTGAACCCGTGTGTGATGGTGCTGATGATGGCGCCCAGCGCGACAAAGGTCGGCAGGTAAAGCAAGAGCGCTTCGTTGGGGGGCGGAGGGGCGGGGAGCTTGTACGCCGTGACATAAGTAGAGAACCCAAACAAGAGGGAGCTGAGCAATGCGGTAAAGAGGGGCAGCCGGTGGTTGCGGTGAAATGCGCTGATAATGATGACCAAGCAGTATGCCCCTGCGATGGGGTGGATGCTGATGTGGTCGGGGTGGCTGGTGGTCAGCAGGCTTTGTGCGAAGAAGAGCAAGAGTAGGTCGGCGCTTGTGGCGAGCCATTTTGACCAGTTGCGCATGACATTGCGCAGGGCCGCGTGGAGCAGGGCGATGTGCGCAAAGAGCCAGAGCGCGAAAAAAGACCAGAGGTGCATCGTTTGGGAGATATCGTGTGTCGCCGTGTGCGCAGCGAGATGGGCTTGCAATAGCGAGGCGCCCAGCAGGGCCAGAGCAATGCGAAAGACGGTGATATGCAGCAACTCTTTTTTGTACAGCGCGGCGTGTATGATGGGTGTGCTGGTGGATATCATGGCTCTGGTGACGGCGGTGTTGGTGTGTTGCGCGGCAAAAAGATGCGAACGCGGGTGCCTTCGTTTTCGATGGAGTCCACCTCGAAAATACCATTGTGTTGCCCGACAATATTTTGCGCAATGGACAGCCCAAGTCCCGAGCAACGCGGGCGCGGCTCCTTGGTGGTAAAGAAGGGGTCCTGTGCTTTCTCGAGGATGTCGGTGGGCATGCCGGGGCCGTTGTCGAACACCTCGATTCTCCAGTAGGTCTGCTGTGCGAAACAGTCGGGATGCCGCAATATGAACGGCGGCGTTGGTAGGTATTCGCTGAGAGAGAGAAAGAGCGTTCCGCCTCCGGGCATGGCGTCGCGGGCGTTGATGCAAAGATGAAGCAATGCCTGGCTCAGCGCATTTTCGTCTCCGTTGAACAGGGCGTTTTGATCGGCCACTTCGCGCGCGAGATGAATGCGGTAGTTGGCGCGAAATGTTTTGGTGCAGATGTGCTCGATGTCAGCCATAAAATGCCACAAATTGAAGACGGCAAAATTCGACTGCGACGCACGAGAAAAGGCCAACAGCTTTTGGATGACACTGCGCGCGTTGTCCGTGCACTCATCGACGATGGCCATGTAGCGTTCGATTTTTTCGGCTGTGTCGTGCGGGAGCTGGGCTGTTTGTTTTTGGATGGCGCTGGAGGCACCGACAATGCCGCCCAAAAAATTATTGAAGTCGTGCGCCAGCCCACCGGCGAGGTGTCCCAAGGTATCGACCTTTTGGGTGCGCTCAAGCTGGTGGCGGAGCTGTTGCTGATCGGAGTAGTCGCGGATGCTGATAATGCGCTGGGCGGGAGCGCCTAGGGTGAGGTCGGCGGCGGTGACAGCGACGGGAATGGTATCGATCTCGTTAATGATGAGGTGTGTAGATGAATGGCTGTCGGGCAAAAAAGCAGCGAGCGGCGTACCGTGCAGATGGCTGTGTGGCTGGCCAGTCATGTGGCGAAAAGTGCGGTTGACGCTGAGGATATTGTTGGCGGTGTCGACGATGACAACGCCGTCGGGGATGTGATCGAAGAGCGCCTGTTGTTGTGCAACCACCGTATCAAAATGAATGATGAGCCGGTGAAGTAGGGCGGTGGTGGCGATCCCGAGTAGCCCGAAGGCGATCATGTGTCCAATGGGCGCTTCGCGGTGCAGCACAATCCACAAGGTGATGTTGAGGGCTCCGGCAAAGATGACACGCCATGCAGAGCGGCGCAATGCGGATAGGGCGATGGCCAGCAAGGCAGGGATGAAAGTTGCGTGCAGAATCAGCGGGGGGAACAGGTGTGACAACGCGTATGTAAGCACGGCGGCGTGAAGGGCATCGATGGCGATGGACGCGGTGGCGATTTCATTTCTCAGGCAGCGTCGATGAATGCACAGCAGGAGTGCGGCATTTCGCAACAGCGCCCACCCTGCCCACAGTGACCAGAGCCAATGCGGGGAGGGCCACGGAGCGCCGCTTGGCATCCGGGTGAATATCCAGAGCCACACAGCGATAAAAAACAGAAGAAAAAGGCGGATGTGACACGCGTGTTTTTCGCCGTAGGAGAGCGCGTCATCGTTGGGCAGGGGCGCGAGAGGGGAGCGATGGTGGGGTTGGGTAACAGAAGTGACCATGCGGGCAATTGTATAGGGGGAACACCGTAGAGCGTCCAGCCTTCTGCGCCAAATGGCGTGAAAAAGGATGGCTGGATTTTTGTGTTGTTTTTTGCGAAAATACATTTCGCATACGGTTCAATTTTTCATTCGATTGAGGGAACATGTTGGCGGATGTTGTTCAGGTAGAATCCGGAAAAGTCGTGATCCTTGACGATGAGTTGGTCAATGTGACGACGTTAAAGATGTTGCTGGAAGACGCCGGTTTCTCCGATGTGGTGGCGACGACGTTTCCGGGCGAGGCGCTTGCTCTGTGCCGCTCTGCAGCGGTGGATTTGCTGATACTAGACGTGAACATGCCGCAGATGGACGGGTTTGAAGTGATGCGTCAATTGGGCGAAATGCGGCTCTCTCCACCGCCAGTGGTGTTGATGCTCACCGCCCAGTCCTCGGTGGAGTTTCGCCGCAAGGCGTTGGTAGGCGGCGCACGGGATTATGTGACCAAGCCCTTTGACACCGTTGAGTTGTTTGCGCGGGTTCGCAATTTGCTCGAAATGAAGCTCTTGCAAGATCGAATGCGCAACCAGCAACACATCCTCGAAGAAGTGGTGAAGAAACGCACGCAGGCCTTGCTGGAAACCCAGGAGAGCCTGTTGCGTTCTCGGCTTGAAATTGTGCACCGTTTGGGGCGTGCGGCGGAGTATCGCGACAACGAAACGGGAAACCATATTATCCGCATGAGCCGAACGTGCGATCTGTTGGCCCGAAGCATCGGCATGCCCGAACACGAGTGCGATCTGCTGTTGCACGCGAGCCCCATGCACGACATTGGCAAAATCGGCATTCCGGATTCCATCTTGTTGAAGCCCGGGAAACTCACGGCGGATGAGTGGGGAATCATGAAGAGCCACACCCGCATTGGGGCAGATATTTTAGAGGGCACCGATTCTGAATTGTTGAAAATGGCGGCCACAATTGCGCTGTACCACCACGAGCGTTGGGATGGCAGTGGCTATCCCGAAGGATTAAAAGAAACCGAAATTCCATTGCCTGGGCGCATTTGCGCGGCCGCCGATGTCTTTGATGCCCTGCTCTCCGAACGCCCCTATAAAAAAGCGTGGTCCATTCCCGAGGCGCTGCAGTATTTGAAAGCAGAAAGCGGTCGGCATTTCGACCCAGAGATCGTCCGGCACTTTTTGCTGAACCAAAAAGAAATCGTTCGCGTCTACCACGCCTACAGCGATGTGGTAGAGGCAGCACCACACTTCCAAAGCAATTTGTAAAACGACATAGCCGATGGTTGGAGAGAGCCTGCTTTAGAGGGTCAGGATGATCTTGGCGGTGCCAGGCTTGTAATCGGATTGAAAACAGTAGCTGATACCGTTTTTCACGGAGAAAACCGCTTTTAACGTGTTGTCGATCTCGGTGGGGGGTTGCAGCCCGTTGGTGATTTTGAGTTTTTCCCAGGTGGCGAGCTCGTCTTGTACCGAGGTGCCGTATGCTCTTTGCACAAAGGCGGCGCGCAACGGTTTGGTGCGCGGTGCATTGATGGGGACAACGCGCACGCCGCTGATGGCGGTGGCCTCTTTGCGGAAGATGCGCTTCACCTCTGCCAGCGTGGTGTTGGTGATGGACAGCGAATTGTTGACAATGACGTGGATGGGTTCGTCGCTTTGCGCGCGTGCGTTTTCGCCAGAAAAGGCCAACGCGAAGAGCACGGCGAATAGGGCGAAAAACAAACGTTGTACAGTCATTTTGTTACCTCTGTTACTCCCGGGATAAGCGGCGTTGTTTTGACCCCAGAAAAAGTGAAAAATTCATCGCCTTTCGCGCGGTTGGCATCGCTCAAAACGACACCGCGAGTTGTCCCGCGATGCTGGTCATGCGGCCGCCCAGTCGCTCGGAAAACAGATCCACGATGCCCTCTGTCTTGACTACGACATAAGGAGAGGGCCGAACGTTGAGGCCCACATGCATGGTTTTTTGATAGTACCAATCGGTCATAAAGTCATTGTGGTGGCCGTCGTAGCCGACGTAAGGGGTGACGCCTACATGGGTCCATTTTTCGAGGGGTAGGGTCCACGACAACATGGCGTAAAAAGTGCGCCCGATTGAGTTGGGCACATATCGCTCGGCTATGTTGCCGTTTTGTACGAATTGGTAGTTCGGGTTTTCGGCTGGGTGTTTGATGAACTCGAGTTGTCGGAAGGCGTACTCGCCAAACAAATGCAGCCCTTTCCAAGCGATGGAGAGGTCGGAGACCAAGACGCGCTCTTTGTATTTTTTGGTGGTGTAAAGACGCGAGCCCAGCGCAGAACCGGAGGTCTCGTCTGGGGTCAAGTCGGCGTTGAGGTAAATCTCTGCCCGGCGTTCTAGGTCGGTGTACTTTCCGTAATAACCATATCCCCCGAGGGCAATTTTCCAATCTCCGTGCGACCATGTTCCCTTGGCACGCAAGCCGACGGCTTTGTTTTCGTCGAGGTCCATGACTGTGTCGATGGGGCCGCGCCCATTGGAGAAGGTGACGGCATAGTCGAGCTTGAGAGAGTCGGCGGGAAAGACGGAGCCGTACATTTGTAGACCCAATTGGGTTTCAGGCAATAGGTCCCAGTTCATCACGTGGGGATAAAACACGGTGAGCAGCACCGTTGAAGCGTGGTCCTCGTTCCAGATGCCGTAGGGGGTGAGGTATTGTCCGATGCGAAAGTTGAGGGCATCCAAGGGCTTCCAGTCAAGATAGGCGCGGACAATGGAGATGCTGCCATAGCGGATGGAGCGCGATGCGATGCCGCCAGGGACGCTCGTGTCGACGCGTTCATAGCTTTTGTCCAGCTCGCCGAGTATGCCGGGTACGTGTTTGCCATCAATAATGCCGTAGGATTCCAGGTGTGTTTCGTGGCCCAATGGTGCAAAGGACAAACCCGTTTCGAGCAGAACTTCTAAGCTTTGTGTCAACTCGCTCTTAAAGAAGAGGTTGATGTTGTTCATCATGAAGGTGCTGTAGGGCGGGTGCTGGGTTTTCAGCAGCGAGTTCTTTTGTTTGAAAAATGATTTCAAAAAGGTCACGTCGAAAAAGCCATAAACCGACAGCATATCGCGCGTCTCTATCTGCATGGCATCGGTGATGAGCACATCGAGGCTATCGCGTGTTTCGGCGAGCTGCTCTTTGAGCTCTTGGGCTTCGTCTTGGGCCGCTTGGGTGCGTTCGTCAGAGGCGCGCCTTTCCGCTTCGAGCGTGTCGATGCGAGACTGTTGCGTCGCCAAGGCTGTCTCGAGCGCCTGCATGCGTGCCGATATGTCTTCCGCGGTGCGGTTGTCTTCCGCGGTGCGGTTGTCTTCCGCGGCGTCATCTGCCCAGAGTGGCAAGGGGGAGAGCGTAAAGATGACGGCTGCCAAGGCGAGATATCTTTTGGACATGGGGCGCTCCTTTATTGGCAAGTGCACATGGTTTTGAGCAAGGCCGCAGAGCCGGGATCGACACAAACCGGGGCGGTCCAGGCTTTGAGCATGTCGAGCGGCGCTTGGGTGCAATCGCAGCAGACGAAATCGCCGCTGCAATCCTCAGCGGTGCAGCCCAACATGCTGCACATGCCATCGGCTTCTGGGTTCGTAGGATCGAGCAGACAGAAGTCATAATCGCCCGCATCTGCGCAGTCGTCGTCGATGCGACAGGGATCGCCCAAGCCGGCCTGTTTCGCTGTGTCGTCAGGGGTGTTTTTGTCTGCGTCGCCGTTTTGATTTTCGTTACTGGGCGGTATGCAGGAACCCTGCTCTTTGGACCAGACGAGTTTTCCCGAGCACCGGTCTTCGTCCTCGGTTACGCAACCGGTCAGATGCCACATCGGTAGCAACAGCATTGCGATGAAAGTAATTCTCTGCATGGCGATCTCTTTCTCTTGTGAGTGTTGATGCACGGACATGCATTTGCGCAAGGCGCTCGGCGCTTGTCACAAAACCGCACGAGTTAAATTTTACAATACCGCGAAATTGTATCAAGGGCGTTTTGCGGATGCCGGTCAGTCTGTTTCAGTATCCGAATCTGTTTCGGTGTCGGTGTCGGTGTCGGTGTCGGTGTCAGTGTCTGTTTCGGTGTCGGTGTCCAAGGGCGTGGGAGGGGGCGCGTTGTAGTACTGTTTCATGAAGCGGCCGACAGGCGTGAGGTCGTCGTCGGTCCAGCCCCCTAAGGGAGATGCGCCAGCCTTGAGAATGGACATGGGTTCGTCCTTGTCATAGCACGACCACATGAGGTGGCTGAGCCGCTTCTCCTTCATCCAGTCGAGCCATGGCGTGAGCACGTCAAGCCTGATTTCACCGTGGTGGTCGTTATCGACAAAAGCACCGGACTCCAGGCCCCATTCGGAAATGAAAACCGGCAGCCCTGTTCCGAGGGCAATTTCTGCTTTGAGCCGCAAACCGAAGCTGTGCATGCCTGCGTAAAAGTGAAAGACGTAGGCGACATTGGGGTCATCGATGCTGTGTCCCACCGCCGCGTCTGGTTGCTGTGACCACACGGGCGTACCGACCAATATGAGGTTGTCCGGGTCGTGTTGGCGGATGCCTTCAATGATAAATTCGGCATAGGGCTTGAGCGTACCCTGCCAACTTACGTTGAGCGGCTCATTGTAAATTTCGTAAATGACGTTGGGGTAGTCACCGTAGATTTGGGCCATGGCCTCGAAGAAAGCGCGCGCATCGTATGGGTGGGTGTGGGCGTGGTGATCGTGCCAGTCGATGATAACGTAAATGCCCGCTTCGATGGCGGCGTTGACCACCGTGACAACGCGCGCCACTTCCGGTGTGGGATTGGCGAGGTAGCCATTGCTCGGGCCATTGACGCCGAGTGCAGCGCGAATCGCCGTGGCGTTCCAGTGTTGGGTGAGCTCGTTCACCACTTCCTTGGTGTAATACTTGCCGCCCCACTGGCTCCAAAAGAGGCTGAGGCCCTGTAGCGCAATGGGTTCGCTCTCCGGTCCGCCGCCCTTGTTGTGCAGTTGATTGCCCACCACTTGCAGGGCCCCGTTGTCGCCCACAAAGCCGTGCTGCCACGCCTTGGGTATGCGATCGGTGTCGACGGGAGCGCCGGTGTCGACGTCGGTGTCGATGTGCGAGATGGGGGCCTCGTCGTGGTGCGAAAAGGACTCGATGCAAAAGTCATAAGGGCGGGGTTCGATGTTGTGTCCCGGCACCAGGACGGCCAGCGCGGTTAGGGGCTGCATGGCGTAAAAAGTGCCGCTGTCATTCCAGCAGTGGGTGTTGAATTGCTCCCAGTAAAACGTGGCGGATGTCTGTTTGGCGGGCATCACGACGCAGTAAGAGGGGCCGCTTTCGGGATAGATAATGACGCGCAATTCGGTGTTTCCCGGGTTGGAGAGCGCGATGTGCAGGCCATAGGGTTCAATGGCAATGGGCATGGGCGGCGCATCTGCCGCGCGATCTTGTTGTAGGCGCACGCGGATTTGCGCGTTGCCGTTCCAGTCGCTGACGGCGGCAACAACCCCCGAAAGACACAGCGGTGTTTGCGAGGGGTGTCCGCGAAAGTCGGCGGGAAACGCCGTGGTGCCAGCGCCGTTGAGCAACACGTCGGTATAACCATGCCAAACGCCACTGCGCACGTAGCCATCGGCGTCGATGCTGAAAGAGGTTCCCGCATCGTCGGTGGCCGGTGTCGCATTGTTTGTGTCATTCGTTGCCGGAGGCTGGGTGTCCTCCGGCAAGGTGTCGCGTTGCGTGGTGTCTGTCGAGGAGTCCGTGTCTTCGATGTAGGGAAGGCCTTTGTGTCCGTAACAAGCGGAAAATAACGCGAGGCTACAGGCGAGAGCGATGAAGTGGGAAAAACGCATGGGGACTCCTTGTCGTATGCAACGCGCGCTCAAGGGGCATTGCGGGTTTGGGTGACAATGTCATCAAGTGCGCTGCGCGAAACCATTGGGGGCCGGGCAGCGTGTCCTGGCGAGAGGGCTATCGCAGGGCGTTCTTTATCGAGTAGGTAGCGCAGATTGCCGATGATTTCTTTGGGCGCAGCCGCGGTGTATTGCCCGCATATATAGACCGCTGGCGTTCCGGGAATGCCGAGCGCTTGTCCGAGCGCTTGGTCACGCGCCACCGATGTCGCTGTTTCTTCGTCGCGCCACTCGGCAGAAAAACGCGCGATGTCCAGCCGGGCTGCCTCGGCATAATAGAGGATATCTTCGTCGCGTAGGCGTTCGGCAGGGGCCATCAAGAAGGGCACCATGGTCCAAAAGTATTCGTTGCCCTGGCGATAGGCGGCTTGGGCGGCATGGGCGGCGGGTAGGGCGCGGGGATGGCGCGCGGTGAGGGGATAATGGCGCAAGTAAACGGACAAGTGCTCTGCGGTGGGAAGTGGTGCAATCTCTTTTAGGTAGCGCGAGAGTTCTCGCCAGAAGGCGTGTGTGTAGGGACATTCGAAATCGGCGAAGAAGGTCAGCGAGACAGCGGCGTCTGCAGGCCCGTACCGCGGGGCATTCTCGGGGGAAAAGTGATCGGAGACCGGTGGACACGAGGTGATGGGCCAGGGCTCGGTACACGCCGTGGACAGCGCGGCCAGCCACAATGCACACAGCAGCGTGTTGGGCAACAAGCGGCGTGGGGCAAAGCGTGGCATTTCGTCAATCACAGTTGTGTTTAGCCCATGCGGTTTTTGTAATCGGCGAACTGGAAGTCTCTCACAATACGCGCTTGTTGCGTAGCGGGATTCCACAAGCCGATGGCGGGATGGCGGATGCCGTTGAACATGGTGGTTTTGACGATGGTGTAATGGGCCATGTCCTCGAAGACGAGGCGCGTGCCCGGTTGTAGCGGCGCATCAAAGCTATAGTCGCCGATGATGTCGCCCGCCAAACACGAGACGCCGCCGAGGCGGTAGGTGTAGGGCTTTTGGTGTGGGGCGCTGGCGCCGCGCACTTCGGGGCGATAGGGCATTTCGAGGACGTCGGGCATGTGGCAGGTGCAGGAGATGTCGAGGATGGCGGTGTCCACTTCGTTGTGAACGATGTCGAGCACTTCGGCGATCAAGACGCCCGTGTTGAGGGCCACTGCTTCGCCGGGTTCCAGATATACCTGCACGCCGTAGCGGTCGGAGAAACGTTTGATGAGTTGCACCAGCAGATCGCGCTTGTAGTCGCGGCGCGTGATGTGGTGGCCGCCGCCGAAGTTGACCCATTTCAATCCGGGGATGAATGGGGCGAACCGCGCTTCGAAGGCTTCGAGAACGCGCTGAAGATTGTCGGCGTTTTGTTCGCACAGGGCGTGAAAGTGCAGCCCGTCATATGTGCCATTCTCGATTTGTTGGAGTTCGCTGCGCAACATGCCCAGCCGCGAACCCGGTGCGCACGGATTGTACAGCGCGACTTCGACTTCGGAGCACTCGGGGTTGACGCGCAGCCCCAGGGAAGGCGCGCGGCTTGGTGCATCCGTCGATGGTGTCGAGATGCGGTCGCGGTACTTCGCGAATTGGGCGGCGCTGTTAAAGATGACGTGATTGGAGTGGCGGGCGATTTCGTCGATTTCGTCATCGCGAAACGCCGGGCTGTATGTGTGCACTTCTTTGTTCAGCAGCTCGCGCCCGAGACGGGCTTCATAGAGGCCGCTGGCGCAGACACCGTCGAGATATTCTGCAACGATGGGAAATACGTGAAACAGGGCAAAGCCCTTGAGCGCCAGCAGGATGCGGGCACCGCTGCGCGCTTTGACATCGGCGAGTATCTCGAGGTTTTGCCGAAGCAGGGATTCGTCGACGATGTAACAGGGCGATGGAAAGTGGTGAAAGGGCTTCATGGCCAGGGGATGTCGGTGCCTTCGAGGATGGCCCAGGGGAGCCCGTGTTCGTTGAGGGCTTTCATGAAGGGATCGGGGTCGAGTTGCTCCATGTTAAAAACGCCCTTCCCTTGCCAGACGCCGGTCATCATCAGCATGGCGCCGATCATGGCCGGGACGCCGGTGGTGTAGGAGACCGCTTGCGAGCCCACCTCGCTGTAGCAGGCCTCGTGGTCGCAGGTGTTGTAGATGTACACCGTGCGCTCTTCGCCGTCTTTGAGGCCGCGCATGATGTTGCCGATGCAGGTGCGCCCCTTGGTGGTCTTGCCCAAGTCGCCGGGGTCGGGCAGCACCGCTTTGAGAAATTGCAATGGGATGATGGGAACGCCGTTGTAGATGACCGGGTCGATGCGCGTCATGCCCACATTGCCCAACACTTCGAGGTGCTTGAGATAGTTGTCCGAGAAGCTCATCCAGAATTGCGCGCGTTTCAGCGTGGGGAAGTGCTTGGTCAGCGATTCGAGTTCCTCGTGATAGAGGCGATAAATGTTGTAGGTGCCGACGCCTTCGGGGCAGGTAAAGGTTTTTTTCGTCGACATGGCGGGCGTTTCGACAAAGGCGCCGTCCTCGTAATGGCGGCACGGTGCCGTGACTTCGCGGATGTTGATCTCCGGGTTGAAATTTGTGGCGAAGGGCTTGCCATGGTCGCCCCCGTTGACGTCGACGATGTCGAGGTAGTGCAGGGTGTCGAGCAGGTGCTTGGCCGCATAGGCGGTGAAGACATTGGTCACCCCCGGATCAAATCCGCTGCCGAGCAGGGCCATGAGCCCGGCCTTGGCAAAGCGCTCCTGGTAATCCCATTGCCAGCGGTATTCAAACTTGGCGACGTCGCGCGGTTCGTAGTTGGCGGTGTCGAGGTAGTGAACGCCAGTTTCCAAGCAGGCGTCCATGATGGTCAAATCTTGATAGGGCAACGCGACGTTGATCACCATGTCGGGGCGCTCTTGGCGGATGAGGGCAACCAACTCGGGGACATTGTCGGCATCGACTTGCGCGGTTTTGATGGGACGTGAGATGCCCGCAGCGATGGCATCGCATTTTTCTTTGGTGCGGCTGGCCAGCACAATTTCTTGAAAAACAGCAGGGACCTGTGCGCATTTGTGCGCGACGACTTGTCCCACTCCGCCAGCACCGATAATCAATACTTTACGCATGTGCTCTCCTTAGAAAAAGCGAGGTGCCCAATGCGGGCATGGTTGTTGGTTTGGGCAAATGCATTTCCAAACGCACTAGATATTGTATATAGCGGGGGCACTTTCAAGCGGTGTTTTCACTCACAAGGGAGGATTGAACGCCGATGGCCGGACGCATGACAAAATGCCTTTGCGATAAAGACGCTGGCAAGAATCCATACGCGAAATGAACATCTCTTATCTCCACACCACCGCGCAATTGGAGGTCTTTTGCGATGCAGCGCGCACCGCAGGTCGCGTGGCCATCGACGCCGAATTCATCCCCGAAAACACGTATTATCCGCAGCTGGCGCTTTTGCAGTTGGCCTCTGACAGC
The DNA here is from genome assembly GCA_012522445.1 of Myxococcales bacterium. GTDB lineage: Bacteria > Myxococcota_A > Polyangia > JAAYKL01 > JAAYKL01 > JAAYKL01. The sequence continues at coordinate 3,300 of JAAYKL010000103.1, read as the reverse complement.
GGCGCATTTCTCCTCGATCCACTCTCCGACGTCGCGCTGACGCCGCTCTTTCGCATCATTGCCGACCCCGCCGTTCGCGTCACCGTGCACGCGGGAACACAAGACATGGCCATCCTCAGCCGCCTGGGAGATATGGCGCCGCAAAACATCTTCGACACGCAGGTCGCGGCAGCCATGATCGGCATGGGGCACCAAATCTCTTACGCGCATCTCGTAGCCGAGTTGACGGGGACGGTGCTCAAAAAAGGAGAGCACCTGTCCGATTGGTTGCATCGCCCCTTGCGCCCGAACCAAGAGCGCTACGCCATCGAAGACGTCCTGTATCTTTTGCCCTGCGCGGATGTGCTGCAAGCGCGTCTTGATGCATTGGGGCGAGATGCCTGGTTGCGCGAAGATTTGTCGCACTATGTCGCGCCGATCACCGATGCGGATTTGCGCGCACAAGCTTGGCGTCGCGTGCGCGGCAAACAGGTGCTACCCGTTGCGACATGGCCGCTCTTGCAAGCGCTGGCGGCGTGGCGCGAAGAGGAAGCCATGACGCGCGATTTGCCACGGAAAAAAATTCTCAGCGACGAGGCGTTGCTCTGCATCGCGCAAACGCAACCGCACGCCACCGCGCAACTCTTTGACATCCCCACCTTCTCCAGGCGGGGCGTTCGGGAGTACGGCCAGCAGATTATTTCAATTGTGAAGGAGGCCCTGCACAAAAGTCCGCCTCAGCGAATCGAGGAAACCCCATGTCGCCACATGCCGATGTACGCCGAGACGCTGGAGCGACTATATGCTCGTTTTCAAGCCCGCTGTGCGGAGCTGTCGGTGGCGCAGGCCCAAGTCGGCACCCGCGCAGATATTGAGAAAATGGTGTGCGACCACTTGTGCAACCAGGCCCTTTTGCCTAGTCATCATCGGTTGTTGCGCGGTTGGCGTGCAGAGGCCGTTGGCCGTGTGTTATTGGATTGCCTTGCCGAAAGTGCGTAGCGAAAACGACAAACCCTACCCAATAGACAGCTTTTGTGAGGTTCATGCGATGGTTACAATGCAGCGTTTTTTTCGACTCATCATCTTGTCATTTGTGGCGCTCTCCACGGTGTCCTGCTTGTTGCCGCGAGCACAGCAATACGAAATCATGGCGTACCGCTTGCCCACCGATGCGGCGCGACCGGTGAAAATTCACGTCAATCAAGTGGGGTATATGCTGCAAGCACCGAAATTCGCAGTGGCCGAGAGCGCGGAGCCACTCGTTGAATTTCGGGTGTTCTCCGTTCCGCAAAACGACGAGGTGTATCGCGGTGAGTTGTCGTCTTCGTCGCAGTTCAGCGAGTGGGGTGGGGGGCCTTATTACGCGCACATCGATTTTTCGGCGCTCCAAGAGGAAGGCTCTTTCGAGATTGAAATTGCGGGCGTGCGCTCGCTCTCTTTTCAAATCTCTGCGCGTCAATGGCGCGATGACACGCTGATGTCGGTGCTGCGTTTTTTCACGAGCTCTCGCGCCAACAACTCCGATGTCTGGAACGCAGATCGCGCGGTGCCCATTTTTGGCAGCTCGCAAACGGTTGATGTTCGAGGCGGTTGGTACGATGCCTCCGGCGACATATCGAAATACTTCTCTCACCTCAGCTATGCCAATTTTTTTAATCCGCAGCAAATCCCGTTAACCGCATGGGCTTTGTCGTGGGTCAGCCAAGAAGCCGAGCGCCGAGACCTGGGCAAGGACGTTCGTGATCGCGCCGCAGCAGAGGCGGTTTGGGGCGGAGATTTTTTGCTGCGCATGCTGTCTGAGACCGGTTATTTTTATTCCAACGTTTTTGACCGGTGGACCGGTGACATGCAGGAACGCCGCGTATGCACATTCAAGGGCAAGGGCGGTGAAATGAGCACGGCGTACGAGGCGGCGTTTCGCGAAGGGGGCGGTTTGGCGATTGCCGCCTTGGCCCGGATCTCTACGCTGTCGAGTAGTGGCGTATTTTCATCTCAGGAGTATTTGGATGGGGCGCGGCGCGGTTTTGCGTACTTGCAGCAACACAATTTGCGCCACGTAGACGATGGCGTTGAAAACATTATCGACGACTATGCGGCATTGTTGGCCGCCACCGAACTCTATCGGGCGAGCCGTGATGAATCGTACCTCTCATATGCGCGCAACCGCGCAAATGCATTGCACCAACGCCTGCACAACGATGGCTATTTTATTGCCGATGATGCCATTCGGCCCTTTTGGCATGCCGCTGATGCGGGGCTGCCCCTGGTAGCGTTAACGCTTTACGCCGAGCTTGAAAGCGATGTGGCGGCGCGCACAACGGCGCTGCAAACCCTGCATGCACACACGACGTATTTGCTCGAGATGGCGCAGAAGACAGCCAATCCCTACGGTTATGCTCGTCAACACTTCTCCATTGGACGCGATGTCTTTGAAGGCTTTTTTATGCCGCATGAAAATGAAACCGGTTACTGGTGGCAGGGCGAAAATGCGCGCTTGGGTTCTCTGGCGGCTGGCGTTGCGTTGGCCGCTGGTGCGCTGGCAGCAGATGGGCGAGATTTACCGCCTTGGGAACCCTATGCCTGGGCGCAATTGAATTGGATTTTGGGCGCCAATCCCCTGGATATTTGTTTTTTGAAAGGCAGCGGGCATCACAATCCGCCGAAATATAGCCACGCCAAGCCGCAACACACCGATTTGCCAGGCGGCATCTCCAATGGCATTACGGGCTCGGACCGCAAGGGGCGGGGCATCGATTGGTTTGAGATGCCCGGTCGTCAGCACGACGCTTGGAGCAGGTGGCGTTGGTACGAGCAATGGTTGCCCCATTCGACCTGGTTCATGATGGGGCTCGTGGCCTTGCAACCCAGCGTTGGGGAGATGGAAAATGCCTCCGTGACAACTGCAGCGCCCGATGCGGAGCCAACGCCCGCGGAGCCAGCGTCCGATGTGGAGTCAACGCCCGCGGAGCCAGCGTCCGATGCGGAGTTGCAGCGTAAGGGCGAGATGCTGCCTGAGGACGAGAACAAGGTGCAATGATGTCTTTTCACGAGATGGTGGCGCACTCTTGTTTTTTTGTGTATCATTAATGGTTGCGCAGTCCCGCTGGCAAAAAAAGAAAACTTTTTTTCAAAAGGCTTGACGGGACGTTTGAGCAAGTCTATATAGCCCCTCGCTTCATCGGCGCGGCTAGATAGGCAAGCGTCGAGAGTGGGTTGGCAGCAGCACACTGCCGGCATCAAATTTGGTCTTTGAAAACTGAACAATAACCAAAAACGGGTCACGTTAATTCGGGGAGTTTCCCAATGACTTCCTTCTAAATT
>JAAYKL010000102.1 GCA_012522445.1 Myxococcales bacterium | reverse complement strand
GATGTGCTGGGCGGGGATGCCGGCGCCGTGGTCGTAGACATCGAGGTGGACAAAGCGCCCGCGGCGGTACACCTCGACGCCCACCACGTCGGTGCCCCGGGCGTGCTTGACCGCGTTGTCGATGAGGTTGAGCAGGGCGAGGGTGACCGCGTCGGCGTCGGCCTGGACCAAGGGCATCTCGTCCTCTTTGCGAAACACCAAGGCAGCGGCGATCTCCTCGACGCGGTGCTGGTAAATCTCCACGGCCTGGGCCACCACGTCGGCGAGCTGTATCTCGCGAAAGGCGTAGGCGCTCTGCCCCTGCTCCAGGCGCGAAAAGTCGAGCAGGTTGTCGATGAGGGCGGTCAGGCGGTCGGACTCGCGCTGGATGACCTGGAAGTAGTGTTTGATTTTGTCCGGGTCGTTCACCTGCTCCATGGAGAGGAGCTCGGAGAACATGCGAATTAAGGCCAGCGGCGTTTTGAGCTCGTGGGAGGCGTTGGCGATGAAGTCGCTCTTGAGGCGGTTGAGGCGGCGCTCCCGCACCCACACAATGTAGAGAATCACGAGGCTGAGCACGATGACGACGCTGGACATCGGGATGAGGATCCAGTCGGAGGCCAGGGCGCGCGCGGTGCGGGTGACAAAGAAGCTCGCGGTGTCCGGCGCCAGTTGCAAGCGCCAGCGGTACAGGGTGGAGGGAAACTGCTGCACCACGATGAAGCCCGCCTCGCTGCTGAACTGCTGTCCCCAGATGAGGCGGCTATCGTAGTCCTTGACGTTGATGGTGTAGCGCGCGCCGACGTTGAAAAGCTGGGTGGCGAGCAGCGAAGAGATGATCTCGCGGGTGTCGTAGATGAGACAGGTCGTGTACAGGCGGTCGCGGGTGTCGATGGTGTAGGTGGAGACGAGCCAGTACTCGCCGCTGATGCGCATGTGGTAGTGCTTGTGCTGGTAAAAGGAGTCCCAGGGGTTGAGCGTGGGGATAATTTCGTTGGTGAGCAGCCGCAGCAGGGAGCGGTCGACTTCGCCGTCTTCGCCGCGGTGAAAGAAGGCCTCGATTTCGCCTTCGTCGTCGATGATGGCGGCGCCGGCCACCATGCCGATGGTGGGCAGGGCGGATTGCCAGCGCTCGCAAGAGGCCTCGGGCAGGTCGGGGTTGATGGCCTGAAAGTACGTGTGGTCGATGGAGAAGATGCGGTTTTCGATGTGGGCGACTTTTTCGCGGGCCAACACGAAGGTGCTGTTGACGATGGACTGCTCGCCCAAGACGCCAAAGCTCTGCGCGGCCTGGAAGCTGGCCCGGGCAAAGAAGGCGATGGCCAGCATCACAAAGGGCAATGTGAAGAAGATAATGTTGCGCCGCACAAAGCCGGGCACGTGTCAGTCTTCTTTCTCGGAGCGCAGGCGGCGTCCCATGAGCCGGGTGACCGCGTCCTCGGGGGAGAGGCTGCCGTCCAGTAGGTGGACGACGGTTTCGGTGATGGGCATTTCGATGCCTACGGAGCGCGCCAGCTCGAGGGCCGGACCCGCCGTGGCCACGCCTTCGGCCACCATGCGGGTGCCCGACAAAATGTCGCTGAGGATTTCGCCGCGCCCGAGGCGGATGCCCACTTGCAGGTTGCGGCTCAGGTGCCCGGTGCAGGTCAGCACCAGGTCGCCCATGCCCGAGAGACCCGACTGGGTGAGGGGGGTGCCGCCGCAGGCGATGGAGAGGCGCGTGATCTCGGCCAGCCCCCTGGTGATGAGGGCCGCGCGGCTGTTGATGCCCAGGCCCAGCCCTTCGGCTGCTCCTACGGCGATGGCGATGACGTTTTTGAGCGCGCCGCCGAGTTCGACGCCGATGACGTCGTCGGTGGTGTAGGCGCGAAAGGTGGCGGTGGACACGATGCGCTGTACCGCTTCGGCCAGGGCGAGGTTCTCCGACGCGACGACCACGGCGGTGGGCATGCCGTCGAGGATTTCGCGCGCGAAGCTCGGGCCGGACAGGAAGGCGAGGCGCTGGGAGGCGGAGGGGCCGAGCACGGCGTCGAAGACCTGGGACATCAGCATGCCGGTCTTGACCTCGATGCCCTTGGAGGCGCAAATGACCGCGGCGTCGTCTGCCAGGTGGCTGCGGGCTTCGGTCCAGATGCGGCGCAGGTGTTGGGCCGGCGTCACCGAGAGCACGTAGGGCGCCCCGCGGATGGTCGTGCCCAGGTCGGAGGTGGCCACGATGCCCGGATGCAAGGGAAGCCCCGGCAGAAACAGGGTGTTTTCGCGCTGCGCGTTGATGGCGTCCACCAGCTCGGGTTCGTACACCCACAGGCGCACGCGGATGCCCTTTCCGGCCAGGAGATGGGCCAGGGCCGTGCCCATGGTGCCGCCGCCCACAACGCTGATATCCTCGGGGAGCGGGGGTGTTATCGGTTGTTCTTTCATCGCGGGAATGATAGGCAGCGAAGACTTGATGATCAAGCGACTTTACAGCCCATTTTCCGCGGCATCTGCCTAGCGCGGCGCCGCCCAACGAAAGCGACTGCCGAAGGTGAAACGCACCCTCCTCATCGCTGCGGGCATCGCGGTTTCCATTGCGGGATTCTGGTTTGCCTTTCGCGGCGTGCAGCTCGACGAGCTCCGCGATATGCACCGACAAATGCACGTCTCGGCGCTGCTGCTCATCGCCTCGGTGGTGGTGTACTGGGGCGGGCTGGTCTCGGTGCGCGCTTGGCTTATGCAGTACCTGCTGCGCTCCCAGGGGCAGGTGGGCTTCTTCCGCGCCTACCGCTGCTTGGGCATCGGCTTCATGGCCAACAACATCCTGCCCTTTCGCATGGGCGACGTGGCCCGCAGCGCCGCGGTCTCCAAGGGCACGGGCATCCCCTTTGCCACGGTGCTGGGCTCCATGGCTTTGGAGCGCATGCTCGACCTCGCCATGGTGGCCATCCTGGCCTTCGCCGCCCTGCAGCTCGCCCCCATGCTCAGCGATGACATCCGCACCGCCGCCACCTGGACCGCCATCGGCCTGGCCGTGCTCTTCGCCGTGCTCATCCTGCTGGCGCGCCGCCAGGCGGACCCCGACGACCAACGCGCCGTACATCCCCTGTGGCGCTTCATCTGGGGCCTCTGGCAAAAGTTCTCCTCGGGTTTCACCGCCCTAAAAAGCATCCGGGGCATCGCCGCGGTGGTGCTGATGTCCGCCCTGCTGTGGGCGCTGGGGCTGGCCTCCATGATGCTGCGCCTCGCGGCCTTCGACCTGCCCGGTTCGCTCACCCACGCCCTGGTGCTCTTCACCTGTTTGGGGTTCGCCGTGGCGGTGCCGTCGGCGCCGGGTTATGTCGGCGTCTACCAGGCCTTGGTGGTGGTGGCCCTTACGGCCATGGGCATCTCGGCGGAGCAAGCCCTCATCTTTGGCATGTTCAGTTGGGTCATCGACATGGTGTGCGGCATCGGCGCCGGCATGGTCGGCATGGTGTTTGAGGGAATGAAGCTGACCGACTTACGCGCCCTGGAGCGCTCCGGTCCCAAGGGGCAGGCTTAGCGCATCACGCTGTAGTTTTCGACGGTCTGCTCCAAGAGCTCCTGGACATCTTGCTGTACCGCCACAGAGCCTTTGGCGATCTCGCGCAGCGACGTGACGGCTTCGCGATTTTTGCGTTTGACGGTGGGCAGCGCTCCCTTCATGAGCTGGCGCGTGCGCTTGGCCGCCACAATGACCAGTGCAAAGCGACTGGGGACGCGTTCGAGACAATCTTCAACGGTAACTCGGGCCATGATAATCCTCCATCGGCAGGGCGAATCCGGACACAAGAACGGCGCACTATACGGTCAATGAAGCAACAATTCAAGCCCTGCCTGCCAGCGGTCAAGACTTTCCCCACACCGTGAATTATGATGTATCATCTGCGGGCTCTAAATTTGAATCACAGCATAAAGGAGATTTCAATGGCATGGAAATTTGGGCGTCTGTTTTGGGCTCTGTTGGCCTTGGG
>JAAYKL010000101.1 GCA_012522445.1 Myxococcales bacterium | reverse complement strand
CGACCACTGTGCCGCTCTCGGCGCTGGACGATTTGCAGGCCCTCATCGACAAGCACAACGTGGCCGCGGTCAACGGTGTGAACGAAACCGTCCAGGGCATCCCCGAAGAGTTCACCACCCGCCTGCGCGTGACATACGCCTCCGGAGAGAAAATTTACGCTTACGACAACTCCGGTCCCGTTTTGTCCGACGACGCGACGCGCGACCTGTACCACTTTTTCCTCGGCTTGGCGCAAAACGCCGACCGCACGTTTATGTATTCCGCCGAAGACTTTTGGGCGCTCCACCACCGCCTCTCCAATCGCTTCGAAGACAAGCAGGGCCGCTTCCTCGTGTTTGAAAACTTCACCGTCGATGTTTACGAAAACGAAACCCGCGTGGCCCATGCGGCTTATTTCGTGAAGAGCGATTTCATTTATGCGCAGACGCAGGACAACAGCATCGCCGACTATGCGCACTTTGCCTGGCGCGACGGCGCGCTCTTCGCCATCAAAAAGGACGGCGCCGAGGTCGCGTTTTTTCCGGTGACGAGCGACTCGCCGCTTTAGGGAACGGAGACGCGCTGCACGACGAGGCTCAAGGGTTCGCCGTCCTGGAGGACGTCGAGCATGACCACGGAGCCGATGCGTCCGAGCAGGGCGGTGCGGGCCTGTGCGACGCTTTGCACATTTACGCCATCGATGCGCAGCAGACGCGCGCGCACCTTGAGACCGGCGGCGGCCACGCCAGAGCCCGGCTCCACCGAGTTGACGACGACGTGCCCCGCTGCGCCCGAGAAGGTGATGGGGAGCCCGCCGCGTCCCACGGGGATTGGGGCGGCGCCCGAAGAAGCCGGTGCGGTGTCGCCCTGGGTGTAGGCGAGGACCGGGGGGCCGTCTGCGGCAGCGGTTACGACGCCGAGGTTGTCGCCGCGGCCTTCGCCCGGGATTTCGGGGAGCGGCGCGGGCAGCGGGGCGGACGGCGCGGTGCCCGGGGCGACCATTAAGGTGATGTCGGTGTTGGTGGGGGCGTCGGAGAGGCGTGAGCGGATGACGCCTTCGATTTCAACGGAGAGCTGGTAGCGCACGTCGGCGGCATCGGGGATGTGAAAGGCGCCGTCGGTGTCGGTGGTGGTGTCGAGCTGGTGGCGCGTGCCGCGGATGTTGCCGCGGGCCCACACGGTGGCGCCGTCGATGGGGCGGCCGAGGTGATCGACCACGCGACCGGTGAGGGCCTTGTCGGCGCGGGTTAAGTGGAGGGTCATCTCGGCGGCGCGTCCGGCGCGTCCGCGAAAGGGGCGCACCAGCGGTGCAAATCCTGGGGCGCTGGCCTCGGCGTAAAAGGCGAGGGGCAACTGCGAGAACTGGGCTGCGCCGTTGGCCTCGGTGGTGGCTTCGGCAAAAATTTCGCCGCTGTCTCCGGTGATGCGCACCCGGGCCCCGGAGAGCGCGTGGGTGCCCTGACCGGTGACCTGTACCGCCAAGTGGAGGCCGTTTTGAATGCGGGTGGCGAGGCGGGCTTCGAGTTCGCGTTCGTCGCCGGCGGACAAGTGCAGGGGCGCGCTCTCGAAGAACTCGGTTTCGCCTCGTTGCGCGGCGATGCGGTAGGTGCCCGGTGTCAGCGCTTCGATGTCGAGGCTGCCCTGGTCGTCGGTGCGGTGGGTTTGCGGGGCATCCAGGGCGTCGCCGGTGAGCGTCACGTGAACGTTGGGCGCGGGGTTGCCAAAGGCGTCGATGACATTGAGCAGCAGGGCGGCTTCGGATTTGGCGCTGGGCGCGTCGGCGTCGTCGGTCGCCGCGTCGGTGGACGCCGGGGTTTCGGCAGGAGCGCTAGAGGTGGACGGGGCCACGCGCAGCACGCCCAGCAACAGGAGCAGGGCCGGGAGCGCGAGCCCGATGCCCACCCCTGCCAACAACCACCACAGCTTCTTCGTCTGTCGCGCCATGCCTCTATATATAGAGGAAAAGGCGCGGTCGGTATCGCTTTTTTGCGCGGGTTTGCGGGGCGTCGTCGGCGGGCGCCGTCGTGGCACCGGGCGCGTTATTGAATGAAGAGCATCTCGTGGTAGGTGGGCAGCGGCCAGAGGTCATCGGCCACTAGGAGCTCGAGTTGGTCGGCGATGCAGCGGACGTCGTCGGCGGTGGGCAGGATGTTGTCGCGGTAGAAGCGCGCCTCTTCGGAGGGCGGCACTTCGAGGCCCTCGGTCATGATGCGCTCGAGTTTTTCGATGGCGTCTTGCAGTTGTTTGACCAGGGCCGTCATGCGGTCGAGGGTGTTGGTGTCGAAGGTGTAGCCCACGGTTTTGAGATCGGCGCAGGTGCGGGCCAGCTCGCTTTGGTAGCGCACCGCCGCCGGGAAGATCATGGTTTTGCCCATGCGCAAGATGAGGTTGGCCTCCACCTTGAGCGAGTGCACGTAGTGGTTGAGGTAGATGTGCTGGCGGCTATCGAGTTCTTTTTTGGAGAGCACGTTGTGTTTTTCGAACATCGCGATGTTGTCGCGGTGGGTGAGCGCGGGCAGGGCGTCGACGGTGTTGGCGTAGTTGGGCAGGTCGCGGCGTTCGGCCTCGCGGCGCCAGTCGTCGGAGTAGTTGTCGTCGTTGAAGATGATGGGGGCGTGGGCCTTGGCCATCTGGGCCAGCAGGGTGGTGACGGCCTTGTTGATGTCGCCGGATTCCTTCTTCAGGTAGCGCTTCAGCGTTGTGGCGACGTAGTCGAGGGCGTCGGCGGCGATGGTGTTGAGGGCCACCAGGGCGCCGGAGATCGAGTGCGAAGAGCCCACGGCGCGCAACTCGAAGCGGTCGCCGGTGAAGGCAAAGGGGCTCGTGCGGTTGCGGTCGCCGGTGTCGCGCGGGATGGGCGGCAGGGTGTCGACGCCCAGTTGGAGGGGGGGCGCTTTTTTGGCGGTGACTCCCTTGCCAGCGCGGAGCTGCTGGACGATGTCGGTGAGCTGGTCGCCCAGGTAGACCGAGATAATGGTGGGCGGGGCCTCGTGGACGCCCAGCCGGTGGTCGTTGGAGGCCGAGGCCGTGGTGGCGCGCAGGAGGGCGGCGTTGCGGTGCACGGCGCGCAGCATGGCCATGAGGAAGATGAGGAACTGCATGTTCTCTTCGGGGGTGTCGCCGGGGTCGAGCAGGTTGCCCAGGGCGGGGTTGCCCAGGGACCAGTTGAGGTGCTTGCCCGAGCCGTTAAAGGTTTTGAAGGGCTTCTCGTGGAGCAGGCACTCCATGCCGTGGCGGCGCGCGACGCTCTTGAGCGTGACCATGACGAGCTGCTGGTGGTCGGCGGCGACGTTGGCGTTTTCGTAGACCGGCGCGAATTCGTATTGCCCCGGGGCCACCTCGTTGTGGCGCGTCTTGGAGGGGATGCCCAGTTTGAAGAGCTCGCGGTCGACGTCCATCATGAAGGCGAGGACGCGCTCGGGGATGGCGCCGAAGTACTGGTCGGCGAACTCCTGGCCCTTGGAGGGACGCGCGCCAAACAGGGTGCGGCCAGCGCTGACCAGGTCGGGGCGTGCGAAGAAGAAGTTGCGGTCGATGAGGAAGTACTCTTGTTCGGCGCCCACCGAGGGGGAGATGAAGCCTGCGGGTTCTTTGCCCAGGAGCTTCAGCACGCGGGCGGCCTGTTTGTTGAGGGCCTGCATGGAGCGCAGGATGGGGGTTTTTTTGTCGAGGGCTTCGCCGTTCCACGAGATGAACATCGTGGGGATGCACAGGGTGAGGCCGTTGGGGCTCTCCATGAGATAGGCGGGGCTGGTGACGTCCCAGAGGGTGTAGCCGCGCGCTTCGAAGGTTTCGCGCAGGCCGCCGTTGGGGAAGCTCGACGCGTCGGGTTCGCCCTGGATGAGGGTTTTTCCGCTGAAGGCTTCCAGCACGCCGCCCTGGCCGTCGGGGCACAGGAAGGAGTCGTGCTTTTCGGCGGTGAGGCCGGTGAGGGGATAGAACACGTGGGAGTAGTGGGTGGCGCCCTTTTCGATGGCCCAGTCCTTCATGGCGGTGGCGACGACGTCGGCGTGCTCCTTGGGGAGGCTCGTGCGGTTTTCCATGGCCTGGACGACGGACTGGAAGACTTGCTCGGGCAGGCGCTCGCGCATGACTTTGACGCTGAACACGTGGCTGGCGAAGATCTCGCTGAGGGGCGCTTTTTCAATGCCCGGCTTGTTGCGGATGGGGGCTTGGTTGGTGATGGCGGTAATGGCCGCCGCTCTTGCACTGGAGCCGCTCATGTTTAAAACCCTTTCTGATACGCGTTGTGCGCAAGGATGTTTGCGGTGAATGCGGCGCATAAACAAATGCGCGACGAAAGTATTGCTGCGATCATCGTTTCAATAGTATTGATTTTCCCTAAATGCGGGCTGCGCAATGGGAAGCCAAAATAGCGGGGCATCCTATCCTGATTGTGCGCGTGCTGCAATTCCATTATCCGCGCGCGAACCGAGATGCGCGCGAGGGCTGCGCAGAGTGCCAGCGACGCAAGAGAGGCGAGACCACCAGCATGAATGAACGCGATGACACAAAAAAGACCGGTGACGAGTTGGAAACGACCGGTGACGAGTTGGAAACGACCGGTGACGAGTTGGAAACGACCGGTGACGAGTTGGAAACGACCGGTGACGAGTTGGAAACGACCGGTGACGAGTTGGCAGAGGCCGGAGAAGGCTTTGATCTCGATGCGCGGGTCCTGTGTCCGGATGGCGCCTGCATCGGTTTGGTGGGGGCAGATGGCCGTTGCCGCGAGTGTCAAACGCTGTGGCCCGAGCTCGTCGGCGCGGTCCCTCCCAGCGCCGAAAACGACGCCAAAAACGACTCTGACGCCGTAAATAATGACTCTGATGCATATGTAACTGCCGAGAATGATAGCGAAAATTTTGATCCCGAGGCGCGGGAGCTGTGCCCGGATGACACCTGCGTGGGCATCATCGGTCCCAGCGGGGTGTGCGGCACCTGTGGCGCAAGGCGTCCCTAACGCGCCGGTGTTTGCGCGGGTCATTTCCCCTGCGGCAAGCGGTTGCGCGCCGTGGGTTTTCATCGTTACAGTTGGGGACAACCCGATGCGCGGCCCGCTCTTGGGGCAAGCCGCGATGGAGAAACAAACATGAGCGACACCCTGTGGGCACCTTGGCGCATGGATTACATCACCTCTCCGCGAACGCCCGAATGCGTGTTTTGCGCCGCCGCCGCCGACATCCCCGCGCAAAATGCCCACCACTTGGTGCTGGCGGCCACCGATGATGACTTTGTCATTTTAAACCGCTACCCCTACGCGCACGGCCACATCATGGTTTGTCCGCGCCAACACGTCTCGGGCTTGGGCGAGTTGTCCTTCGCCGCGCAGCGAAGCTTGTTCCGCTCTGTGGTAGCCGCCGAGGCGCTGCTGCGACAAGCCCTGCAGCCCCAGGGGATCAACATCGGCATGAACATCGGCAAGGCGGCGGGCGCGGGCATTGCGGCCCACATCCACGTGCACCTGGTGCCCCGTTGGGAGGGCGACACCAACTTCATGCCCCTGCTGGCGGACTGCCGCGTGATGCCCGAACACCTGCGCGAAACCTGGCACACACTGCTGTCGCACTTTGCGCATTTCCACGAACACCTGCGCGACCCCGCACACGCCGAGGCGCCATGACCGCTGCGCCTCCCCGCCGCAAGCGCTACGCCTTTTGGATCGCGTTTTGGGTCCTGTTGGTCTTGGCGCTGTTCCTCTTCGCGGCGAGCAACGCCCATTGGGTGTCGGTGTATTTTCCGGCCTTTCCCTGGAGCCGGTCGCACGCCATGGGGGGCTTTGAAACCCAGGTGTTTGCCCTCATCGCTGTGAGCACCGCCCTGGGGGTGGTGTTGGGGCTGGCGCTGCTCTGGCCGTTTTTTTGGCGCCACCGCCGGCTCTTGCAGCAGGCGCGGGCACAGGTGCAAGATTTGGGGCGCGCCCTCGAAAAAACCGAGCGGCTCGTCGCCCACTCCCAGCAACGAAAGGGCGAAGACGCATGACCGACGACACCGAACGAAAGACCACCAGCGCCGACGACTCCGCGTACTCCCGCGGGGCCGCCGAACCCCTCAGGGAGCGCCTCCGCCAGATGGTGGGCGAGTTTCGCCTGCCCAAGGAGCTGCTCAGCCACATGCAAAACCAGGTCGACGAAACCAAGAACGCCGCTGTCGCCATCGTGGCGCGCGAGGTGCGGGCCTATCTCGAAAAGACCGATCTCGCCGAGGAGGTGGTCAAGGTGTTGTCGCGCCTCTCATTCGATGTCTCGGCCAGCATTCGCTTCACCGACAACCAGGGCAGCCGCTCTGGCGTGCGCTTCGCGGTGACGGATTTGCCCGCCGAACCCCAGGCGGCTTCTGGCCCATCCGGTGATGGCGGTGAGCCGGTCACTGCGCCTGTCGCTGCGCCGGAGAGCGACGCCGCAACCGCCGATGCCGCGACACCCGCCCGCCCCGGCGAATCCGGTGATCCCGGCGATCCCCTGGGGTGAACCGCGCGCTTTGTCGCGACGCCTTTGGCGCGACGCTTCCGCCAAACTCAACTGTCGATTTGCTGTAGGTGCGAGGGGCTCATGTTGGGCAGCTCGTACTGTTTTTGCGGGATGGCCTCGGGGGCGGCGTCGGGGGAGCGCAGGATGTAGCCCGTGGCGTTGAAGGTGCCGCACTTGCGCTGGTTGCGGTAGAAGCCCCAGCGAAAATAGACGCGGTTGTTGTAGGAGAGGATGGCCTTGGGGGGCGGCAGGAAGGGCGAGGCGCGGTAGAGGGAGTCGATGGCGCCGGCGTCGAACACGCTTTGCCCGGAGGTTTTGAGCATGCGGATTTCGTTGATGGTGCCGCTCTCGAGGATTTCGAATTCGAGCAGCGTGTACATGTTGAAGTTGTTGAGCGGGTGGTTGGCTCCCAGCGAGACGAGGGAGGGCAAGAAGCTGTCGGCGAAGAATTGGTGGATGCGCTCGTGGGTGGCGTCGAGGTAGTTGCGGAAGACCGGCGCCTGCGGGTCGATGGGTTCGCGCGGTGCGTTTTGCACCCAGCTTCGGTTGTTTTTCATCGCCTTGGCCACCTTGGGGGTGAGGGTGCCAAAGGCCACGCCGCCGCCGCGTTTCTTTAAGAGTTCGTCTTGGTATTGCAAGCGCTCCTCTTCGGCTGCGGGGCCGAAGGTGCGCTCGAAGACGCCCCAGTTCATGCGGGCGTTGATGCGCGGCGCCACGGCGGTCTTGGGGG
>JAAYKL010000015.1 GCA_012522445.1 Myxococcales bacterium | reverse complement strand
CGACGCTCCACAATCTCCCCTTGTGCATCGAGAAGACAAATCTCGCTGTAACGATCTCCGATATCAATTCCCGCAAACATTCTGGTATTGTCTTTCATGGCTGGCCTCCTTTGCACCGCTTCGCGAGTGCGTTAGTTGGGAACATTCCCCAATTGGGTTCATCTAAATAGGTTTTGCCTAAATGCGCACCCGTTTCAGGAGGCCAGCCTTCTCATTCCATCTCTGATCTCCTGCGTTTTCCCCGTACCTACCCTTTGCAAGGGGGTTTATCGCCAAAGATTGCGGGCAAGGTTGCCCCAGCAAACGGGGAGGCTGTCCTGGGTGCGAATGCCGCAGGTGTAAGCGCCGCGCGAGCTAAGGGCGGTAAAGGTCACATTTTGCGGCGCGTCGATTTGGCCGTATTCGTTGTACCCCCAGCAATGGGCCCTGCCTTCTCCGTCAAGACCGCAGGTGTGAAAAATGCCTGCGGAGATGGTGCGCAAGGGTGTGTTTTCGGGCGCGTCGTTTTGGCCGAATTCGTTGGTGCCCCAGCAATGGACTTGGCCGCCTTCGTCGAGACCGCAGGTGTGCTCAAGACCCGCGGTGATGGCCGCAAACGCGACCCCGGTGGGCGGCGTACCTTGGCTCTCTCCCCAGCACTGGACCGTGTTGCCCACGGTGATGCCGCAGGTGTGGAAACAGCCCGCGGCAATGGCTGTAAACGCCCCAGTGGGCGCCGCAAGTTGGTCGCTGGCGTTGGCTCCCCAGCACTGGATCGTGCCGCCCCCGTCGATGCCGCAGGTGTGGAAGTTGCCCGCGGTGATGTCCGTAAATGTCCCGGTGGGCGCACTGGATTGGCCATGGTAATTGTCCCCCCAGCAGTGGGCCCCGCCGACTTCGTCGATGCCGCAGGTGTGGAAATTTCCCGCAGTAAGGGTCGTAAATGTCACTCCGGCGGGCGGCGTGATTTGGCCCTGGCTGTCATCTCCCCAGCATTGGACTTTGCCTTCTTTATTGATGCCACAGGTGTGAAAACTGCCAGCGATGATAACGGCGAGGGCCACGCTGTCGGGCAGCGTTGATTGACCGTGGTAGTCATTTCCCCAGCAATGCAAATTATCCGCAACATCGACACCACAAGTGTGAAAATCGCCCGCAGCAATGGCTGTGAACGCCACTTCTTCGGGCACATCGCCTAGCGCCGCGCCCCAGCATTGGACTTTGCCGCCCTCCGCGATCCCGCAGGCGTGGGTGTCGCCCACAGCGATGGCCGTAAACTTCACGCTGTCGGATGGCGTGGCGATGTCACCGCCTCCCCAGCAGTGGACCGCGCCGCTCTCATCGATGCCGCAGACATCTTCGCCGCCCGCGCTGATGGCTATAAATGTTTCAGTGGGCGCAGTGCCCAAATCAGCGCCCCAGCATTGGACTGTGCCGCTCACGGCGATGCCACAGATGTGAGCACGGCCCGCAGCGATGGCGGTGAACGCTCCAGAGGGGACAGCGCCTAAGTCAGCACCCCAGCACAGGAGTGTGCCGTTGCTTTGGCGAATCCCGCAGGTGTAAGAACCGCCCGCGGCAATGGCCGCAAAGATCTCGGTTTCGGGTGGCGCAGCTTGGCTTTCACCGTTGTCCCCCCAGCAATGGGCCTTGCCATTGTTGTCCAAACCGCAGGTGTGCGCAGCGCCCGCGGTGATGGCGATGAAAGTTGTGCTTTCGGGCGGCGCAGCTTGGCCCTGGTCGTTGTTGCCCCAGCAGTGGGCTTTGTTGTTTTCGTCCAAACCGCAGCTATGTGCAGCGCCCGCGGCAACAGTGCTCGGCCGCAAGGGTTGCGAGTTGTCGTCTGTCTCCGTGTCGCCGGGCGTTTCGCCAGTCTCTGTCTCCGTGTCGCCGGGCGTTTCGCCAGTCTCTGTCTCTGTGTCGTCGGGCGTTTCGCCTGTCTCTGTCTCTGTGTCGCCGGGCGTTTCGCCTGTCTCTGTCTCTGTCTCTGTGTCGTCGGGCGTTTCGCCTGTCTCTGTCTCCGTGTCGCCGGGCGTTTCGCCAGTCTCTGTCTCTGTGTCGCCGGGCGTTTCGCCAGTCTCTGTCTCTGTGTCGCCGGTTGCGTCGACGGGCAAGCCCGCCACACCAAATGAAAAGTGCCGGGTAAAGCCGGACACGCGTTTGGAAAAGCCGTCGACCTGGGCGCCGTGCAGCGCCGTATAGGGACCTTTCTCTTGGCTTGCCCAATACACCGCCAGGGCCTCGGCCGCGTCCGCCACTTTGTCTTCGTCAAAGGGCACCGAGACGACCACATCTTTTTTAAAGGCCACGCCGTGGGGCAAAAATTCATAAAGCTGACCCGCGGGATTGACCCCTGCCATCTCCTTGGGCAGGACCTCCCGGCGCCGAATCGAAAAGCGTACCTCCTCGTCCAAGGCACCCTTGGGGATCTCGAGGGATGCCCCGTCCGGCCCCGTCACCACACCGCCCTTTGGTCCGATGATTACGTCGGCGCTATCGGCATCGCTGATTTTGCTGCCGCACGCCGTGGCCAACAAGAGCACCGCCATACCCAGTGGTGCCAATATCTTTTGATACCGATGCATATGCCTTTCCCCTTCCTTTACAGTGAGGCACGTGGCCCACCTCGTTTCGGTGCGCTCCCCAAAGCGCAACATCATCGCAATGCATATCGCAATTATGGCAAAAGGCCTGGTGGACGGCAATGGTTTAACCGGCGCTGTGTCCGGTTCTCCCCCGCATCGAACGGCGCCTCGGCGGGTTTGCGGCTACAAAATGTCCGCAAGTGTGGTGGCGGTCAAAATGCGAGAAAGGGCGCGGGTGGTTGGGTTGCGGTGGTTAGTCGAAGATGAGGTCGGGGGTGTCGTCGATGATGGAGGGGCGTTGCACTTCGTAAAATGCGGGCGCCGGAGCGCCGACTTCTTCGGCCTTGCGCACGGCATATTCCCAGTTCATTTGCCACAGATATAGCTCGGCGACAAACATGAGCTCTAAGTAGACGGTGTAGCTCCACGCCAAACCCGCGTACACGAGGCACGCGACCCACGCCCAACTTGGAAAGTGAAAATCGGAAAAGATATGAATCATAATCATTATAATTGGGGGAACAAACACCAACAGGCTGGCACCCAAAGTGAGGCCCAACCCTTTTTCGATTTCTTCTCTTCGTTGTTTTAATATGGACCAACCTCGTTTGAATGTCTTTCCTAAGCTTAAGTCTTCCCAGGCAAATGCAGGCATAAATATAAATAGAAACATTCGCACGGTTTCTTTTACGAAATTTAAAATAAGCAAAATGCCAGCACCAATGCCGATTGAATAGGTCGTGTCTCTCCGGCCATCTTCGGTTCTTTTGGCACTCATCGCCAAAAGGACCAAAGCCTGAACCAGGGTAACCAATGACCAAAAAATCGACCAAATCAAAGAGAGAAGCAAGACGTGCAGCAGGTTTTTGGTTAGGGTCTCGCCCAAGGATTTGAAAAGGTTGAAGGATTTTCCCGTTTCGTTTTGTTGGATGAACTCCAGCAGGACAGAGCAAGATAGAATTAAAAAGAAAGAACACACAAATACTGCAGCAAGGATAACAAGGAGACCTTGCCAGACCAGGTAATTGTCCCAAACGAAATAGCGAGCCATGTAGATAATAACCGAGGCGATGATGAGCCACGCGGCGAACAAAGGAAGCATAAAGACAGGGTAACGTTTAAATGCTTTAAAGGATATGCCAAATAACTCGTATTCTCGTTTCATGTTTTCAAACATAATGCTTCTCTAACTTTGGTTGTCTTTTTGTATTAGCGGCCATCGGTGAAACCCATTGCCGCGCCCATCTGAACGCCTTCGTTTTTTGTCAACAGTCCCAAACTGTACCGACTTTTGAAGAGAATGTCAGGCTTGTTTTGCCCCGCCTGTCGTGGGCATTTCGCGGGCGGACCGTTTTGCGAAAAGGGGCGGCAACCGCCCGAAAGAATCAAATGGGGCGGTGGCGGGAGTCGAGGCGGCGGATGAACTCTTCGAGGATGGCGATGTACAGGTGGTCGCCCAAAAATTCGTCCTCCACGCCAGCGTCGATGCTGGGGTTGTCGTTGACCTCCATCACCACAGGACCGTGCGCCGTCTCCTTGATGTCGACGCCGTACAAGCCGTCGCCGATGAGGTTGGCCGCCTTGACCGCCAGTTGCACCACGGGGCGCGGCGCCTCGATGATGGGCCAAGTGCGGGCATCGCCCACCCGGACGCGGCCGTCGTGTTGGTGCTCGACAATTTGCCAGTGCCCGCGGCTCATAAAATACTGGCAGGCGTACAGCGGGCGGCCGTTCAAAATGCCGATGCGCCAGTCGTATTCCGTGAAGAGAAACTCCTGGACCAACACCAGGTCGCTCTGCTTGAAGAAGCGCTGAATCGCGGCTTCCAGCTCGTCGCGGTTGTGCGCCTTGGTCATGCCGCGGCTAAAGGCGCCGTCGGGGATTTTGAGGATGAGGGGAAACCCCAGGTCGGCGATCGGGTCGGTGGCGTGGCGAAAGCTGTCGCGGGTGAGGACCAGGGTGCGCGGGTGGGGCACGCGGTGGCTGCCCAGCAGGCTGGCCATGTAGATTTTGTTGGTGCACCGCAGGATGGAGCGCGGGTCGTCGATGACCACCATGCCTTCGGACTCGGCCTTTTTGGCGAAGCGGTAGGTGTGGTGGTTGATGGCCGTGGTCTCTCGGATGAACAGCGCGTCGTACTCGGCCAGGTGGCTGTAGTCCTTCTTTTCAATGAGCTCGGCGCTGATGTCCAAGGAGCGGGCGATGCGCAGAAATTTGCGGAGGGCGCGCGCGTTGGACGGGGGGAGCTTCTCGTCGGCGCTGTGCAAAATGGCGAGGTCGTAGCGGTTGTGCTTGCGCGGCCTCTTCGACGCGGGCCACACCTTGCGGTTGAAGCGCTCTAAGGTTTCGGCGAAGCGGTCCTCTTCGGTCTCTCCGAGGGCGCGCAGATCGCATGGAAAGACCCGCTCGATGCGCCAGGTGCCCTTTTTTCGCAACTCGACCTGCAAGAGCGGGACGTTGAAGATCTCGAAGAGCTGCTTGGCCATATTGGAGAGCTCGGGGTACTCGCAGTTGCCGAAGAAGACCCGCAGGGAAATGGTGTCGCCATCGGGGAGCCAGGACGGCGAGCACTTCTTCGCGTTGGGCGCCAAGGCCTTGCGCACCTGTACATCGAACTCTTCGAGGTCGAGGCTGTAGATGCTGCGGCGCGACAGGTCGTGCATGGCGCGCGTGCCCGGCAGGACGCGGTGGCGGCGCGATTCGGCCAACAGCGACACGTACCACCCCATGCTGAGATAGCGGTAGTTGCGGCACAAGTTGATGACCTGCGTCCCGGTGGCGCCAAAGTAATCGTGGTCGAGCAGGTACTGCTGGGCCGTGATGACCTTTTCGGAGGGGTAGTAGGGCTTCCAGTCGCGGAAATCTTCGATGACGATGAGGACTTGTCCCATCTGGCATCTCCTTGGGTGTGCGGTTTATTCGGTGTGCGGCAAGGCTTTTTGCCAGCGGATCGCGGTGGCGCCATCTTCGTAATAAAGCGAAGCCTCGCCAAATGCGGTGTAGCCCATGCGCGCAAACAGGGCGTTGCTTGCGGCGTTGTCCTCGCGCACTTCGAGCCGTATGCGGCGGCATCCGCTTGTCTGGGCCAGCGCCTCGGCGGCGGCGACGAGGGCTTGTCCGATGCCTTTGGAGCGGTGCTGGGGGGACACGGCGATGCTGTAGATGCGCGCGATGTGGCTGCGGCGCCGGAACAAGAGCACCAGGGCGCCGGCCAGGACGTCGTCGATGCGGGAGACGAGCACCGCAGCGGTGGGGCGCACGAGCAGGTGTTGCCAAGAGCGCCGGGAGAGGCGATCGGTGACAAAACAGGTGTTTTCCAGCGCTAGCAGGGCGTCGAGATCGCCCGGTTGCGCCGGTTGGATGGTGCGCATGTTGGCCCGCGGTTCGCTCTGGAGGTCTCTCCAGATGGCGCACCGATAGCACGGCGCGATGGGAAAATGAAGGCGGGAAATGCCGGGGTGGTGCCAAGGGGAGAGGTCGCTTGGGGGCGCCAAAATGCCGAGGGAAAGATGGCGTTTTTTTGGCGGGGCAATCCGCGGGCATTGCGGTTAGTATCCGGGGTATTTTGGGGCCGCTGTACACCGGGGTGCTGGCCATCCGGAGGCAGTGGGCGCGGTCCTTAGGAGGTATCGAGATGTGTGTTGTGGCGTGGCGAGAAATGGGAGCGTATCGATGAAGCGATTTCAAATGCCCCTGCGGTGGCTGGAAGACGTCGATGGGTTGACGGTGGCGCAAATTCTGGACCGGGAAGGGCAATACCGCCCCGACTCTTTGGTGGCGGCGATTTACCGCGCGCTGCAGCACAAGCAGGCGAGCGCCGGAGATGCCGCGTTGTCCGCGGACGAGCGAAGAGCGCTGCGCGTTTTAGAGATGTACGCGGCGGTCGACAACCTCGGGCATTACGCCTTCTTCTACAACGCCACAGCCCAAGAGTTGCGCGACTTGTTGCCCGCGATCTCCGCCGTGGGCTGTCCGGATGCTGCGGACAATGCGGCCCGGGCCCTTGCGGCCATCGGCTTTGCGCCCGAACGCCCCGAGCTAGACGACGCGTGGCTCGACCGCACCCTGGGCAGCGAAGACGGGCAGCGCGACGCGACACTTGAGCGATGCGACAGCGCCTTTTACGGCCATTGTTCGCAACTGGAGCAGGCCGTTCTCGCCTACGTCCGCCGTCATTTGTCGGCGTTTGACGCGTTCATCGAAGCGCCGTAACCGCCGGGGTGTGCGTTGTTTTGTGGGGGGCTACTTGGCGGGCGCCAGAGATTGACAGTCCAGGTTGCCGGTGACGTTGTTGGCCTTGCCCATCCAGCGGGAGCCCACTGCGATGGTGCGCCACTTGTCTTGTGAAAATTCGCAGGTGTAGGTTTTTTTGGTGGCGTCGGTGTAGTGCACCACAAAGGCTTCCTTGCGCGCCCCTTCGCGTTCGGCTCCCAGGTGTGTGCCGGGATTTTGGATGGTGACCTGGGGCCATGCCAGCGCGTCGTTGACGCCACCCGTCGCTTCGGCGGTGCGCACGACCTCCCATTTTTTCACCGAGAAATTGCACTTGTCGTCTTCGACGGCCTCGCTGCGATACTTGGTGGTGCACACCTCTTTTTCGGAGAACGTGCCGTCCCCGTTGTCGACCCGCTCGGTGCGGCATTCCTCGCCGTCGGGCACATCGCGTTCGGTGCGCGCTTCCTTGTGGCGCGTCACGTTGAAGGCGTCCTTGGGCATTTCGTCGCACCACTCGGACTCGCGGACTTCTTTGAACTGCTCGACGGCAATGGTGCGCTGCCAGGTGTGTTGCGCGGCGACGATATCGACTTTCTTTTTCATGCCGAAGCTGAAGAACAACGCTGCTGCCGCTACCAACGCGATGCCGCCAAACAAAAAAAGGCGCTTGCGGGGGGTCTTTTTTGGGGTCTTTTTGGGGGTCTTTTGGGCGGATGAGTCGGCGGGCTGGTCGGCAATGCGCTTGACCTCTTGGGCGCCTTCGAGGGGATGGGCGCACTCGCCGCAAAACTTAACCGCCGCGCTGCCAGGGGTGCCGCAAGCCGGGCATTTGAGGTCGGCACCGGTGTACACGTGATCTTCGACGGCCACTTTTTTGTCCTCGGGGGGAAAGTAGCGCTTCTCGGGGTTTTGGGCGCCGCCGCACTCGGGGCAATAGCGGTGCGTCTTGCCCAGCAAGGCGGGCTTGCCGCAGTATTCGCAGTCCCAGAGCATTTCGTAGGTGCGGGTCTTGCCGTCGTTGGGATTGCCGGGATTGCCGGGATTGCCGGGATTGCCGGGATTGTCGGGATTGCCGGGATTGTCGGGATTGCCGGGATTGCCGGGATTGTCGGGATTGTCGGTCATGGGGTCTCCTTACAAAACGGGGTTTGTGGGGTTTCGAGAGGCGCGTTGGTGTTGTAGCAACTGCGCAAAGGCAATGGCCAGCAACTCGGTGAGCTGGGTGGCCCGAGGCCATTGGACAGCGGCGGTGGAAAGGTGGTCGGCGTAGAGCAGCGCCAGGGTGCGCCCGTGCACGGCGATGGGCAGGATGAGGGCTTGGCCGGTGCGGCCTCCGAGGGCGGCCTTGAACACGGTGTCGGAGGGCGCGCTGCCCAGGGGGCCCAAGTGAATCCGGCGCTCGGCAGCCACGCGGCCCAAGGTGGAGTGCTCGGAGAAGGGAATCCAAAACGAGCGGATGGCCGACGGGTGCGTGTAGTCGCCCTGGATGTCGACGCCGCGGATGGTGTCGCGCTGTACGGCCAAAAAGACGGCGCGGCCAGCCCATTGGCGCAAAAAGGACAGGGCGGCCTCGATGACGGCGCCGCGCGATTCGGCCTTGGTGATGGTGCGCAGGAGTTCGATTTCGCGCTCGGGGGTGGCGGCGATGGGCTGGCGGGGAGCGGCGTCGAAGGGGTGCGCCCCGGATGGCGGAAGGGACGGGGGGATGGTGTCCCAGGAGTCGAGGGCGGCGTCGATGTCTTCTTCGGTGGGGACGCGGTGTGCCGGAGAACGAGCGGGCGTTGTCGCGGGGGCCGCTGGGGCGTCGGGCACCACCGAGGGCGTGGCCAAGGACGGCGCGGTGACGGCGCGGAATCGCATGGTGGTGGTGGACAAGGATGTGCCCGTGTCGTCTTCGCGGAGGTTGTCGGGGTTGATGGCGCCGAACTCCATGGTTTTGCTCGGCGGTGATGGCGCGGGTTTGTGGTTGCGAAGATCGTCGGGGGTAATGGCGCCGAATTCTGCGGTGGCAGAGTGGGAGGTCGGTGCGGGTTTGGCTTCGGCGGGTTTGACCTCGGTTAAATCGATGGGCGCGGGCTTGTCGTCGGCACCGTTGCCATCGTGATCGAGCTGGAGCGCGATGGCGTTGATGGCGTCTTCGATGGAGACACCGTAGCAGACGGTTTGTTGAAACGCGCCGTCGGCGGTGTCGGGCGGGGCATCGCTGGGATCGGGGACCGCGTGAAAGGTGAGGGTCTGGGCGCGGTCGGGCGGCGGCGGCGGTACGGAGCGCGCCGGCGGATAATAGCGCGACAGGGCCAGCGTCATGTCGGTTTCGGAAAAGAGAATGGGGGTAATGGAGAGGCGCGTGTGCTGCAGGACGGTGTTGATGGCGCGGCCGTTTCCCGGATCGGTGATGCCCAGCACCAGGTTGTCGCCCATGCGCGAGACGGGAAAGACGCGAAACTGCCAGGCCATGTCCTTGGGGATGCAGGCGGCCAGCTCCAGGGAGACCGGGGCGAGCTTTTCGAAGCGGTGCACCGACATGCCGTAGCGCCGGGCGAAGTGCCGGGCCAGGGCTTCGGCGTTGAGCGCGCCTTGGGTCACCAGGTGTTGGCCGATGGTGCCCCCCTGCTCCTCGTAGGCCCTCTCAGCGGACGTGGCTTGTGCCAGCGAGATCAAGTTGTCTGCCAAAAGCATTTCCGCAGTGTGATTCATGGGCGCCATCATAGCAGGGTGCCAAGCGGTGAAAAAGGCGGATAATTGGCATTGCACATCTCTCTCGGAACGGCCGCCCATGGGCCCGTTGGCGGATGCGCTCTCGCTTGACGTTTTGGGGGCCCTGCACTAACGTCCCGCCCATGAAACCAACGAATACAATTACATATAAAGACGCGGGCGTGGACATCGACGAAGGCGAGGCCATGGTCAAGGCCATCCAGCCCATCGTGGCGTCGGCGCAGCGCCCCGAGGTGATGTCGGGCGTCGGCGGATTTGCCGCCCTGGTGGCGTTGCCCACCGGATACCGCGAGCCCATCTTGGTGGCAGGCACCGACGGCGTGGGCACCAAGCTCAAAATCGCCTTTGAGATGAACCGCCACGACACCATCGGCATCGACCTGGTGGCCATGTGCGCCAACGACGTGCTGGCCATGGGTGCCGAGTCGTTGTTTTTCCTCGACTACTACGCGTGCAGCGCGCTCCGCGCTCAGGCGGGTGCCGACGTGGTGGCGGGCATCGCCGAGGGATGCCGGCAGGCCGGCGCGGCCCTGGTGGGCGGAGAAA
Organism: Myxococcales bacterium; assembly: GCA_012522445.1. Taxonomy (GTDB): domain Bacteria; phylum Myxococcota_A; class Polyangia; order JAAYKL01; family JAAYKL01; genus JAAYKL01. Next base: position 69,797 of record JAAYKL010000015.1, on the reverse strand, counting down.
CCGCCGAGCTGCCGGGGTTTTACAAGCCGGGCGAATACGACCTCGCGGGCTTCATGGTGGGCGTGGTCGAAAAAGATCAAATCGTAACCGGCGCGGCGGTGCAGGCGGGCGATGCGGTCATCGGCCTGTCGTCCAGCGGTCTGCACTCCAACGGCTATTCGCTGGCGCGTCGCGTGGTCGAAAACAGCGGCCTGTCACTCTCCGAAGCGCCCGAGGCGTTGGGCGAAACACTGGGCGAGGCACTGCTGCGCCCCACCACCATTTACGTCCGTCCTGTGCGCGCCCTCATGGAAGCCGTGGACGTCCGCGCCATCGCCCACATCACCGGTGGCGGCCTCCTCGAAAACATCCCGCGCACCTTGCCCAAGGGGATGGGCGTCGCGCTGCAGGCCGGGTGGCCGGTGCCGCCCATTTTTCGCTGGCTCGCCCAACACGGCCCCATCGCCGCGGCCGAATGCCACCGCGTATTCAACATGGGCCTGGGCATGACCCTGGTGGTCCCCGAGGCGCAGGTGGCGCGCGCCCTCGACGTGCTGTCCGCGCACCAAGTGACGGCCCAACGCGTCGGCCAAGTCGTGGCGGTCCCCCCGGGCGAACCCCGCGTGACCATCGCGGGTGAGGTTTGAGCGGCAACTACTACGACGTCGTCGTGATCGGCATGGACATCGCGCCTTTGTGCGCCGGTGCCCTGCTCGCCCGCCGCGGATTTCGCGTCCTGGTGGCGGGGCAGCACACGCCGCCAGATACCTACACATGCCAGGGATATCGCTTCATGCGCCGGCCGCCGTTTTTCAGCGGCGCCCACTCTCCGGTGGTGCGGCGCATCTGCGAAGAGCTCACGTTGACCCAGCCCTTCGAGCGTTTGTTGGGCCAGGAGACACCGCGCCTCCAAGTGGTGACCCCGCAGCGCCGCGTCGATGTGCACGCCGAGGTGGCCAAGACCGTGCGCGAGCTCTCCCGGGAAATGCCCGCCGCCGAACGCGACGCCATTGCGCCTGCCCTCAAAGAGATCGGCCACCTGAGCCGCGAGTTCGAAAAGATCATCGCCAGCGATTTGGTCATCCCGCCGGAGTCTTTTTTTGAACGCCGGGACTGGGTGCGGGCAGAGGTGCAAAACCCCTTCTTTCACATGCCCACCGCCGATCTCTTTTCGGCCTTGCCGCTGAGCGACGCGCTGGGGTCGTGGCTGCAAATGCTACCGCTCGCCCTATCGGGTCCCGGCGATGCACCCTCGGCGTTGCGCCAGAGCCGGCAAATCGGCGCCATGCTCTTCGATGCGATGTCTCTGCTCGGGGGGCATGACGCGTTGCGCGCGTTGTTCTGCGAAAAGATCGCGGCCTTGGGCGGCGATGTGCAATCCGCCGTGGCGGTCAAGTCCCTCGATGTACAGCGCGGTCGCGTGCAGGCGGTGCGCTTGGCCGGTCGCGAGGAGCCCATTCCCTGCCACAGCGTGGTGAGCGGTCTGCGCCTATCCGAATTGAGCGCCTTGGTGGCGCCGTCTCATTGGACCAGCCGCTTTCGCGCGCAAATCGAAGACGACACCCCGGCTACGCGCTGGCGTGGGTATGTGCTGAACCTGGGCGTGGATGCACAGGTGGTGCCCGAGGGCATGGGCAGCGACGTGCTGTTTGATACGGGCAGCGCCGACGATGTGCGTTTTTTGCAGGTGTCGCGCATCCCCGGGCAGTCCGATGGGCGCGCGGCCTTGCAGGTGACCTGCGCGTTAGATGACGCGTCGACGCCTCGCCTGAACTCCGGTGCGGTGCGCGATGCCATCCTGGATCACCTGCGCTGGTTGGTGCCCTTTCTCGACAACCACCTCCACGTCATTCATTCGCCCAACGACGGGCTGCCGCCCATTTGCCTGGGACGCGAAGCCCCCGAAGATACTGCCCAAACCTGCGCCGCACCAGCGGTGCCGTGGTGGCGCCAGCGACCGGAACCCGCGGGCGTGCTCGGCATCAGCGCCTTGCCCTACCGAACGGGCATCAAGGGATTGCTGTTGTGCGGCGAGCAGGTCATCGCCGGATTGCAACTGGAGGGCGAGTTCATCTCGGCCTGGGGGGTGGCGCGCATTATTTCCAAGACCGATCCCAGCCGTCGCTTGCTGATGCGCACCCTGCGCACCCCGGTGAGCTACTGAGCCGGCACTTCTATCGATTGTTGGTGTGTGCGGTCGCATGGCTGCTTTAAATTGACTTCACCAAGAAGATGATGTTTCCATTTTCATTCATTCCAAAAAACAAATGAGGAGCTGGTCATGCGTATCAAAAGAAGGGTCATGTTTGCGTTGATCGTGGTGTACTTGCTGCTGTGTCCGGTGGCGTGCCAAAACGACAGCACAAAAAAGGGTTCGGACAAGGGCGTTGTTTTTGACAGCGACAACTTTCTCAACAACCTACAGCCGTCGTCCGACAGCGGTGTTACAACGGACACCAGCGACATCGATTCCGACAAGGGGCCGAAAGCGGACAGCGACACCACCGTTATTGCCGACACCTCCGATACTGCCGATACCGCCGATACCGCCGACAGCGACACCAACGTCGATACCGGCACACCTGAGTGCACCCCCGGCGAAGCGCGCTGCCCGACAACGGACGCCGTACAGGTTTGTGTTGCGGTTGGAGATGCAGGTGCCCAATGGGCGTCTCCCGTCGATTGTTCGTCGGGGCAAATGTGCGTTGACGCGCTGGGTGCTTGTGTCGATTGCGTTCCGGGCACTTACGAATGTTATGGGCAAAATTTGTATGAGTGCAATACCAGAGGCTCCTGGTCATCGGCGGTCACCTGCGACACCAACAAAGTTTGCGTTGAAGCATTGGGTGCCTGCGTCGATTGCACCCCCGGTACCTACAAATGCGAAGGTCAAGAGCTGTATGGGTGCGATTCCACAGGCTCATGGGTATCTGTTTCCACCTGCTATTCCTCCGACATTTGCGATCCCGTCCAAGGCCGGTGCGTTTCGTTTAACCTGCACAAAATGGACGAAACCTTCGAATTGCTCCCGCAAAACCGCTGCGCCACCCCCTGCGACACCGGCGACGTCGATCTCGACGCCCTGCTCGATATGGCCGCGGGTTTCCGCATGGCATAGGCCATCTCACTTCGTTTATGCTCCTCATCGGCAGCCGCGCCATTCTCTTCCACTTGCCCAATTTTCGCGCCCCCAAGGACTGGGATCTGTTGGCCTCCGAAGCGGAGCTGGAGCGCCTCGCAAAAGTATTGCCACCGGTGAAGTGGCGCCCCCGTCCGGGCGATAAAGCGCCGCCCAAGGCGCCCAACCAACCCGACGACCACAAGCATTTCTTTGTGTACCAAGGCAACACGGTGGAGGTGGAGCGCGTCGCTTTCATTCCACTGCGCAAACGCATCTACGATTACTTTGCCGATGCGCCGGTCATTGTCGATCCCGTCCTTGGGCCCTTGCGCGTTCCGTCGCTCGACTTTTTGCTGCTGACCAAGCAGTGCGGCCTGGTGTTTCCCATCGCGCATTGGCACAAAAACCTGCGCGACGCCTATGTGTTGCGCGACGCCATTGCCAAGACATCGCCGGATGCCGTGGCGCTGTGGCAAACCATTCGCGAGCACTCTGCCCAAATGTACCGCGAGAACCACGCCAAGCGAAATCACCCCCTGCGCTGTTGCCATCCCCAGGCCAATCCGCCCGAAGACATGGACCTGCACCGCCGTTTGCACGCGCGTGTCGCTGGCGGTGAGCGCTCCTTCGATGCGGTGCTGGCGGGTTGGACGCCCGACGCGGAAGCGCCCCGGGAACAGCGCGTGGCCGCCATGATCGCGCAGATCTCCGAAGAGGCCCAGGTGGTGGCCGCCGATCGCATGCATGCCTACTTGCGCGCCCATCCCCAAACCCCCACCACCGACGCCATTTTACAAGAAGCCACCACGCGTTGGTTGCGCTGGGCCTTGCGCGAAATGGCCATCGGGCCGTTGCCCATCGAATGGCGCTACTTCATCGTCAATCACTACCGCGAGATCCGCGACGCCGTACCGCCCCGCTGGGGGTTGGCGCTGCGCGATGTCATCGTGCCCGCGTAAATGCGACGCAAGTGGCCATAATCTTGACGATCTGGGGGGACGTGGTTACCCTCCACTAGCATAATCAGTCGCGTGGCCGTGGCAGTGGCCAGCAATGTTTTAACCCGCCGACAAGATTGGCATTTTCAGGAGAGAAAAGATGAAGCGTCACGTTGTTCCCAGATTTGGTCATTGGCGGCCCATGGCATGGCTGGCAGTCATCGGACTGGCACTGCTGCCCGCGATGGCCAACGCGCAGGAAATCACGGTGTTAAAAGAAGATGACTCCGAAGGGGTCGTCGAAAAGTCCGCCAACGGTTGGCAGGGTGGCTTTCGCTTTGACGGCACCTTCTCGGTCAACCACAACAGCGCGGTGCCCGGCACCACCGACGGCGTCAACGTGTCCTTGGGTTACCTCTTTCTCGGCGACCTGGGCTACATCAGCCCCAGCGGCGCCCACGAGTGGGCCAACTTCCTCAACTGGGGACTGGGCTACACGCGGTCTTCGTCCCTGGAGCGCTTCGTGAAGTCCAATGACATCATCGATTACCGCACGGCCTATCTCTACCACATCCCCGCGGCTCCCTGGTTCGGCCCCTTTGTCGGCGCGCGTTTGACGACCTCCATGCTGCGCGGCTACGAGGTGCGCTCCGACCCCCAAAACGTCGTGCGCCTTGAGCACGGCGAAGAACAGACCGTGGACGACGACGGGCAACCCGACAACAACTACAAATCTTATCGCAGCGCGCACCGCATTAAGATGACCGGCGCGTTCTCGCCCCTCTTGCTGCGTCAAGTGGCGGGTCTCTTTGCCATTCCCATCGATCGCCCCGAAGTGAAGTTCGATATTCGCCTCGGCGTTGCCGCCTGGGAAACCTTTGTGCGCAAAGGCTGGGCGGTCGACGACAACGACGCCACACCGGATTATCTCGAGCTGCGCCGCATGCAAGACTCGGTGCAGGTGGGTGGTGAGATGAGCCTGGCCCTGGATGGCGTGATCAAAGATTTCGTCACCTGGAAAGTCAGCGCGCTGTACATGTTGCCGTTTTACTACCAAACCTATCCGGACAAAAAACCCAGCGATGCGCCCAAGGGATTTGAGGTCCTCAACCAGGAATACGAAGCCATGGTGGGCATCAACCTCACCAACTACGTCGGCATCGCGTACAACTTCAAGGCCCTCAAGCAGCCCCTCATCGTCGATGACTGGCAGGTGCAAAACAACCTGCTGATCACGGTGGGCTTTGGCTTCCGCCGCCCGGTACCGCCCGCGCCGCCCGCCGACGCTTGCGATTGCCCGGAGCCCGCGGTTGACACTGCCGACGCCGCTGACGCCGATGCTGCCGACGCTGCCGCCGCCGCCGCCGCCGCTGACGCCGATGCTGCCGACGCTGCCGACGCTGCCGATGTTGCCGACGCTGCTGACGCCGATGCCGGAACCGACGCCGCTGACGCTGCTGCCGATGCTGCCGACGCCGCCGACGCCGCTGACGCCGCTGACGCCGACGCCGACGCCGCTACGACCACGCCGTAATTCTCGCCCTTCTCACTTCTTTCCATTTTACCGCACAGTCCCGCATCTGCCCCAGGGCGACACGCCGCTGACTGGGGTGCGGGACGCTGTTGTGCGCGTTATTTTTTGGCTTGTTTGGCGTCGTTGATCGTGGCGATGAGGGCTTTGATGGCCTCATTGTTGGGTTCGCGGCCTGCGGCCATGCGGATGTGCAGGTCGGCCTGCATGATGTTGTTGGTCTCCAGGCTTTTGAGGGCGGAGAGGTAGAATTGTCGCGCCTCTTTGCTGCGGATGGTGTCCTCGGGGGTTTTGGGGATCATCGACATGCGGACGTCGGTGCGAAAGCGCACGGTGCCCATCTTGAGGTCGGCGTCGTAGAGCTTGCGCTTTTCGGCATCGCACAGCACGCGGTAGGCTTCGTTTAAGCGTTTGAAGATATCGTAAATGGCCTTTTGTACCGCCTTGTCGGCGTTGCGGTTTCGATCGGGATGAAAGCGGGTGGTGATGGACAGAAAGGCCTTTTTGACATCGCCCACAGTGGCGTCGGGAGCCACGCCCAGCAGGCGGTAGTAGTCGAGGCGCTCCAACACAGCGTGGATTTTGAGCACGTAATTGTCGAATGCCGGGTCTCTATTCGTCATTGTCGGAGTACTTCTTCACGAGGGAATCGATTTGCGCTTCATCCAATCCGCCGGAGATTTGAATGCTCGTGGATTGGGCCATGCCGCTCTCTTCGTTGACAGCATCGACATTGAGGATGCCGTCGGTGTCGATTTCGAAGGTGACGCGGATGGTAATTTCGCCGCGCAGCGCCGGGCGGATGTCGGTGAGGTAGATTTTGCCCAGCAGGGTGTTCTCCTCGGTTTTGCGCGATTCGCCCTGATAAACCTCGATGGTGACCTCGGTTTGGTCGTTGCGCGACGTGGTGAAGGTGCGCGATTGCTCGATGGGGATGGCCGCGTTGCGCTCGATGATGATGTCGCAATAGCCGCCCGCCGTGGCCACGCCGAGGGCGCGTGGGGTGACGTCGAGCAATACCGCCGGAGCGGTTTGTTTGATCGGCACCACAAAGGCTTCGTGCTGTTCGGGGACAGCTTCTTTGCCATCTTCGCCCACCACTTGATCGAGGGGCTTGAGCAGGTCTGGCTCCAGTGCAGCAGCGGTGGGCATGGGATCGGCGCGGAGTACGGGCGGCAAGCCCTGCATGCTGTCCGGCGTTGTGGCGCTGGCGCGTTCGGCCGCGGGTGGTGCCACGGGGAAATCGAGGCTGCCAAAGTCGTCGAAGGCGCCGTGGGATGGTGCGTCCAGGGCGTCGCCGTTGTCCGTGATTTCTTCGATTTCTTCGATCTCCTCGAACTCTTCGAGATCGGTGATTTCTTCGGTGTGGGTTTCCGCCGGGGCGTGGGTTGCTGTGGGTCTCAGCCCGGCGTCGAAATCGTCGGCGGCCGGGTCCCGGGGCACGGGTATGGGTAGATCGCTGTCCAAGCCAAATGGGTCGTCGCTGGCCTTGGGCGGTGGGGGCATGGGTGCGGGCAAATCGCCCCAGGTGTCGTCCTCTTCGGGAGAGGGCGAGGTGGTGGGCGGGGTGTCTTTTTTGAGTGGTGGTGCCGGCGGCGCATGGCGTTTTTCGGCAAATGGATCGGAGAATATCGGCGCGCTATCCTCGGCGAAGGGTGCGTCGAGTTTGGCTTCTTTGGGCGCGGGCAGATCGGCGAAGGGGTCGTCGGCAGCGGGCAGGGAGGCGGCCGACGCAGGGGCAATTTTGGGCGCTGAGCGAAATGGGGAGACCGCGCGCTCTGAGACGGCGGCGGGGGGTGTGACGTCGGGCTTTAGCGAGCGCCGGGAGAAGGGGTCGACAGTGGATTGGCGCGTCGCGGGTTTCAGGTGTTCGGGCAGGGGCTCGCCGGTGAGGGAGAAGGCGTTGATGGCAGCGCCGATGGCCACCACCTCGTCGGGGTTGATCTCGGTGCGCGGTTTCTTTTTGAAAAACGATTCGACCTCTTGGCGAATGCGGGGAATCCGGGTGGTGCCGCCCACCATGACGATGTTGTCGAGGTCGTGAACCGAGAGCTTGGCGATGCTCAGCGCCTCTTCGCAGGTGGCGAGGCTGCGTTCGATGAGAGAGTGGATGAGTTGGTCGAAGCGCTCGCGGGTCATGGAAAATGAAAAGTCGATGAGCTGGCCTTTTTTGTCACGGGCAAGTTCGCGCAAGGTGGCCTGGACTTCGTTGATGGTAGAGAGCTGGCACTTGGCGCGCTCGGCAACGGAGCGCAGGCGCTGCATGGCCACGGGGTCGTCGCTGGGATCGAAGCCGTGCTCTTTTTTGAACTGCATGAGCATATCTTTGACGATTTTGGCATCGAAGTCGTCGCCGCCCAAGAAGGTGTCGCCAGCCGTGGCCAACACTTCGAAGACATCGCCCATCAGCGAGATGATGGTGATGTCAAAGGTGCCGCCGCCGAAGTCGTAAATGGCGATGCGCTCTTCTCGTTCGGCGCCAAAGCCATAGGCCAAGGCCGCAGCGGTGGGCTCGTTGAGGATGCGCAGCACGTTGAAGCCCGCGATGCGCCCGGCGATCTTGGTGGAGGCGCGCTGCACGTCGGTGAAGTTGGCGGGCACCGTGATGATGCACTCGTTGATGTCGATGCCGTAGGTCTCCTTGCACATGCTGCGCAGGGACTTGAGCATGATGGCGCTCACCTCGGGCAGGGTGGTCTCGCGCTGGCGCGTCTTGAGCACCGGGATGCGGTTTTTGTCGATGACCTCAAAGGGGAAGCTCGCGATGAGCTCTTGCATCTCCTGGGTGCCCAGGTCGCGGCCAATGAGGCGCTTAAACGAATAAATGGTGTTGGCGGGGTCGATGACCAGGCGGTCGCGCGCGGTGTGTCCCACCAGGGTCTCGCCGTTGGGATGAAAGGAGATGACCGATGGATGGATGCGGTGCCCGGCGACGTCTTCGATGATTTTGGCTTGGTTGCCTTGGACGACGGCGACGCAGGAGTTGGTGGTTCCGAGATCGATGCCGATAGCAATGCCCATGGCGGTCTCCTATCCGTTTTCTTCTTCGGGTTCCGGGGGTGGCGGCGGGATGGAGGGCTCAGCGACCTCCACCACATCGGCGGTGGCGGAATCTTGATCGGCCAAGCGCTCGACGTCGCCGACTTTTTCGTCTTCGGCCAAGCGGATCAAACGCACGCCCTGGGTGTTGCGCCCCAGGACCGGAATGGAATTGGCGGCGATGCGGATGATCTTTCCGCCGTTGGTGATCAGCATCAGGTGGTCGTCTTCGGCCACGGGCTTGACCGCCACGACATTGCCATTGCGCTCGGAGACCTTGATGGTCAGCAGGCCCATGCCGCCGCGCCGCTGCGTGCGGTATTCGTCGAGCGCCGTCCGCTTGCCATAGCCGTTCTCGCTGATGGTGAGCAGGGTCTCTTCGGTGTTTTCGCTGATGACCGCCATGTCCACCACGGCGTCGTCAGGGGTGCCGTCTTTGCGGATCTCAATGCCCCGGACGCCGCGGCTTTGTCGTCCCATGGGCCGCACGTCGCTTTCGTGCTCGAAGCGGATGGCCTGTCCGTTGCGGGTGCCCAAAATGACGTGGTCGCCAGCGCGCAAGATGCCCGCAGAGATGAGCTCGTCGCCCTCGTCGATGACCACGCCGATGATGCCGGTTTGGCGAATTTGCGCATAGGCCATGAGGTCGGTTTTTTTGACGTAGCCATTGCGGGTGCAGGTGATGACGTGTTGGTCGCTTTCGAAGACCGACACCGGCAACACGGCGGCCACTTTTTCGCCGGCTTCCATGCCGACAAAGTTGACGATGGCCTTCCCGCGGGAGGCGCGGCTGCCCAGGGGCACTTGGTACACCTTTTTGCAGTACACCTTTCCGCGGTCGGAGAAGAACAGCACGTTGTCGTGGGTGGAGGCGACGAAGACCTCGGAGACAAAGTCGTCTTCGCGGGTGTCCATGCCCGTGAGCCCCTTGCCGCCTCGGTGCTGCGAGCGGTATTCGGCGGTGGCGGTGCGCTTGATGTAGCCCAGGTTGGACACCGTGACCACCATGTCCTCGACGGCGATGAGGTCCTCGATGTTGATGTCGGACTCGTCGTCGATGATTTCGGTGCGGCGCGGCGTGGCATAGGCCGCCTTGACCGCTTCGAGTTCGGAGATGATGAGGGCGATGAGTTTGTCGCGGATGGCGAGCAAATCTTCTAAGTGGGCGATCTCAATGCGCAGGGCTTCGATTTCTTCGAGGATTTTGTCGCGCTCCAGGCCGGTGAGGCGCTGCAGGCGCATGGAGAGGATTTCGCGGGCCTGCAACTCGGAGAGGGAGAATTGCGCCATGAGGCCGTTGCGGGCCTCTTCGGGATCGCGGGAGGCGCGGATGAGGGCCACCACGGCGTCGATGTGATCGAGGGCGATTTTGAGGCCTTCGAGGATGTGGAGGCGGGCCTTGGCCTTGTTGAGCTCGAAGACGCAGCGCCGGCGGACGGTCTCCTCGCGGAAGCTGAGAAAGGCATCGAGGGCCCCTTTGAGGGTGAAGACCTTGGGGCGTCCCTCGTGGATGGCCAGGTTGATGACGCCAAACGAGGACTGGAGCGGCGTGAGCTTCAGCAGTTGGTTCTCGAGGACTTGGGCGCTGGTGTCGCGCTTGAGCTCAATGACGATGCGCATGCCGCTGCGGTCGGATTCGTCGCGCAGGGCCGCAATGCCTTCGATGCGTTTGTCCCGCACCAGCTCGGCGATTTTTTCGATGAGGCGCGCTTTGTTTACCTGGTAGGGCAGCTCGGTGATGATCAGTTGTTCGCGACCGGAGGACTTGATTTCTTCGGTGGCGATTTTGGCGCGCATGATGATGATGCCGCGCCCTGTGGTGACGGAGCGGTAAATGCCCGAGCGGCCGCAGATGATGCCGCCGGTGGGGAAGTCGGGTCCCGGGATGATGCCCAGCAGCGCTTCGTCGGAGATTTCGGGGTCGCGCGCTAGGGCGATGACGCCGTCGATGACCTCGCCGAGGTTGTGGGGGGCGATGTTGGTGGCCATGCCCACGGCGATGCCGCCGGAACCGTTGACCAGCAAGTTGGGATAGGCCGCGGGCAGCACGGAGGGCTCGCGCAAGGAGCCGTCGTAGTTGTCGGCGAAGTTGACGGTGTTTTTTTCGATGTCGCCCAAGAGCTCGGTGGTGAGCCGGGCCATGCGCACTTCGGTGTACCGCATGGCCGCTGGTGGGTCGCCGTCGATGGAGCCGAAGTTGCCCTGGCCGTCCACCAGCATTTCGCGCATGGAGAAATCTTGTGCCATGCGCACCAAGGCGTCGTACACGGCGGAGTCCCCGTGAGGGTGGTACTTACCGATGACGTCACCCACGACGCGCGCCGATTTTTTGTAGGTGGCGTTCCAGGTGTTTTTGAGCTCGTGCATGGCAAACAAAATGCGGCGGTGCACGGGTTTGAGGCCGTCGCGAACATCGGGCAGGGCGCGTCCCACGATCACGCTCATGGCGTAATCGAGGTAGGAGTGCTTCATCTCTGTTTCGATGTTGATGCGGGATACGCCGGGCGGATCTGGTGGCAGGCCATCGCGCGCGTCGTCGTGTGACAGCGGTGCGGTTTCGCCTTGCGTTTCGTCTTGCGTTTCGTCTTGCGATTGCGTGATTTCGGTTTCGTTATCTTCGTGTTTGCTCATTGACGTTCATTTCCCAAGGTGAGTGTTTGAACAGTATATGGATAGACAAAGATGTCAATGCTTAAGCGCAGTTCTGCGGGGCTCGAATCCGCTGAAAAGAGCTTTGAATACAAGGGGTTTGCGAAAGATGGAGCGCGGTGAGAACCCCGGAGAAAACCCGGGGGCCGAGCCCCTTTAGCCCAGGACGACCACGACGGTGTTTTGCGCCTTGAGTTTGGCGGCGGGGATGGCGGTTCCGGGCAGGGATTCGCCGTTGAGGGTGAGGGAGGTGACGCCGCGGCACACGCCCGAGGGGTTTTTGACTTCGATGGCGATGTCGCAGTCGCGAAAACGGCGCTTGGCGGTAAAGCCGGGCCAGGTCGAGGGGATGCAGGGGTCGATGTGCAGGGCGTCGACGTCGGGACGGATGCCCAAAATGTGCTGTACGGCGCTGTAATAGGCCCACGCCGCGGCACCGGTCAGCCAGGAGACGCGCGTATTGCCCGCCCGAGGCGAGTAGGTGGAATAGGTGGTTTGCCCCTGGACATAGGGCTCTAGCTGGCGGATTTCGGCGCGATCATTGTATGCAGCGGGCATGGCAGCGCGGCAGTACTCGTAAGCGCGGTCGCCGTTGCCGAGGAGGCATTCGGCCATCACGCCCCAGCCCTGCGTGTGGTTGAAGATGCCGGCGTTTTCTTTGATGCCCGCGTTGTACACCACGGCGCTCATCACCTTGGAGGAGGTTTTGTGGAAGGGAGGCGCACAGAGCATGAGGCCGTAGGGGGTGGCGAGCTTTTGGTGGACGGTCTCCATGGCCTTGGCCGCCTGTTCGGGCGTCGCGGCGCCGCTGATAACCGACCACACCTGGGTGTTGAGATAGACTTGGCCCTCTTCGTAATCCTTGGTGCCGTACACCGTGCCGTCTTCGGCGATGGCCCAGATGAACCACTCGCCGTCCCAGCAGTGCTTTTGGATGGCCGCGTCGAGGATGTCGCGCTCTGCCAGTGCCCATTTTGCCTCTTCGGGGCGTTGCAGTTTTTCGGCGATGTCCGCGTAGACCGTAAAGCCATAGCGCAGTTGGAAGGCGACAAAGAGGCTTTCGCCGAAGTAGCCCAGGCGCAGGCAGTCGTTCCAGTCGGCGGAGAGACCACAGGGCAGGGCGTGTTTGCCCATGCGCTCCAGGTTGAATTCGAGGGCGCGGCGCAAGTGGCCGAACACGGTGTCCTCGCCTTTGTCTGCGTAGGGCAGGCGTTTGTTGTAAAAGTCGAAGTCGCCGGTTTCGCCGACAAGTGCCGGTACGGCGTTGAAGAACCACAGGCAGTCGTCGGAGCGGTATTCGCTGTCCGGCGGGGGTGCTTCGTGTCCCGGACGGTGCTCGAAGGGGCGGATGACGGGGATAGCGCCGCCGTTGGAGAGCTGTCCGGTGAGCATGAGCTCGAGGCGTTCGCGCGCGGCTTCGGGAATGGCAGCACTGATGGCGATGATGTCTTGCACGGAGTCGCGAAAGCCCAGGCCGTCTCGTTCGCCGTTGTACACCAGGCTGGCGGCGCGGGACCAAGCAAAGGTAATGAGGGCATTGTAGAGCCCCCATACATTAACAGTGGAGTTGAACGCGGCGTCCGGGGTTTCGACGACGAGGCTCTCGAGGCGGCTGTGCCAGCTTTGTTTCAGGCGCGCGAGTTCTTCATCGGCCTTGGCCAGGGTGCCGTACTGGGCCACGGTGGCCTTGCCGACAGTTCGCGCGTCGCCGATGCCCAGCATGATGGCCATTTCGCGGCTCTCACCGGGTTGCAGCACCACTTCGGCGTTCAGCACCCCACAGCTCGAATCGCCGTAGGCGTCGCTGTTGCTGCAGCGCCCTTCGATGACCGCCTTGGGGTTGTGGTAGCCGCCCCAAGTGCCCAAAAAGGCGTCGCGGCTGGTGTCGTAACCAGCGATATCAGCGCCGATGAGCGCCATCCAGGTGTGGCGGGCGTCTCCGTATACCAGCTCGTCGTTGCCCTCCTCGGTGAAGTTGTCCTGGACAGCGATGCGCAGCATGTTGTTTTCGAGGCGCCCGGAGGAGATGAAGAGGGAGTACTGCAGGTTGACTTGGTCTTGGTAGGTGTCCCACTGGTTGGCGAATTCGCAGTACGAGAACAGGGAAATGCGCCGCTCGCGATCGCTGTTGTTGGTGAGGCGGATTTTCCAGTATTCGAAGGTTTGGTCCAGCGGGACGAAGTAGGTCGTTTCGCTGGCGATGCCCGCATACGCAGAGGAGATGGTCGTGTAGGCGGTGCCGTGGCGGCATTCGTACTGGCATTCGGAGAGGGGTTTGCCCACCGGTTGCCAGGACGCCGACCAGTAGTCGCCGTTGTCTTGATCGCGCAGGTAGAAGTAGCGCCCGGGTTGATCGAGGGGAACCGCGTTGAAGCGCAGCCGCAAAAAGCGTCCCCGTGCCCCGGATTCGTAAAACCCGTAACCGCCAGCGTTGTGGGTGATGACCGCACCATAGCGCGTGGAACCCAGATAGTTGCTCCAGGATTGGGGGGTATCGGGGCGCGTGATGACATATTCTTTATTGGCATCGTCGAAATAACCGAATTTCATTGGTTGAGCCTCCTCATGTGACGAGAATGTGCGTCATGCGGATTGCTAACATGCCTTTTCTTTTCGTTACTTACAAGAAGAGATGCGCGCAAAATGATCTATTGCGCTCAGAAACGGGATTGTGCAGAATGTGGCAAATACAAATACGCGCAAAAACACCGGGTTAATCGGCATTTGTTAGACATAAAATGCAATTTTCGTTTGATGACCGGTGCGAAGGAAGGGGAGGCCGTGTACACCTGGCAAAACAGCTTTCAGATTAAAAAAATACGCCTGAGGTATATTTTGTGGGGCCTGGTGCTGGTCTTGGGAATGCTCTCCTGCCAAACCAAGGGCAAGGAGTGCACGCAGCTCAACGAAATGCTGCGGCGGCATGTATCCGATCTCGGCGCGGCCCACGGGGCATTGATGAGCATCGATCAAACCGTGGTGGCATTCGGTGCCGATAAGGGCGCCAGCACCGCGTCGGTCGTCTTGGAGCAATTGGCAAAGCTGTCGCTGACATCCGGCGACGTGCAGCCGGTGGCCACCGATGTGCAGCGCACGCTCACCGATTTGTACGACGTGTTTGCCGCTGTGCAAGCCGATCTAAAGGCGCGGGATGCCGCCCGTGCCGCCGCTGCCACCGCCGGACAAGAACACGCGGGATCGATGGTGCGCCTGCGCGACGCCTGCCGCAACACCCCCAAAATTGAAGCCGAATGCGAAACAATCGGCCAGCAGCTCAAGCGCTTTCCCCCGGACACCGCTGCGGCGCCCGCGCTTTTTCACCAACAGCTCGAAGCGCTCAAAAACGCCGATATCTCCGTTGAACCCCTCGCGACCATCATGACAGCGCACGTGCGCATCCTCGAAAAACTGGGCCCGCAACTCATCGACGCCCACCAGGCCGAGGTGCGCCTCTCCGAACACCGCAAGCGCTCTTCGACGGTGTGGACCGCATTTGAAAACAGCATGGACCGGCTGACCGATATCTGCGGCCTCGACTGATCCCGCCGCAAAGGCTCCCACCGCAAACGCTCCTGGCGCAAATCCCCCACGAGATTTCACGGTATTGTCCGCGGTTCAAAAGGCCTGTGTGACGCCAAAAACCCAGCGGACGGGCGCGCGATGATGTCGCTTGTCGCCGTTTTCGGTTGCGACGACGAAGCTGCGATCATGGGGCCAGAAGGGCACGGCGACGTCCACGGCCATCAAGTACGGCAGGGCGCCAAACAGCAGCCAGTGCAGGCGTAGGCCATACCCCGCTTCAGCGAAGATGCGATCGCTGGCGAAGAGTCCCGCGTAATCTGTGGGGTGGCTGGCGGTGCCCGCAGCGGCAAACGCGACGCCTTGCAAGCGGTCGAGGCGGGTGCGTAGGGGCATGGAGATGGCGGTGCGGGAGAGGAGCGTGTGGCGGTATTCGAGGACGGCAAAGGCAGCGGCGCGGCCGTAAATTTCGTGGACATCAAAACCGCGCAGGGCGGCGCGATGCGACAAAGTGATCAAGCTGGCGTGGGGCACGGTTCCGGTGAGGGCGTCGATGCCCGCGGTGGCGGCCAGTGTGTGTCCGATGGCGGGGCTGATGACGCGCGCAAAGCGCAGCGAGGTTTGACCGTACAGGACGCGCTGTCCGTCGTCGAAGCGCCCGGCCCCCCACCCGAGCCAGGCGTGGATGGCGCGGCCTTTTTGGGGGTCGAAAAAGTACTGGCGGGTGTTGGTGCCCGCCGCAACGCCCCAGGTGGTCACCCAAGCGCCGGGTGAGGGATGGAGCGCGCCGATGTCGCCGGCGTCTACCGGTCGGTGGTAGCGCAAGGAGAGCTCGGGACCCGCCCAGGCGGTCTTGTCGTTGAGGGTGGACTTGGCGCCGAAGTAGCGCAGATAGCTGAGGTTGCCGCCGATGGTGCGCGGCGAGTAGGTAGCGGACAAATGCCAGGCTTGTGCGATGTCGTACTTGCGCCGCAGCGCGAAGGCCACGTCGATGGTGGGGTCCAGTGCGACGCTGTCGAACCACAGCAAGAGGCGCGTCAGGAGCGGTGGCCGCAGGGGCAATGCGGTGTCGTTGTCGGCGCGCGGATGCCCACTCGTCAAGCTTGGGGTTTCGTGCAATCGCTCGTTGGGATCGAGCACGGCGCGGCGCAAGGGCCCCGGGGAGATCCACGTTACGGTGCCGCGTTGGCCTTCGCCCGCCCACTGCAATTCCGTCTGTGCCCCGGTTTTGTCGATTAGGCGCACGGTGACCGGTTCGGCGATGTCGTCGCCGAGGCGCTCCACGGTGATGCGGTGGAGAAAGCCCTCGTTCGGCTGCGGTGTCTGCGCGGTCTCGGCAATGCGATAGGCCACCACGGGATGCGGGCCAAACCACTGGGCGCGAAATGTTTTGCGAAAGTCACCCAGGGCACCATCCAGCGTTTCTGCGCACGAGACTTTTGCGGCCAAGCACAGGCCCAGGCCGTTGACCACCGCTTCGTCGCCCAAAATGTCCTCGTACTTGGCGGCGATGCGCCGTCCGTTTGGCAGGGTGTTCATGAAGCGGTTGACCGCATCGCGTAGCGGATCTGGCACTTCGCGCTGGTGGCTGTAGGTTCCCTCAAACGGGATTTGCGGCGCGTAGAGCAAGCTATCGACAAAGGGCACAAAGGCGGCAAATCCCAGGGTGCGCTGCAGGGAGTGAATCGGCTGTTGCGACTTTTTCAGGTGTTGTCGCAGGGCCACATCGGCGATCACCTCGGCAAAGAGCGCGGCATCCACGGGGGATTCGGTGCGGCGCAGCGCGGGATACACGAGGGCGGTCAGCAGCTCCGTTGCGAGGGCGGCATCATGTCGCCGCAGGAGCGGTTCGAAAGGGGCCAATTGATAGAGGTGGTCGGACACCAACAGCACGTCGCCGCTGCGTTGGACGAGGCGATCGCGCAACGGGGCTTCGACAATGGTCAGCGATCGCGGCAAGGGCAAGGTGGGGGCTAAGTCGCGCAGGGCGTCCACAGCGCTGTGCAGGGTCGTGCGTATGCGGGTCAAGCGATCGGTGCGGCCGATGTTGCGCACCCCATGGGACGGCGATGCCACATCCGGGGCGCGGCGGGTTGTTTCCGGCGCGGGCTCGTCGGGGTTGGGTTCGCGTGGTAAATGGGTCGCGCTGAAAAACGCCCAACGAATGCCCGCGGTTGTCTCGGTGTGCCGGTGGCCGCGAGAGGAAGTTGCGAGCAGCAGTTCATCGATGTCGGTGAACTGTGCGGCGAGGGTTTGGGGGTTCGCCTGGGCCTCGTGAATGATGTCGACCAAGAGCCCCGCAGTCTTGGGGGGGAGCCGAACAGAGACCTGGGCGTCGATGGGTGCCGGCGGCAGCGCGGTGGCACGCCCGGTGAGGTCGGTCAGAGGGCGCGGATACCAGCCGTCCGCCAGGGTCACCGCACCGCGAAAGCGGCCGAAGCGCGCGCGACGCACGGGGATCTCGGTGGTGAAGTGCAAGGTGATCTCGGCTTGGGCACCGGGCGCCAGGGGGTCGGCGAGGGGTACGTAGACAATCATGCGTTCGGCGTTGCGGGGCGTGCCCGGTACCGGCATGGCATCGTAGCGCAACCCCGGAGATGGCGTGTCGCGTTGTTCGCCGTTGTCGAAGTCCGTGATGTCCATGCGGCCGCGGCTGTTGCCCTGCGGGTAGATCCACGGGGCTTCGCAGTCGGCGAGGCCAGCGCCAGGGTGGGCCAAGCGGTTGGGGTAGAGCCAAAAGGGGAGCTGGTGCAGGGTGGTGCCGGTGTCGTTGGTGATGGTCCATTGGGCGGTGCCGCGCAGGTGTTTTTGCGCTTTGTCAAAGGCGGCGTCCAGGACGACAGTGTTGCGCACAGGGGGTGTGGCCTGCGCTCCGGATGGCGACGCGAACAGCCATAAAGCGAGCACCACTAGCCATGGGCCGCCTCTGCGCCAGTGCCACACATGCCGCATGGGATTACTTGAATTTTCGCCCTTGGGTACGCCACCCAGTGCGCGGCGACAACACCGGATTGATGCGCGACAGGGTCTCGACTTGCTCCACCACGACGAAGCAATCGGGGTCCAGCTCGTTGGCCATGGCCACGACGCCTTGCACATCCTTGCGCTGGGTCTTGATGAACAGATGGGAGATTTTGCCTTCCTGCCCGCGGGCTTCGAACTCCGTGACCGGGAATCCATTTTGTCTCAAGTGCTTCGCGATTTGCTCGCCTTTGCGCGTAAAGAGCATCACAACGCGTTCGCCAATGGCCAGCCGCCGCTCTATTTTGATGCCCACGGCAGTCCCGGTGGCAAACCCAGAGGCGTAAAAAAGGGCGTACAAGGGGGTGTCTCGGACGGAATCGATGATTTGTGAGATAACGGCGATCCAGATGAGGACCTCGAAAAAGCCGAGGAACCAAGAGCGCACCGTGTCGCCGCGCACCATGGAAAGAGTGCGCAGGGTTCCCAGCGAGACGTCGGCGATGCGGGCGAAAAAAATAATGAAGCAATTGATGATGACGGATTCAACCATAGGCCTGCTTATAACATCAAAGCGCGTATCAAACGAGTAAGCGATAGCCCTGTCCGTACACTGTGAGGATGTGTTTGGGGTTGGCCGGATTTTTTTCGATAACGCGGCGCAGTTTGAGGATGAAGTTGTCGACTGTGCGGTTGGTGGGGGACGCATCCTCGCCCCAGACAGCGTCGAGAATTTCGTCGCGGGTGACGAGTTCGCCGCGGCGGTCGTCCAGCACGGTTAGGATGGCGGTGGCGTAAAATCCCAGGGTGATGGTTTTGGTGCCCCGGATGGTGGCGGTGTGGTTTTGCACATTCACCGTGACATCGCCCACGGTGATGAAACGCTGTTTCTTTTTGTGGCTCGCCTCGGCGCGTCGCAAAATGGCCCGCACCCGGGCGAGCAATTCCCCCACGGAGAACGGCTTGGTGACATAGTCGTCGGCACCGGCTTCCAGCCCGCGGATGATGTCGCTCTCTTGCGCGCGTGCCGACAAAATGAGGATGGGCGTGAAGTGATCTTTTTTGCGGATTTCTTCGCAGACTTGAAAGCCGTTGATGTCGGGCAGCATGAGGTCGAGGACGATGAGGTCGGGTTCGAAATGTTCGGCTTTGGCCACCCCGGCCCAGCCGGTTTCGGCGGACTCTACGGCGTGACCTTCGAATTCGAGCGCGTCTTTGAGTCCCAAAATGAGATCGCGTTCGTCTTCAATAATAAGGATGCGTTTTTTTGGCTCCATGGCGTTGCCTTGATTTTTATCAGAATTCAAAAGGCCGGTAAAGTTGGCCTTGTGGCATCGCGCATCGGCAGCAGCGGGCGCGGTTTGTTCTGGCGGTTTATCTGCCGGATTTACGGTAAGGGAATAGACGAAAGACGATGTTTTAGATTATAGTGCCCGAAACGCAGCCGACAGGAGCGGCGAAAATGCCGTTGTGGAAACCCGCTGCCATATAAAATTTCATGACTGCAACCATATCATTTAAAAAAGCCAGCCGAGGATTGTACTCCGGAAAAGTGATGGCCGGTCGCTTTGAAACCGGCAACTTGCTGTGCCAAGATTCTTTTGGGGGCTATTACGAATGCACCGATAAAGAAACGGGCCAGGCGCTGTTTGTCCGCATTTTCGGTTCCACGGTGGTGCTGGGTTCCACGGTGGCGTTGCCCGACCATCCGTGTTTGACACCGCTGGAGTTCGTCGCCGATCCCGGCGCCATTCCGCGTTTTGCGGTATTTCATTTCCCCGAAGTGGTGCGCTTGGTGAGCCTCCGGGAATGGATGCAAAAAAACCGACGCCCTCCCATCGACAAAATGGTCGCAATTCTCACCCCGCTGCTGCAGGGGCTTCACGCCATGCACGTCGCAGGACAGCCCTGGGGGCAGGTGATGCCCGAGATGATCGCCGTGGGCGAGACCGCCGAAAACAAGTTGCAGGCACGGTTGTTGACCGTTCCGCTAGATGACGCCAGCCGAGTGCCTGCGCGCGATTATTACCGCGCCCCCGAACAACTGGGCGCCACGCCAGCGCTGTCCCCCCAATCCGATCAGTGGGCCGTGGGCATCATTATGTACGAGATGCTTTACGGTCGCCGCGCCTTTGTCGGCCGCAACAACGATGAAGTCGTGCAAAAAATTATCCAGGCGCAACCCGATTTTCCGGTGTTGACCGGTTATCCCCCCGAAGTTGTGGCGTTTGTTCGGCGCGCGCTCACAGGGGATCCCGCTGCGCGCTGGCCCTCTGTCGAGGCGGCGGCAACCGAAATGCAACAATGGGCAGCCGCAGGAGATGCCAAGGCCGCTCCGCAGACATCTGCAGCGGCACCCGCAACAGCGCCCGCCACCAAAGCGGCAACGCCAACAGCGGCCACACCGCAAGCCCAGGCATCTCCCCCTATGGTAGATGTTGCATCGGCATCGGCACCAGCGTCTGCGGCTTCCGCCACCCCAGCACAACCCGCAGCCGTTCCCGCCACCGCCAAGACGGTATTTGGTGCGCCAGCGGTATTGCCCCCGGCCGCACCGGCACAAGCGCCCCCGGCCGCACCGGCACAAGCCCCCCCGGCAACAACGCCTCCGGCCCCCCCGGCAACAACGCCTCCGGCCGCACCGACACAAGCCCCTCCGGCCACCCCGGTAACGCCGCCGCCGCCGCCCCCAATTGAGCGAGTTGAGGTGACATCTTCCCTGGCGCCAGCATCCGATCCCCTGTTTGCCGACTTGCACACCACCGAGATCTCGCTGCAAACCATTGACAGCGCAGCCGCCGCGGGCGCCGATTCCGCAGCGCGGCATTCCACCACGGTGAACATCGACACCGATGATCTCGAGTCGGTGTCCATGACGTCTCCACCGGGCCCTCCCCCACCACCGGTGGGCAGCGCTCCGACCACCACCAAGACATTTTCTCCCAAGCTATTAATTGCTGGCATCCTCGGGCTGTTGTTGTGGAGCGCCCTGGCCATCGGCGTTTATCGCTGCGCCACCGGAAAGCCCGACGACACCGACGTAACCCCTGCTGGAGAATCCACGCCTTTGCCTGACGGGGATGCTCCAACGACACCGACCCCCGCGCCGCAAGACAGCGCCAAGGTCGATACTGCCGCGGCATCCGAGGCATCCGATTCGGTGGCAACATCCGACTCGGCGGGCGATTCCGACACCGAGCCAAAATCTGCCCGAGATACCGAAACGACCGCACCGGAAGATACGGCCGAGACACTCCCCGCCTCCGAAGAGGTGCCAACGCCCCCGGCGCCCGAGCCCAAAGTGGAAAAGCCCGTTGCGGCACCCAAACCCGCACCGGTAAAGGCACCAGCCGCCAAGCCCAAGGCGCCTGTCAAAAAGAAACCCCGCGGTCTGGCTGACAACCCATTTGGCAACTGAGGATGTATATGAAACGCCTATTTATGATTTTGTTTGTTTTATCCGTGGCAGGCACCGCCTTGGCACAGGGCAACAAGTGTCCAACGGTACCGGCCAATGAAGCAGCGGCGCAAAAACGCGCAGGCCGCTACTTCAGCGAGGCACAATCCATGGTGGAGCGCGGCCGAAGGGCCGAAGCTGTCGAGCGTTTTTTGTGCTCGTTGAAGATGACCCCACATCCCAACACCGTGTTTAACATTCAAACGCTGGCCGAAGAGGTGGAGGACAAAGACACAATTTTGCCCACCATGCGCGCGTTTCGCGACGAAAACCCCGGCAACAGCGCCACGCCCGAAATCGCAGATATGATCGCGAAGCTCGAGCACAATTTGCCCCTGGATGGACCGACCCCCGACGAAATTGCCAAACAAGAGGCCGAGGCCCAGCGAGCTGAGCAAGAGCGCCTCGCGGCATTGGCGGCGGCCCAGGAACAATCCATGTCCGACGACATGAATGTGTTGCAACGCGAACGCGAGGCCCGCCAAGCGCAAGAGGAAAAAGCGCGAAAATACAAGGTTGCGGGCATTACCCTGCTCGGAGTGAGCGCGGCGCCGCTGGCCCTGGGGGTTACGTTTACCATCATGGCCAAATCCGCCCAGAACGACGCGCAAGACGCCACCTCCTGGGACGACTTTCAGTATTACGACGAGCGCAGCATGCGCTTTGCTTCGGGCGCCAGCGTGGGGTACCTATTGACCGCTGGCTTGCTGGTTCCGGGCGTCGTGTTGTTGGTCAAATCCAAAAAAATGCGACAGCAAAAAGACGCCCCGCCAGCGCATCATTTCGATATGTCTTTCAACGTAGCCCCCAACGGTTTTGTGGTGGGCGGAACATTTTGAGGTTGTCATGTTGAATCGATGGGTCACCTGCATTCTTTTTGGTTTGTTCGTGGCGGCTTGTGACTCCGATCCCCCAGAGGGGAAAATGGAGTGTACAGATGCGGCGACAGATTGTCCGCCGGAGTGGATTTGCCATATCGATGGCCTCTGCTATTCGGATCTCAGCGCGGCGACCGGCGAAAAGGCCAAGCCCGATACCCAAACCACCCTACCGGTTTCCTCCGATAGCGATCCGAGAGACGCCGGCACCAACAACGCCGACGACAACGAAATCGGCGGCAATATCAGCGATCGGCCGGTCCGCGGTCCCACCACGCTATAGCGCCTACCTGCGGGCGCAGCACCGGATGTGCGCGCACTATGAAAAAAATGCATAGCTGCGCATCAGTTCCTGACATAGATGTCATTGACGCGCGCGCTTCTTGCGTGAAGCGCTCAGATGCGGGTTTTTTGCCCTGCGTTAACAAGAAGGATTTTTGACGTAAAATCAGTGGGTTGCCCCGTTTTCAAACACAACCGCAAAAAGTGGCACCGCGATTGCAATAGGCATAGTGCAGAGCGCGCACTTACTTCGCAATAACGCGCGCTCCACTTGATAATCAGCGGCTTTATTTGGATGTCTTAATTTCTTAACGTTTGTGCTTATTTGGATTGCTTGTTTGGGCTCCTCTTACCTGCTGGTTCTCTTCTCTTGCCCGGCCCGTCATCAACCGCCCTTGATGACGGGCCATTTTATTTTATATCCGCAAATTCCCCGAAAACAGGTTTTGTGTATGGCGCGCGTCTTGTTTGGTTTCTCTTTACAAAAATAGGCGGGCTTCGCTAGGATGAGCGCCACGTAGACACCACACCTTTAAGGAGGCCGTCATGTCCGGCATTCTTCCTGAAATTGCCCTTACTTTCGACGATGTTTTGCTGACACCGAGCTACAGCGAGGTCATGCCTGGACAGGTTGATCTCAGCACGCGCCTGACCCGCAAGTTGTCGCTGCGCATCCCCTTGCTCAGCGCTGCCATGGACACGGTGACCGAGGCCCAAACCGCCATCACCATGGCGCAGCTCGGTGGCATCGGCGTCATTCACAAAAACATGACACCCGAAGCCCAGGCCGCAGAAGTGCGCAAGGTGAAAAAGGCGGAGAGCGGTATGATCACCGATCCCCTCACCGTGACGCCCGAGCAAACCCTGTCCGATGTCCTGGCCTTGATGAAGGACAACCAAATTTCGGGTTTGCCCGTGTTGCAACCGGGCAGTCGAAAAGTCGTGGGCATTGTCACCAACCGAGATGTGCGCTTTGCCACCAACACCGCCATGCGCGTCGGCGAGTTGATGACCCGCGAATTGGTCACGGCCCGCGAACACCTCCCCGCCGAAGAGTGCAAAAAACTGCTCCACCGGCACCGCATTGAAAAACTGCTGATCGTCGACGATGCCATGGACCTCATCGGCTTGGTCACCATACGCGACCTGCAAAAGAAAGAAGAATTCCCCAACGCCGTGAAAGATGCCTCCGGTCGCCTGTTGGTGGCCGCTGCCCTGGGCGTCGTCGAAGAAGACCGCCAGCAGCGCGCCGCGTTGTTGGTGGAGCAGGGCGTCGACGTACTGTTGATCGATACGGCCCACGGACACAGCCGCGCGGTGCTCGAAGCCGTTGCGCGCACCAAAAAAGAGTTCCCCGACGTGCAATTGATCGGCGGCAACGTCGCCACCGCCGATGCGGTCAAAGCCCTGGTCGACGCAGGTGTCGACGGTGTGAAAGTAGGCATCGGGCCCGGCTCCATTTGCACGACGCGCATCGTGGCTGGGGTGGGTGTGCCACAGGTCACCGCCATCATGCAGTGCGCCGACGAAGCCCGGAAGCACGGCGTCCCCATTATCGCGGACGGCGGCGTAAAGTTTTCGGGCGACCTGGTGAAGGCCATTGCGGCGGGCGCCGAAACCGTAATGCTCGGCGGCGTCTTTGCCGGCACCGACGAATCTCCGGGCGACATGGTGTTTTACCAGGGACGCAGCTACAAAACCTATCGCGGCATGGGCTCCATCGGCGCCATGCGGCAGGGCAGCCGCGATCGCTATTTTCAGGTCGAATCCGAAGACCGCAAGTTGGTGCCCGAGGGCATTGAAGGGCGCGTCCCCTACCGCGGCCCCTTGGCCACCATCGTGTTTCAATTGCTCGGGGGGTTGCGCTCCGGCATGGGCTACACGGGATCTCACAACATCCCCACGCTCAATACCCGGCGCAATCTGTTTGTGCGTTCCACGCCCCAGGGGCTGCGCGAGAGTCACGTCCACGACGTCATCATCACCGAGGAAGCGCCAAATTACCGGATGGAACCCTGACGGGCATGTTGATGTACCGCCTGCCTTTCGCTGCCCTGGCCCTGGCCTTTTTGCTCGGGGCATGCGGTGCGGCCACGCCTCGGGGAGACACCACGCCCCGGGGAGCTGTGCGCTTCACCTGCGAACAAGAAACGGCATGGCTCGAAATCAATGCGCAGCGCCTGGGCCCCATCGGCATGTTTCACGAGCACGGCGTGTTGTTGCCAGCGGGAGAACACCGCATCTTGGTGCGTCATGACGGCTTTTTCGATCACTATCAGCTCTTGACGGTGGTGCCTGACACGGTGCAGATGGTGTCCATCGAATTGCGCGCCATTCCCGATTAGGTGAGCATATGGAGCCCAACACCATTCAAATTTTAAAGCGCTGGGGCATCGGCTTTTTGGGCCTTGTCGCCTTCCTCGCCCTGGTGTCGCAGCTACAGCGCTTGGCCACGCTGTTGATCCTGTCTTTCCTGATTTCGTACCTGCTCAATCCCGTGGTGACGCGTCTGTCGTCGACGCGCTTTATCGGCCGCACCGTGGCCACCATTATCACCATTGTGGCGCTGCTCTTGCTGATCTTCGGCATCGTGCTTTTCGTAACGCCAGCGCTCATCGATGAGTTGCGCACCTTCTTCGATCATCTGCCGGCCCTGGTCGACCGCTTGAGCGATCGGGCCATTCCGTGGCTCGAGCAAAAGCTCGACATTGAAATCAAAGTGACGGGAAATTGGGACGAGCTGTTTCAGCAAATCCTGGTGCAGTTTAGCAAGCAGGGACACCAGGCGCTGGAACCCGCTAGCCGCTTGGCCGAGTTCGTGTTCAACGCCACGTTCTCGGCGCTGTTTTTCTTTTTGGGATCGCTCATGTTCCCGGTCTTTTTGTTCTTTTTGCTCAAAGATTACCCGGCCATCCTCGCCGTTACAGAGCGCTTAATTCCGCGCAAGTACCGCCGGGTGACCAACACGCTGGCCACAGACGTAGACACCAGCCTGTCGGCCTTCTTCCACGGTCAGTTCATGGTGATGATTGTGTTGGGCGTCTTGTATGCCACGGGATACTGGATTGTGGGCATCCCGATGGCCTTAACCGTGGGCTTGTTGACGGGATTGCTGTGCTTCATTCCCTATGTCGGCGCCGCCACGGGATTTGTGCTGGCGTTGTCGCTGTCCTTGCTGCAGCTCAAGGGCTGGACGCCGGTGCTCGGCGTGGTGATTGTCTTCGGATCGGTGCAGGCGCTGGACGCGGTATTTGTCACGCCCAAAATTCTCGGCAAACAGCTCGGCTTGCGGCCGCTGTGGATCATCTTGGCCCTGATGGCGGGCGGCGAAATGTTTGGCTTTCTCGGCGTCTTGTTGGCGGTGCCCACCACGGCGGTGGTCAAGGTGTTGGTGTTGTTTAGCCTGGAGCGCTACCGCGAGAGCGCGCTGTACCGCGGCGATGGTCCGCCCACCATTCCCCCTGGGGAAGTCAAAGCACCATCCCCCGACACGGCGTCACCAGCCCAACCGTCCTCTACGCCAACTGCGCCCTCCGATTCATGAGTCCACTCCCCCCTCGTCCCTCAACGGCAACTCTGGGCTTTCGCATCTCGTCTTCCTTTTGGGCGGCCGTGGTGGCGGCGGGGATATATGGCGCCGTTGAAGCCCTGTTGCGCGGCGATGGCGAAACCCTGTGGTGGACCGTATCTTACAACGCGGGACTGATGTCGTTGGTGGCGGTGCCCGTGGCCGTCGTTGTGCTTGCAGGGCTGCGTTTGTTGCTGGGCCCTTTGGGCTGGTCACCGCGGCAGTGGTTTGCGGCGTTGCGCGACAGCACCGAGGTCTCGCGCCGATCGCTCTTGTCATACGCACTGCTCGGGCCAGTGATCGCCGGGGGATGGTTCGCGTTCACCTATCACGTCGTGCGCGTGGCCATGGGCAAGTTCGTTCACATGGGATTGGCGGCGTTGCTGTGCACGGCGGGCACGTTGCTCGTCGCTGTCTTGGGGGTCTTGCTGTTGCGGCGGTCGTGCCCATGGTTGGCATCGCGCTGGCCGGCGCGCTGGGTGCGGGAGCGATTTGTGCCCGTCTTCTTCGGCTTGCTGGCGCTGCATTTGTTTCTTTTGGGGCTCTCCATTGCACTGTCGTCCGAAGCGGGAGAGGGGCTTTGGGGCTTTTGGGGGCTGCTCAAGCGCGAAGCCCTGGACCTCTCGTTTTTATGGCCGCTGCTGTGGATGGTCGCGGCGATCCTTCTGGGTCTGTGCGTACCCGCGCCCACGCCCAAGTGGCAGGTGGCTCGGTTGTCGCTGTTGCTCGTCGTTGGCATTTGCGTCGGCGGTTTTGTGCGCGCGATAACGGGGCTCAACCATTGCGCGCCTTGCACGGTGCAATTGGAAACCCAAACCGCCATAACGCACCGAACGCTGTCGTTGTTGCGGCGCACGTTCGACGCCGATGGCGACGGGTTCTCACCGTATTTTGGCGGCGGTGATTGCGACGACACCCGCGCAGACGTCCACCCGGGGGCCATCGATATCCCCGGAGATGGCATCGACCAAGACTGCTCCGGCGCCGATGCCGTGCAGCGGGCCACTGTCGAACGCGCGACCGAAGCGCCCGTCCCCGCGGTCAGCGATCATCCGGCCCTAGACCCCGCGTTGTCGTTGCTGTTCATTTCGGTGGACGCGCTGCGCCACGATTTGGGCTTTACCGGCTATGCGCGCAACATCAGCCCCAACATCGATGCATTGGCCCAGGAGGGCGTCGTGTTCACCCACGCCTGGTCGCTGTCGTCTTTTACCGGACGCGCCATCGGGCCCATGCTCATCGGCCGCTATCCCACCGAAACGTTTTGCAACGCCTCTCACCTGTCGCGCTACAGCGACAAAAATCGCCTGCTGGCCGAGATGCTGCACGATGCGGGATTGCAGACGGGCAGCGTGCAGGCGCATCCGTATTTTGCGCGCTCGGGGCTGCAACAGGGCTTTGACCGCTTCGAGATTGTGGCGGGGCGGGGCGGCGACGAGCCCGACTTGCGCATCACCGGTGATCAGAGCACGGCTGCGGCAGTGCGTTGGCTCAACGACGACACCTTCACCGCCGGGCGATTCTTTCTCTGGGTGCATTACATGGATCCGCACAAGGAATACCTGGCGCACAAAGAGTTTTCGGTGTTTGGCAGTGACAGCCGCGCGCGATACGACGGAGAGGTGGCCTTCACCGACGCCCAAATCGGCGAGCTTCTCGCTGCGCTTTCGGCCCGTGGCTTGCGCGATCGTACCGCTGTGATGTTGACGGCCGATCACGGTGAGGCCTTTGGCGAGCACAACATCCGATTTCACGGCCGCGCGCTCTGGGACGAAATTATGCGGGTGCCCTGGATCTTTCGCGTCCCCGGATTGGCGCCCCAACGCATCGCCACGCCGGTGGGACACATCGATCTGGTGCCCACGGTGCTCGACCTGCTCTCGCTGCCCGCCGAACCCCAACTGCGGGGCAAGAGCCTGCTGCCCATTATGCGCCAAGGGAGCGGCACGCCCGATCCCATTTACATCGAGCAGCCCGAGGGCGAATACATGCCGCCGATGAACGCGCTGATCGCGTGGCCTTACAAACTGATCCACACCATCACTGGCAACCGCTTTCAATTGTTTCACCTCGGCGATGATCCCGGCGAGCAAACCGACTTGTCGCGCACCCACCCCGACGTCCTGGAAGACATGAAAGCGCAGTACAACCATCAGCGCGCTGCGATCGAGTACACGGCAGAGCGCTACCAACGGCGTTAGCGCCCCACCTGTGCGACAGCGCTACTTCGAAGGGTGTTGTTGCTGTTGCTGCAGGGTTTGAAAAATGCGCAAAATTTTGGGCGACGTGGTGATGGGCGACAGCTCCATGCCCGGCTGGATTTTGAGGGCTTCGTTTAAGGCGCTGCGCACCATGTCCATTTCGTCGAAGGCCGCGTAGGAAAACGCCAGGTAGCGGTAGATGCCCACCTTTTGCGGGTTGGCGAGGCGCCCGGTACCGAGGAGCTGCTGGGCGATGGCGATGGCCTCGATATACTTGCCCGATTCGTAGGCAGCGCGGATTTTGGCGATGCGTTGCGTGGCTTCCTGCTGCAAGAGGCGGTCTTGTTCGCTGGCCTCGATGTCTTGCTTTTGGTCGATGGCCTCGCGCGCCTCAGGGGTGAATTCGATGTTGAGCAGCGGCACCAGCAAGGCGTCTCCGGCACCGTACTTCTTTTTGCGGCGCAGGTTGTAGTCCTGTAGCCACTCCTCGGTAAAGGCCGGTCCGAGAAACATTTTGGCCACGCTCTTGAGGGTTTCGTTGGGCGCCAAGATGTATAGGAGTTGGTAGGGCACTTTGATGATGCGCCCCGCATCGAGCAGGCTGTCGGGATGGCTGCCGTTGAGCTCGGCCAAGAACTTTCCGCGGCGCGTGGTGCCCAGGTATTGCGCGGCGATGCCGTACCAGTCTTCGCCGGCCTTGGCGCGGTGGTAAATGACGCCGGGAACATTGACGTGCTCGCCGTTCATCAGCGAGCCATCATCGGGGTGCATGAAGCCGTTGGCGGCGCGGATGACCATGTCTTTGTCGGGTGTGCCGTAGTAGTAGCGCGCGAGCATTTGGAGGGTTTCGTCGGTCTTGGCCACGTGGGTGTGGGCGTTCAGTTGGAGAGAAACAATGCCCAACAGGACTGCGATGAATAACGTTTGCCACCGGTGCCGCATCATGGGGACGCCTCCTGTGCGGCGCGATTTTCGAGGGTTTCGACGAGGAATGTGGTTTTGCCTTTTTCGATGTCGATTTCGCGTTTTTTTGTGTCGAAGTAGGGGTTGATGAATTCGACGATGTGGCGTCCCGGAGAGAGCACGATGGGCGTGGCGGTTGGGGTGAGCGCTACGTCGCGTTGGTCGATGACGACGCGCGCCCAAGGGTTGACCACCACTTTGAGATAACCGACTTCATCGGGATTGAGCTGGGTTGTGCTGGCGGTCTCTGCGAGGTTGGGGTCCTCGGCTGTCAGTTGGATGGTGAGGCCCGCCAGGAGGAACAGGGCCAGCGTGGCCGCAATGAAGAGGCCGATGCCCTGGATGACGCGGCGGTCTTCGCGCACGGCTTTTTGTCCTTCGCGTACGGCGTCGGTGGTGAGGATGCCGCTGGCCTCGTCTTCGGAGATGACGCTGTGCTCCTGCAGGTAGCGCACGAGGTAGGCGTTGTAGTTGATGCCGACGCGGGTGGCGAGGAAGTCTTCTAGGTCGTGGATGAAGGCCTGCATGGAGGAGTAGCGATCGGCGGTTTGCTTTTCGAGGCAGTGGCCGACGATGTGCTCCAACATGCGGGGAACGCGCGGGTTGAGTTTGCGGACGGGCACGTAGCGCTCGAGGCGGATTTTTTGCAACACCGAGCTTTTTTTGTCTTCGATGAAGGGCTTTTTCCCGGTGAGCATTTGGTAAAAGACCACGCCGAGGGACCAGACGTCGGTGCGGCCGTCGAGCTTTTCGCCCAGGATTTGTTCGGGCGACATATAGGAAGGGGTGCCGAGTCCGGTGCCGGTTTCGGTTAAATCCGACAGAGACTCGTCGCGGGCGATGCCGAAATCCATGAGCTTCACGTCGCCGCGTTTGGAGACCATGACGTTGGCGGGTTTGATGTCGCGGTGGATGATGCCGCGGAAATGGGCGTGGTTGAGGGCGCGGGCCACTTGTAGGGCGATAATGGCCGCCACCTCGACCGGGACGCTGGTGAAATTGTCGAGCAAATCGTAAAGATCGATGCCTTCGACATACTCCATCACGATGAACATCGTGCCGGAATACTTAATAAAATCATAAACGTTGATGATGTTTTCTTGTTGCAAGGAGGCCATGAATTTGGCCTCGCGTTCGAAGCGCTCCGAAAATTGTGGTTCGATGGCGATGGATGTTTTGAGGGCCTTGATGGCCACGACGCGCCCCAGGGGCTCCTGGATCGCCTTGTAGACGACCGCCATGCCGCCCGCGCCGACCTCTTCGACAATTCGACAATTTCCGATTCTTTCGAGCATTTTGGTCAGTTCACTCTGGGTACATTTAGCGAATCATGGGGTATTTTTGCAGATAAGCGGCATTCCGTAAAGCCGAAGGACGCAGAACGGGGATCGGCGGCCCGGGAAAGAAGGGCTTCTTGGGGAACCCAAGAGGTGCGCAGGGCTATAAGCAGTTGTGAAACAAACGAGAAAATGTAATAAAGCAGCTTCGTAAGAAACGGATCGCGCTTGGGCGAACGCTGCCACCCACAGCATCGGAGGTAGAACAATGCAGATCATTGTCGTCATTGTGGTCATCGCATTGGTTTTAATCGGGCTTTTTGTTTTCAAAAGAAAAGCGCCGTCTCAATTGTCTCCCGGGGCACCCGGTTCCCCCGAAAAGCCAGCGGAGGATGACACCCCACCAGCGGGAGACACCGCCACAGAAACCGGTGGCGAAACAGAGGCCGCCGAGCAGGTCGAGGCAACCGAAGCCGCCGATGGGGCAGACGCGACCGATGCTGTCGAGGAGCCGGCTCCCGAGGAGCCCGTGGCCGAGGGCGTCCGCTTGGACGAAGCCGCTGAGACCGCTGCTGCCGATAGCTTGCGCGAAGCGCGCCGCGATCGAAAACTGCAAAAGCTGCGCCAGGGATTGGCGAAGACGCGCGGCGGATTTATCGACAAAATTGCCGGTGTTTTTAAAGAAAAGAAGGAAATTGACGCCGACCTGTTGAACGAACTCGAAGAAGTTTTGATCACAGCGGATATCGGCGCTGGCACAACCGAGTGGTTGATTTCGATTTTGAAAGGTGCCCTCGACAAAGACGAACTGAAATCACCCGATGCGGTGTGGGAGCTGCTGCGCGCTGAGATTCAGCATGCGTTAACGGTCGAAGCCCCCGCGTGGGATCCCGCGCGCAAAAAGCCTTTCACCATCATGGTGGTGGGCGTCAATGGCGCTGGAAAAACCACGACGATTGGCAAATTGGCGTCGCAGTTGACCGAGCAGGGGCTCAAGGTTGTCCTGGCGGCTGGCGACACCTTTCGCGCTGCGGCGGTCAACCAGCTTGAGATCTGGGGACGGCGCACCGGTAGCGAGGTGGTCCCGCCCCAAAAAGAAGGCGCTGATCCCGCTTCGGTCGTACACGACGCGGTCAAGCGCGCCATTGAGGTCGGTGCCGACGTGGTCATTGCGGACACCGCCGGTCGCCTGCACACCCAGGCGCCCCTGATGGAAGAACTGAAGAAGATTCACCGCGTTATGGGCAAGGCTCTGGAGGGCGCACCCCACGAAGTGCTATTGACCGTGGACGCCACCACGGGGCAAAACGCTCTGCAGCAGGCGCGGGAATTCGGCGACGCGTTGCCGTTGACCGGCGTCATTCTTACCAAACTGGACGGGACGGCCAAGGGCGGGGTCATCGTGGGGATCTGCCACGAGCGAAAGATCCCCATTCGATTTATCGGCATCGGCGAGGCCAAGTCCGATTTGCGGGCCTTTTCGGCCGCCGATTTTGTGGACGCACTGTTTCACCGCGATGCAGATGATGAATGACATTTTCATGCGAATGGCAGAGATTTAATTTTAGTAAAACTGGAATAACACGCGAATTATGAACTCGATATGAATTTTAAGTGGAGTGGAAAGAATATATTGATTCCCCTTTGTTCGTTGTGCTATAGTCTTCAGCCAAAGACAAAACCTGTAAAAAGTGAAATGATTTTCAATAGTTACACAACAGAGAACTGGACACCAATAGATCGCGAGAGGAATTGGCGATGAAAAGAACCCGCATCGAGCTTTCGTTATTGTTCATTGGTCTCATCCTCATTCCGGCTGCAGCAATGGCTGATGAGGATGATATGACATTCGACGAAGATGAAGTGGACTCCTCCCTGGTAGATGATGCTGCTGACGGGGGGGTGATGTCATCGGAGGGCGGCAGCGACGATATTTTGGGCGGAGACATTCTGGCGGGCCTTGACGACGATTTTGGCGAAGAGGCCGAACCCGAAGACACCGACGGTAAGGGCAAGGGAAAAGGCAAGGCGGCGGCCTCGAAAGAGACCGACCTCGTCAAGCGCCACCCGATTTGGGCCGTCCAGCAGGTGTATGCGCTGCGCAAGGGTCGCGTTGACTTTCAGCCGATGTTTGGTTTTTCACTCAACGACCCCTATGTGCAGCACCAGTCCCTGACGCTGACAGCCGATTATTACATCACCGAAGTGATCGGCGTGGGCGTGAGCTTCAACTGGTACCGCTTCCTCGAAAACGAAACCGACCTCAACTATCAAATTAGCCGTGCCACGCACCAAACGGTTCCGATTAACTCCTATTTCTGGGGTGTTCAGGCCAACTTTACCTATGTGCCCATGTACGGAAAATTCGCGTTCTTGAAAAACTGGATTTTGCACTGGGACGTTTGGTTGGTGGGCGGCGCTGGCGTGATTTCCACCCGCCCCATCCCCGTGATCGACCCCGAATATCGCGATTTTGATTACGGTGTAAAATTTAGTTTCAACGTGGGCATTGGCGGCCGCCTCTACCTGACGCGATTTCTGGCCATTGCATTGGAACTCCGCGACTACATTTACCCCGAAGAAATCGAAAGTATCGTGACCTATTCGTCTGATGAAATGCGCTCCCAAAAAGATCGCTGGACAGACCCGAACCGCAAGTTGACCAACAATGTCATGCTGCAGCTTGGCGTGAGCCTTTTCCTTCCCTTTACTTTCGAATACAAGTTGCCGAAGTAAAAAGGATGAAAGCAGAAATGAAAATGCGTAACGACAGTAACAAAACGATGGGATTTTTGGCGCGTTACCTGCTGCTGGGAGCACTGTTTTTCAGTGTCTGGGGCGCTGCCCCCAAGGTATCGGCGCAGGAAATTTTGCTGGAAGGGCCTTTGGCCGGACAAGCCGCCGTGCGCAAAATGGTGCAATATCGCAACCTGCGATTCTCGGTGGGTCCCCAGTTTGGCTACACCTTGTTGAACGAGTACATGCACAATTTCATGCCGGGCTTGAAACTTGAGTTCAACGTTACCGACTGGTTGGGCGTGGGCGTTGTGGGCTTTTACGCGTTCAACACCCCCACCTCGTTGACCAAGCACATCGGCAAGTCTCGCGACATCGGCGGTTCTCCCACGGTGCCATCCGATAGTAACTGGCCGAGTTACACCGGCGCGGCGAACTTTAAAAACCAAGTGTCCCGATTGCAGAGCATGGTGATGGCGCAGTTGGCACTGGTGCCCTTCCGCGGAAAAATGTCGATCTTCGAAAAAGCCTTTGTCGGCATCGACGGCTACTTGTTTGTCGGTGGCGGTGTGGTGATCTTTCAACAGCGGAAAGACTGCACGGCTGTCGAAGACGAAGTTCGGGCGGGCGAATACCCCTGCGGTGATTTGGGCCTGATGCAGGGAGGGGCACGCCTCAACGACAAAAAGACACGCGTGAAGGGAGCGCCGACATTCGGCCTCGGATTTACGGCTTACTTCAACGACTGGATCGGCCTAAACCTCGAGTATCGCCTAACGCCCTTTAAGTGGAACGCCGGTGGCAGCGACGAATCCGGACAGGCTGGGGCCCAGTGGGTGCTCGCCTCCGACGCCAATGGCGACCTGTTCTGGACCACCGAAGCCGGTGGCAAGGGCAACTATCCCGATAAGCGTATCGACAAAGAGGACCAAACCTGGAATGCCAACCAAAGCATTATCCTCGGTGTCGTCTTCAACTTCCCCACCAAGCCGCGCATCTCCGACTGATATACGGCTGATTTTTATCCCGTCCTTTTACCGTCTCCGTTACATTATTGGTTGTAGACTTACCGGCACAACGGCGGGTTGCGCCAATGCTGCGGGCGACTTACGCCCAACAGGAGCAAAAACGTGAAGCGCGTATTATGGATGATATGGGTGTTGTTATGTGCCGTGAGCAGCGGTTCTTGCGCAGACAGCGACGCCGTTTCTTTGGGCGACACGGAGAGCGACTTATTGTCGGACAGTGACTTGCCACCGGACAGTGACTTGCCGTCGGACAGTGACTTCCCGCTGGGCAGCGACACGATCCATCCGCCAGGTACGGACACGACAACGCCGGGACACGGCGACACGGACAGCGACTTGCCGCCGGGCAGCGATACCGGACTCGAAGACGGTGACACCGCGACCTCCGACGACACCGCGAGCGACGACACGGCGACCGATACAGACGTTGCGCCGGATACGGACACCGCCGATTGCCTGCAGGGCATCATTCTTGTCCGCAACACGTTGGATGCGCGCGCCCTGGACGGTCACACCTGCCTGGTGGGCGATTTGCAGATCACTGCGCCGGGCGTGCACAATCTCGAAATCAACGACTTA
This sequence comes from Myxococcales bacterium, assembly GCA_012522445.1. Classification (GTDB taxonomy): domain Bacteria; phylum Myxococcota_A; class Polyangia; order JAAYKL01; family JAAYKL01; genus JAAYKL01. Next base: position 35,091 of record JAAYKL010000015.1, on the reverse strand, counting down.
CGCATCATTTACGGCGACTTGCGCATTGAGCACAACGCCGCGCTGACATCCTTGGAAATGCCCTCTCTCGTGGAGGTGACCGGCGATGTGCAGATAGCGGAGAATGGCGCGTTGGTGACGTTTCCCGCCCTGCATGCGCTGCGCGAGATTGGGGGCCAGCTCACGGTGCGCGACAATCCTCTGGTGGTCGATTTGGGCGGCTTGTCGCAGTTGTCCCACGTGCAGGCCGAGGTGATTGTGGCGGACAACCCCCGTCTCACGTCGTTTCAGGGGCTGTCGTCGCTTACGGCGGTGCAGGGCGCTGTGCGCATTTTGCGCAACGACACGCTGGCTTCGCTGGGCGCGTTGCACTCGTTGCACACGCTGGGCGCAGATCTCGAGATTCGCTCCAATCCCTGGCTTGTCGATCTGACGGGGCTGTCGGGCTTGCGCACCTTGCCCGGCGCGTTGATCCTGGTGAACAACGACCGGCTCGCCTCGCTTAGCGGTCTCTCGCAATTGCACACCGCAGGCGCACTGGAGGTGTCGGCCAACGATGCCCTGGCTTCGTTTCAGGGGCTCAATGCCTTGGGTACGGTGCAGGGGAACTTCACCGCGTCGAGCAATGCGAGCTTGCAGCACTTTTCGGGCCTCAACAACTTGGTGCAAATAGGCGGCAACTGCGCGATTTTGGGCAACCCAGCCCTGGTCGCCCTCACCGGACTGGGGGCCTTGGCCCGCATTGGCGGGTATTTGGAGATTTACGCCAACACGGAGTTGTCCCGCCTTGATGCGCTGGTTTCGCTGCAGGAGATCGGGCCAGCATCCGGCGTCGCGGATGTGCAGATCATCCAAAATTTGTCGCTGCCCTACTGCGCAGTTTGCGCGCTTTGGGCGGGGCTCTCCCCACAGCCACTCATCGAAAACACGTCGATTTCGCACCTGCTGGCCGATGCATGCGGCGATGCGGGGGTGAGCGATGTGGGCGATTTACAGTGCCCGTAACGAACGGTACGCAGAAGCGCCCGTAACGAATCGTCGACAGAGTTTTTCGCAGTGTTAACAGCAGGCCGGGCCGTTGGAGGTGCCGATGACGTCGGCGCCCGCCGCGATCATTTGCAGGGCGTCGCTTCGGTTGCGAATGCCGCCGGATGCCTTGATGCGCATGCGCCGTCCGAGGGCTTGTCGCATGAGGGAGATGTCGCGCACCGAGGCGCCCCGGGGTCCGTAGCCCGTGCTGGTCTTGGCATAGTGGGCGCCGCCCAGCCAGGCCATGGCGCAGGCCCGGACAATGTCTCGCTCGGACAGGCAGCCGGTCTCCAAAATGGCTTTGACGGGTTTGCCCGCCGCTGCGGCCACGACGATCATGAGGCGCTCCAGGGCGTGCCGGCCGTCGCCTTGCACGCTGCGCACGTCCATGACCATGTCGATTTCGTCGGCCCCGGCGTCGATGGCGCGTCGGGTCTGCGCCTGTACGTCTTGGTGGGTGCCGCAGCCCAGCGGAAAGTCGACCACAGAGACGACGCGGATGTCGCTGCCCGTCAGGGTTTTGGTGCAGTGGGCGACGTCGCGCGGGTTGACGCATACGCCGCGCAGCCCGTGGGTCTGGGCGTCTTGGCATAGGGCGTTTAGGGCTTCTTGGGTGGCGTCGATGCGCAGCAGGGTGTGCTCGATGCGCTGAGGCATTGGGCAGTCGGCGTCGAGGGGCGGCACCGCCGGACGCGTGGGGTGCGGCAGTAGGTTGAGGCAGTCGTCGAAGAGGTCGGCAATTTGTGCTGTGGTAAGAGATGTCATGGGCCCAGTGTAGACCAGTTTTCCGGCGTGGGAAATAATCGAGTGCCTCAGTGGTTTTACGCATATGAACCGCAAGGCGTGCCGCCGCATGGGCGCGCGACATCGCCGTTGCCCCGAACAGGGAGCCCTTATGAAACGAAATAAAACACATTGGTGGATGGCCTTTGGCTTGATGATGGTGATCGCCCTTGTCGCCTGTGGGGCCACCGGAGCAAAAAACAAAACGGCGGAGACAGGAAAAACTTCGCGGGCCCAAAGCGAAAAAACGGCGCCGTTGACGCCCCTGACTTACGACCCACGAATATCGCTGGCACCGCTGGTGGAGCGGGTGGGCGACGCGGTGGTGAATATTCAGATTACGCAGAAGGTGCGGATGCGCGGCGGCATGCCCGGCGGCAATTTGTTCGAATTCTTTTTCGGACCCCAGGGACAGGAAGGCGGGCCGTTTGGTCGTCCTGCGGAGCGTCAGCGCCAGTCGATGGGTTCGGGCTTCATCATCGATGCATCTGGCCTGGTGGTGACCAACCACCACGTCGTGAAGGACGCCGACGAGATCGAGGTGAAGCTGCACGACAGCCGCACGTTTTCGGCCAAGCTAGTGGGTTCGGATGAGCGCACCGACGTGGCGCTGCTCAAGCTCGACAAGGCCTCGGGCTTGCCCACGGTGACCTTTGGCAGCTCGGCGGACATGCGCGTGGGCGACCGCGTGGTGGCTATCGGCAATCCCTTTGGACTCGATCACACGGTGACCGAAGGCATCATCTCGGCCAAGGAGCGCATCATCGGCGCCGGCCCCTACGACGACTTCATCCAGACGGACGCGTCGATCAACCCGGGCAACTCCGGGGGACCGCTGTTCAACCTCAAGGGCGAGGTCATCGGCATCAACACCGCCATTACGCGCACCGGGCAGGGCATCGGGTTCGCCATTCCGTCGGATTTGGCGAGCAGCGTCATCGCGTCGATTCAGTCGAGCGGCAAGGTGACCCGCGGGTGGCTGGGCGTGACCTTTCAACCCATGGACGCGGATCTGGCGCGGGCCTTGGGCGCTCCCAATGCCGACGGCGCGCTGGTCAGTGAGATTGTGGCGGACTCGCCGGCCCAAAAGGGGGGTGTGCAGGTGCGCGATATCATCGTCGGTGTGGCGGGCAAGAAGGTCAAAAACGCGAGCGAATTGCCGGCGCGGGTGGCGGTGTTGAAGCCCGGCCAAAAGGTGGTGTTCGACCTGCTGCGCAATGGAAAACCCGCCAAAGTGACCGTGGAGATTGGCGAAATGGCCGACGACGGTGAAGGCGTTTCCGGCGCGGGCAAGGGCAAGGGTGCGGGGAAGGACGCTGAGGCCGCGAAACAGCTCGGCATCGAAGTGGTGCCCCTCGACGACAACCTGAAGCGCCGCCTCCAGGCCGATGCGGTGAAATCCGGCGTGGTGGTGTCGGCGGTGAAGCCCGACGGTCCGGCGGCCAGGGGACTGCGCGAAGGCGACATCATCGTCGAGGTAAATCGCGAGGCGGTGACCGATGTGGCTTCGTTTCACAAGCGTCTCTCCGACTTGCGCAAGGGAGACGACGTTCTGCTGCAGATTTACCGCCGCGGCACCTGGCGTTTTCTCGTCATTCGCCTGTAGCCGTCATCCCCGCAAAACTTTCGCATGCGGACATTGCATGTTTTCGTGATTATCAAGTATAAGGCCGTGTCAGGGAAGAACGGCGGTGGTATCAGCCTTTTGCCGAACGACACGCCGTCCCGCTGAGGAGCCTTTGCGATGAAACGAACGATGTTTAAGTCCAAAATTCACCGCGCGACGGTCACGCACGCCGACCTCGAATACGAAGGCAGCGTAACGATTGACGCTGATTTGCTGCGCGCGGCAGATATTTTGTGCCACGAAAAAGTCCACATCTGGAATGTCACGCGCGGGACGCGCATCGAAACCTACGCCCTGGCTGGCCCGGCGGGTTCGGGGACGGTGTGCATCAACGGCGCGGCGGCGCATCAAAACGAGCCCGGCGACCTGGTGATCATCGCCACGTTTGCCGACTACGATGCAGACGAACTAAAAAATTACGAGCCCACGGTGGTATTGGTCGACAAAGACAACCGCATCGTCAACCAGCGTTACCGCGAAGTTCCGGGCCCCCTGCGCGCGGTCTGATGCACATCCTGGTCACCGGCGGCGCGGGCTTCATCGGCGCCCACCTGTGCGAGGCCCTCCTGGCGGACGGGCACCAAGTGACCTGCCTGGACAACTTCAACGCCTTTTACGACCCCGCCATCAAGCGGGCCAACGTCGCGCCCCTGCAGTCGGCGCCGGGGTTCTCCCTGGTCGAAGGCGACATCCTCGACGCGCCGCTGTTGTCGCGCCTATTTCAAGCGGGTCCCGACGTCGTGGTGCACCTCGCGGCCTGGGCTGGGGTACGGCCCTCTATTGAAAATCCGGCCATCTACGAAGAGGTCAACATCCGGGGCACCCTCAACATCCTGGAGGCCTGCCGCGTCCACGGGGTGTCCAAGCTGGTCTTCGCCTCGTCGTCGTCGGTGTATGGCGGGCGCACCGACGTGCCCTTTCGCGAAACCGACCCGGTCATGCGCCCCATTTCGCCCTACGCGGCCACCAAGGTGGCGGGCGAGACCCTGTGCTACACCTACCACCACCTCTACGGCCTGCACGTGCACGCCCTGCGCTTCTTCACGGTTTACGGCCCCCGGCAACGCCCGGAGATGGCGATTCACCTCTTTGCCGACGCCATGTTGCGCGACGCCCCCATCTCGCTGTTCGGCGACGGCGAATCCAGCCGCGACTACACCTACATCAGCGACATTGTGGCGGGCATCCGCGCTTCCATTGAGCGCTGCGCGGGCTTTGAAATCCTCAACCTCGGCGGCGAGACGCCCACATCGTTAAACCGCTTGGTCTCCCTCATCGCCGCGCGCCTGGGCCGCACCCCCATCGTGGAGCACAAGCCCGACCAGCCCGGGGATGTCGCCATTACCGCCGCAGACCTCTCTCGCGCCGCTGCGGTGCTCGGTTACGCGCCCCAGGTGGACATCGAGGCGGGCATCGCCAAAACCTGCGACTGGCTGCTGGCGCAACACGGCGCCAATCCCCACGCCAATAAGTAACGGCCTACCGCCATGTCCTCTGCGCCCATCGAAGCCCCGATTGTCCTCGCCTCGGCCTCGCCCCGCCGAAAGCGCATGTTCGAAGAGATGGGCATCGCCATCGAGGTCATCGCGGCGGACATCGACGAAACGCCCCTGCCCAACGAGACGCCGGTGTCCAGCGCCGTGCGGCTGGCGGGCGAGAAGGCGCTGCGGGTGGCCACCCAATTGGCTGCCCAGGGACGCCGGCCCTTTGTCGTGGGAGCCGACACCGTGGTCATTGTCGACGACGAGGTGCTGGGCAAACCCGCCTCCGATGCCGAGGCCGAGCGCATGCTCTCGCGATTGTCGGGGCGCACCCACTGCGTGGTGACCGGCTATGCGGTGGGCCGCCACCAGGGCGAATGGCACGCCGATTTTGTGCGGACCGACGTGCGCTTTCACGCGTTGAGCGCCGCGCAAATCACCGCCTATGCCGCGTGTGGCGAAGGGCGCGACAAGGCCGGTTCGTACGCCATCCAGGGCATCGGCGCCTTCCTCGTGCACAGCCTGGTCGGCGATTATTTCAACGTGGTGGGCTTGCCCATTTCGCGGGTCGTGCGAGAATTGCAGCGCCAGGGCGCCTTGCCGTCCTTTTTGCACCCATGAGCGATATCGGTACCAGACTCGCGGACATCCGCGGGGCCATTGCGCGGGCTTGCCAGGGCTGCGGGCGCGACCCGTCGAGCGTCGCGTTGGTGGCCGTGTCCAAGTTTCACCCGGCGTCGGCCCTCCAGGAGGCCTACGAGGCCGGGCAGCGCGAATTCGGCGAGAGCTACGCGCAAGAGCTCGTGGAGAAAGCCGAACAGCTCGCCCACTTGCCGGACATCCGCTGGCATTTCATCGGCGCCCTGCAGCGCAACAAGGCCAAGTTTGTCGTACCCCACGTGCACCTGCTCGAAACCGTGGCGTCGGTGCGCCTGGCCGAAGCCTTGGAGCAGCGCGCCCAGGCCCTGTCCCGCACCGTCGATGTGCTGCTCCAGGTCAATGTGGGTGGGGAGGCGCAAAAATCGGGCTGTTGCGCCGAGGAAGCCGCCGCCCTGCTCGAGCAACTCGACGCCTTTCCGTCGTTGCGGGTTCGCGGCCTGATGACCCTGCCGCCCTTCGAGCTCGAACCCGAGGACACCCGCACCTACTTTCGCGCCCTGCGCACCCTGCGGGATCGCCTGGGAGGTCCAGCGCGCCTACCCCATCTCTCCATGGGCATGAGCCACGACTTCGAGGTGGCCATCGCCGAGGGCGCGACCATTGTCCGGGTGGGTACTGCCATCTTCGGCGATCGCGCCGCGCCGCGCTGAGCGTTTCCTACGGCGTTGTTTGGGGACTTAACGCGCGTTTGGCGATTGCTGGGAACGCTGTCGTTTGAGCCAGGTGGCGTAGGCGACGATGGCGAAGTCGAGGGCCGCCGTGCCCAGAAATGCGAAGATGGCCTGTAGGGCGAGGTATTTTTCGGCGAACAAATACATGGCCACGTTGGCGACGCCGAAGAGGGCCCAGGTGGTGCGGCTCACCCCATCGGCTGTTTTGGCGCGGATGAGGGCGACGAACTGCACCACGGTGGCCAGGGGAAACACCACGGCGGGGATCCAGCCGAGAAATTCGAGCCAGGTGAGCGACATCATATGATGTAGCGCCGTCCTTGTCGCAGGGGTTCGATGCGGCTGGCGTCGCGATCGAAGTCGTCGGGCAGGTGGATGAGGCGCATTTTGTCGCGCAGCGCCTGGGGCAGGGCCAGCAGGCTTTCGTAGGGGGTGTGGCTGCCGTAGTTGGACTCGTGGATGATGAGGTCGGCGGCGGAGAGCCAGTCGATGAGTTCGGGGTCGAAGGCGGTGTCGGCGCTGTAGCCCAGGGTGCGCCCGCCAGCGCGGATGCGAAAGGCGGTGGTGGGTACGTGGTGGCGCGTTTTGCGGCACTGAACGGCGAAGGGACCGATGGCGGTTTCGGCGGTGTCGCTGAGCTCGATGGCGTTGAAGTAGTCGCTGAAGCGCCGCCGGTCGGCCGGGGGGTCGCACAGGGGCGCCATGACGTGTTCGAGTTGGCCGGACCACAGGCCGCCCAGCACGTCGGGGTGGGCCGCCAGGGTGAGCTGGCGCTGGATGACGTGTCGCCCGTAAAAGCCCAGGCCCTCGATGCCGCTGGCGTGGTCGGCGTGCAGGTGGGTGAGCAGCACCGCGTCGATGGTGTCGACGTCCATGGCAATGCCGCTGGTTTGGCCCGCCTCGTACATGATTTTGCGGATGGGGTGCGGGCAGTCGAGGAGGAGCTGCGCGCCTTGGTGGTGAATCATCAAGCACGAAGAGTAATAATGCTGCGAAAACGCATCGCCGATTCCCAGGGCAACAAATTCCATCGCGTTACTTCCTTATTGCGGTTGCGGCAAAGACGATTGTTCGTCGGTGATCGCCTTCAAAGATGGCACATGCGCCGCGGTTTTTGAAGCGTGGAAACGCGCAAAAGGGTGCGGCAAAAGGCAGGTGGTGCGGGCTTAAGCGGGCTTAAAGGGCGAGATTTCGCGCAGGCGCTCGATGATGGGAGGCAGGGTTTCGATGATGTGGTCGACGTCGGCGTCGTTGTTGTAGCGGCCGAAGGAGAAGCGCAGTGAGCCGTGGGCAAAGCTGAAGGGTACGCCCAGGGCGCGGAGCACGTGGGAGGGCTCCAGGGTGCCCGAGGTGCACGCCGACCCCGAGGAGGCGCAGATGCCCACTTGGTCGAGCATGAGCAGCATGGCCTCGCCCTCGACGAACTCGAAGCTGATGTTGAGGGTGCCCGGCAGTCGGTTGTCCCGGTCGCCGTTGACGATGCTGTTGGGGATGCGCAGCAAGGCGGTTTCGAGGCGGTCGCGCAGGGCGCGCACGCGGGTCTGCTCGTCGTCGATGTGCTGCAGCGACAACTCGGCGGCCTTGCCCAGGGCCACGATGCCCGGCACATTTTCGGTGCCGCCGCGCCGCCCGCGCTCCTGGTGTCCGCCGAGGATCATCGGGCGAAATCGGCTGCCCCGCCGGATGTACAAGGCGCCGATGCCCTTGGGCGCGTGGATTTTGTGTCCGGAGATAGACAGCAGGTCGATGTCGGTCTCTTGGAGGTTTAGCGGCACCTTGCCCATGATTTGGACCGCGTCGGTGTGGAAGAGGGCGCCGTGTTGGTGGGCGATGCGCGCGGCCTCGGCCACGGGATAGAGGACGCCGGTTTCGTTGTTGGCCGCCATGATGGAGACCACCGCCACCTGGTCGTCCATGGCGTCGCGCAGATCGTCGAGGTTGAGGTTGCCCTGCCGGTCGACGGGCAGGTAACGCACCTGATAGCCCTCGCGCTCTAGGTGGCGACACAGGGTGAGCACCGCCGGGTGTTCGACGCGGGTGGTGACGATTTTGCGGCGGTCCTTTTTGGTGGCCAGGGCCGAGCGAATGGCGGTGTTGTCGGACTCGGTGCCGCAGCTAAGAAAGACGATTTCGGTGGCGTTTTGCGCGCCCAGGGCCAGGGCGACCTTTTCGCGGGCGTCTTCGATGACCTTTCCCACTTGTCCGCCAAATTCGTGCATGCTCGAGGGGTTGCCGTATTTTTCGGTCAGGTACGGCATCATGGCATCGAGTACTTCGGGGGCCACCTGGGTGGTGGCGTTGTTGTCGGCATATACCCGTTTCATATTTTATAGATCCTCTTTGACGTGTAGCTCGATGGCGGGGTCGACGATTTCGCGCAGTTTGTCCTCGATCCACTTGGTGGTGAGGCCCGCTGCCCGACAGCCAGAGCACTGGCCCACCATGCGGATGGTCACCCGAAGCCCGTCGATGTCGACGAGCTCTAAGTCGCCGGCGTCCTCCTGCAGAATGGGGCGGACTTCGTGGTCGAGCAGCTCCTGGATGAGGGAGATGCGCTGCAGATTGGTTAGGGGCTGGCGCGCCGCGGTGGGGGTTGGTGTGTGGGGTTTTTGTTGCAGGTGCTCCTCGAGCAGGATTTCGAGTTCGTCGATGCAGGCGCCGCAACCGCCGCCGGCCTTGGTGTAGTTGGTGATGTCCTCGAGGGTGCGCAGGTCGTTTTCGGCGATGACGTGGCGCAGTTTGCCCTCGGTGACGCCGAAGCAGGTGCAGATGACGCGGCCCTCCTCTTCGTCGTGGGCCTCCGGGGTGATGCCGCGGTAATTGTTCACTGCCGCTTCCAGGGCCTCGCGCCCCATGACCGAGCAGTGCATCTTTTCGGGTGGCAGTCCGCCCAGGGCTTTGGCGATGTCGGCGTTGGAGACCTTTAAGGCCTCGTCGAGGGTTTTGCCTTTGATCATTTCGGTGAGCATGGACGAGGCGGCGATGGCGCTGCCACACCCAAAGGTTTGAAACTTGGCGTCGGTGATGATGTCGGTGTTTTTGTCTACGGCGATGGTGAGCGACAGGGCGTCGCCACAAGCGATGGAGCCAACGTCGCCCGTGCCGTCAGCGTTTTCAACGCGCCCGACATTTTTGGGCTGAAAGAAATGTTGTTTGACCAATTCTGAATAATTCCAAGCCATTTTGGCCTCCTTCTGGCCGATAAGGTCGATTGGGGACACCGGAAACAGGTGGTGTTTGCCCGGGTATCCGCCCTTCAAATAACCATGTTTTGCGCACGGAGCCACTGTTAAGTGGAAAAATCCCGCTCCCGCTGTCGCGGAAAGTCACTTTACCGGTGCATTGTACGGTTGAACGGTTGACAAGAGCCGCGCGGACACAGATAAAATGCAAAATGCAAAATTAGTAAAAAACCAGCTAACTAGCTAACAGAAAGGGAAGAGACATGAAAAGAGCAGGGCTCGTCATTTTGTTTGTTGCAGGGCTCGTGGCGGCTGCCTGTGGCGGTTCACAGCCGTCCCAGCAGAATCCACCCGCCAGTTCGGTGGCCGTCGTCAAAGTGGGCGACACCGTACAGTCGGAACCCCGTCCGGCCATGCCGGGCGTCAACGTGCCAGCCGTCAAGGTCGACTTGGTGGGCTACGTCACCGACTGGAAAAAAATCGTCATCTTCAACGTTGATCCCGCGGGCGCGCAAGTGGTCGACCAAGCGGGCAACGTCGTCCTGACCGTCACCGACGACCTCGTTCGCGAATACGGCCTCGACGAAGCCTCGCAAGACCCCGTCTGGCAGGTCGATATTACCGCCCTCAAGACGCCGGGCACCTACACGATCCGCACCGCGGGCGGCGCCTCCAACCCGCTGCTCAACAGCGACCCGTTTAAGATCGGCGATTTCCGCTCGCTCTATTACGACGACGCTGTGGTGGTGGGCCTGAAGAGCTTTTACTTCCAGCGCACCCGCACCGCCCTGGTGGAGCCCTACGCCGTTTGGCGCGGCGCCGCCTATCCCCGCAAGGGCGTCTCCCACGCGCACAACGACGTGGGTTGGGACTACACCTTTTACCCCGACAAAAAACTCAACTGGAAAGACAGCCCCGACAAACAGTGGTGGCCGGGCGAGCAGCTGAAAAAAGGCTGGTTCGACGCGGGCAACTACGACATGTACATCCCCTCTACCGCGCCCTCCACGCAAATTTTGCTCTACGCTTACGAGTGGGCTCCCGAGATGTTTAAAGACGGCGACCAAAACATCCCCGAGTCGGGCAACGGCGTGCCGGACATCATCGACGAGAGCACCTGGGGCCTCGACTGGATCATGTCGCTGCAGCAAAAGAACGGCGCCTTCCGCCACAGCGAAGCCGTGCACGGTTGGGATGGTCTGGGACCGGCCGATCAGGACATGAGCGTCCGCTGGATTCGCGGTGTGAGCTCGGCAGCGACGGCCAAGGCCGTGGCCGTTCTCGCGCAAGCCGCGCAAATTTACAAACAATTCCCCCCCTACGCCGCCATCGCCGCTGACTACGAAAAAGCCGCCCGCTTGGGTTGGAAGTGGCTGCAAGAGAACCCCAATGACCACCCGGTGGACGAAAAAGACCACCGCTGGGCCGCGGCCAATCCCGGTACCACGGGCGAGCGTCCGACGCTGCCCAACGGCTGCCCCGACACATCGGTAAACCCCGACAAAACCGCTTACAAAGACAAACACGGTAGCGAGCAGCCCCGCTGGGACGACGGTCCCGACGGCCGGGGTGACGTGCCTGGGCGCTTTGTTGCCGCCGTCGAAATGTGGACGCGCCTGCGCGACGCCTCGGCGCTCGAAGTGGTCAAAACCCTCATCAACCACGAACTCGTCAGCAGCCTGGAAGAGGGCATCTTCCGCGGTTCTTGGGTGAACATCAGCCGCTACGGCCTCATCAGCTTGGCCCAGGATGCCGAGACCCCCGAAGACATCCGCGCCATCGCCAAAGAGCGCATGGTAAAAGCCGCGGATCTCGCATTCCCGCGCATCGAAAAAGACGGCTACCGCACCTGTGACGAACTCTACGACTACTACTGGGGCCACAACGCCAACCTCGCCGAGAAGGTTCATATCTTCGCCGCGGTATACAAGCTGACCGAGGACGAAAAATACCTCCACGCCGCGCGGGACCTGTGGCACTGGCTCAACGGTCGCAACCCCAACGGCTACTCGATGACCACCGGTGTGGGCACCCGCCCGCCGACCCGCTTCTACCACATGGAGTGGGGCTACCACCAAAACGACATGATCAACAAAACCGGTGAGTTCTTCCCGCCGGCACCGGGCTACCTCCTGTCCGGCCCCAACGCCATCAACAACTGCTTCTTGGCACCGGGCGCCCCGGCCAAGGCCCTGCTGTGGGACAACCCCGAGACCACCCGCACCGGCACCCCGCCCCACGCCATGTGGCACTGGGAGCAGCCGAGCATCTGGGACGGCAACTTCATCCCCGAAGACTCCTACGCCGAAGGTTGGTGGGGCGTGACCGAATGCGACGTTATCTACAGCGCTGACTACGTGTTGGCCGGCATCTCGGTACTCTAACCCACCCGCGCTTTCCCACCCTTGCCCCTGCGGGGCGCCGCCATTTCCCCAATCGCTAATTGATGGACAACCACGCCAACACGTGGAAAACTGCCGCCCATGGGACCCAAACGCTGGATTCTCACGATCGCCATCTCTTTGCTCATCATTGCATTGTTGGTGTTGTTTTTCTTTCAGTCGGGGACCGATCGACGCGTCGTCGAGATGGTGCTGCCGCGCATTGAGTCGCGCTACGGCGTATTGCTGCGCTACGAAAAGGTCCAGGTTTCTTTAACGTCGGTGGTCTTTTCCAGTCTCAGCGTCTTGCCCGCCGCCGACGCCCAGCCCTTGATGACCGCGGAGCGCCTGGGGGTGCACCTGCGCATTGGCCCGTTGATCAAGGGCGAGATCGACATCACCGAGGTGCGCATCGACGGGTTGCGCCTGCTGGTGGGCGAAGGGGCCGGTGGGGCCGAACCCCAGCACTGGAAGGCTTTTTGGGGCCGCGTCTCGCAACCGGAACCCCCGGTGTCCGCCCAGGGCGCCCCTGCCAACGCGACAGTATCCCCGGAGCGAAAGCTGCCCGACATCCACATCACGTCGGGGATGGCGGTGGTGCACATCGGCTCCTTTGAGGCCACCGTGGACAGCTTCTCCGGACACGCCCAGACGCCGAAGGAGTTTGTGTTGGAGATGCGCGGGTATCGCCTGAAGCACCACGACTTGTACTTGGCCCGCGGCACACCGGCCCAGGCGACCTGGCATTTCGACGAGCGCCGCCTCGCGGTGCAGTTGAACAAGCCCACCTACGAGATCCCCGGCGATGTGGCGCAGTTGCAGCAAATCGCGCGAGAAGGTGCACAAGCCCTCGAAAATCTGGGGTTGTGGCGCGGAGATGCGTCCCAGGCCTCCGAGGCATCCTCCGGTGTCAAGGCCGTGGATGCCGCCGTGGAGTGGCGCGCGTCCCAGGCCACGGTGTTGTATCCCGAAGCCCGAGACAACATCATTATCTCAGAGGCGGACGGGCGCTGGCACCGCGGCGCCGATCGCGCGGTACTGTTTTCGGGCAGCGGCAAATTGCCCCGGTCGAACTCCCGCTGGAACGCGGAGGGGCGCATGGACAAAGATCGGGTTCTGACCGCGGCGCTGGAGTTGCCAGACATGGCCCTGCAGCCTTTTTCTGCGGCGCTGTTTCGCCATTTTCCCGCCTTGTCCGCCCTGCAGTTGGAGAGCGCCATGGCCGATGGCCGCCTGCGGATCACCGTCCCCGCGGATCGCGCCACCGTCGGCGTGGAGGGACAGGTGGCCTTGGCGGGCGTGGGGCTGCAGCATCCGCGCATCAGCGCCTCGCCCCTGGAGGCGCTCAACGGCCAAATCGACCTCAAGGTGGCGTGGCACCGGGCGGAAAAAAACCTGCACATCGAGCGCTGGCACATCTCCCAGGGCTTGGCGCGCTTGGCCTTGGCGGGCACCTGGCAACCCTCGCCGCTCAAAGTCGACCTCACCGCCGAGCTCCCCTCCACCGCCTGCCGCCAGTTGCTCACGGCCATTCCCCAGGCGTTGCGCCCGCAAATCTCCGGGGTGCGCCTGGACGGCCAGCTCTCGTTTCAACTGCACCTGGGCCTCGACATTCTCAATCCCGAGGCCACGGTGTTGAAGGGCGATCTGCAAAACCGCTGTCAAATCGCGGACTTCGGCGCGCTGCCAGATCCGGCCGAGTTTCGCGTGCCCTTTGCCTACATGGCCTACAACGAGAGCGGTCAGCGCTTTCGCCTCATTACGGGACCGGGCACGGAGCGCTGGGCGCCGCTCAACGAGATCTCGCCCTATGTCGTCGAAGCCGTGCTCACCACCGAGGACGGAAAGTTTTACACCCACAAGGGCATGACCCTGCCGGAGATGCGCCGGGCCATGGAGATGAACCTCAAGAAGGACGGCGCCTTTCACGGGGCCAGCACCATCACCATGCAGTTGGCCAAGAATCTCTTCTTGTCCCGGGAGCGCACCGTGGCGCGCAAACTGCAAGAGCTGTTTTTTACTTGGTACCTCGAGAGCCACTTCACCAAGGAGGAGATCCTCGAGATGTACCTAAACATCGTGGAGTTCGGGCCCTCGATTTACGGGGTCCTCGATGCGGCCAAGCACTATTTCGGTCGCGAGCCCCAGGAGCTGAACCTGGTCGAGTCGGTGTACCTCATCAAGCTGTTGCCCAATCCGGTGGCGCGGCACAAAACCCGCGAGTCCGGCCAGTTGTCGGCCAAGCAGATGCGGTTGCTCCACCAGGTGATGGGGGTGATGCTCAAGCGCGGGCGCATCAGCCGCAACGAATACGAACAGGGGTTGGCCGAGAAGGTGGTCTTTTACCGCGAGGGCGATCCCCTGCCGGATCCGCGCCTGCCGCCGGCCCACGGTTCTTTGGGGCTGTCGGGGGCTGCCGACGACTGGTCCGGCGACGCGGCCTGGGACAAATCCGACGACGACTTCGACGAACCGTAACGCCGGTGACCTGCCGGTAAGGATGACAAAGCATGTCCATGAACCCCGAAAGTCACGAAAGCCTCGAAGATTCTGCGCGCCTCTCCGGGTGGGAGCCCGACGTCTGGATCGAACTGTCCCAGGGCGCCCTGGCGCACAACGTGGCCCTGTTTCGAAGCCTGCTGGCGCCGGGATGCCGCTTCATGGCCGTGGTCAAGGCCAACGCCTACGGACACGGGATGGTGCCCATCGCCCAGGCCGCTTTGGCCGCGGGTGCCGATTGGCTCGGGGTGTTTCACGCGGGCGAGGGACTGACGCTCCGCGCCCAGGGGGTGACGGCGCCCATCTTGGTGCTGGGGCCCACGCCGCCCGAGTCGATGCGGCAGGCGGTGGACGCAGGGCTGTGCCTGACCGTGGCCTCTCCGGGGGCCGCCGACGCGCTGGTCCGGGTCTGTGCGGGACAAACCGGGGCGCGCGCCCACCTCAAGGTGGAGACCGGCACCCACCGCCAGGGCTTCGACGCCGCGCAGCTCATTAACGCCGCGCAGCAACTGGTCGCCGCGGGCATCGCCGTCGAGGGGCTCTACACCCACTACGCCGACATCGAGGACACCACCGACCACACTTACGCCGAGTCGCAACTGGCGCGGTTTTCGGAATTGCGCGCCCAGCTCGCCGCGGAGGGCGTGTCCGTGCCCCTGTCCCACACCGCCTGCACCGCTGCGGCCATCTTGTTCCCCGCCACCCACTTCGACATGGTGCGCGTGGGCATCGGTCTGTACGGGCTGTGGCCCTCCAAGGAAACCCGCGTCTCGGCGGGCATGCTGGGGCGCGACCAAATCGCACTGCGCCCGGTGATGACCTGGAAGACCCGCATCCGCCAAATCAAGACGGTGCCCGCTGGGTCGTACATCGGCTACGGCCGCACCTTCCGCACCACCCACGATTCGCGCGTGGCCATTTTGCCGGTGGGCTACGCCGACGGCTACGACCGACACTTTTCGAGCCGCGCCCATGTGCTGGTTCGCGGCGTGCGCGCGCCGGTGCTGGGCCGCATCTGCATGAACCTCACGATGATCGACGTGACCGACATTGTCGACGCGGCGCCAGGCGACGAGGTGGTGCTGCTCGGACAAAGCGGCGACGAGGCGATCCAGGCCGCTGACCTGGGCTCCTTGGCGGGCACCATTCACTACGAAATTGTCACCCGCGCCGCCCCCTGCGCCCCGCGTCGCTGGGTGCCGTGACAAAGCGCTGGACGCGCCCCGAACGACAGCGGTACAACACGCCCATGACTGCGAACGCCCCCCGCCCTGACACCCAACGCCCCACCGAACGCCTCTTGGCCTTGCAGCGCGCCTACCAGGTGGGCAACCGCCGGGCCGCCCGGGCATTGGTGCGAGACGTGCGCCGCGATCCGAACGCCACCGCCGCCGAACAAGCCGAAGCCGCGCGCCACGACCGCGCCTCGGGCCACGACCCGGTGGTCTTGGGGGTGATCGCCGCCACGGCACTGGTACAACTCTACCTCTTTGTCAGCCATTGGACTTAATGCGCCCCGACGACATCTTCCACCGCGACGGTCCGCTGGCCCGGGCCCTGGCGCATTACGAAATCCGCGACGCCCAGCGCGAGATGGCTAAAGCCGTGGCCGATATCCTCGACCAAAACGGCGTCCTGCTGGCCGAGGCGGGCACCGGCACCGGAAAAACCATCGCCTACCTGGCGCCCATTATCGTCAGCGGCCGCAAGACCGTCATCTCCACCGGCACGCGAAACCTGCAAGAGCAAATCTTCTTCAAGGACCTGGGCTTCTTGCAGGAGGCCCTGGGCATCTCGCGGCGTTGCGTCTACCTCAAGGGGCAAAACAACTACCTCTGCCGCACCCGCCTGAAGCAGTTCCTCACGTCCCCCAAGAGCCTGGGCTACCCCGCCGCCGAAGTGGCGCGCCTCCAGCGCTTTGCCGAGGAGACCACCACCGGCGATCGCATGGAGATCGACGGCCTGAGCGACGACAGCGCCATCTGGAACGAGGTGTGCTCCACCCGGGAGACCCGCATCGGCGCCCTGTGCCCGTTCTTCGAGGAGTGCTTTGTCACCCGCGCGCGCCGCATGGCCCACAGCGCTGACATCGTCGTGGTCAACCACCACCTCTACTGCGCGGACCTGGCCACCCGACGGCAGGGCGGACAAATCCTCCCGGACCACGAAGTGGTGGTCTTCGACGAGGCGCACCTGCTCGAGGACATCGCGACGGAGTTCTTTGGCCTGCGGCTCTCTTCGGCGGGGATCGAGCGCTTGATGCAAGACGTGTCCCGCGTGGTGACGGCGGCGTCCTTTGCTGTCGACTCCCAGGCCTTGCCCCGCAAGAGGACCGCGGCAGAAGCGGTGAAGTTCGCCAAAAGCTTCTTCGCCTGTTTTCGCGGGGCCCCGGGGCGCACGCCGCTCTCCTTCGATGACGTAGCCGAGACCGCCCTGCCTTTGTGGCACCGCCTGGACGCGGCCTTGGAGTCCGTGGAGTTGTCGCTGCGCCTGCACGAGGGCGAGGACGCGGGGGTCGACCACATGGCCCACCGCATTTTGACGGCGCGCAACACCCTGGGCGAAATTGTGGAGCACCGCGACAACAGCAAGGTGTACTGGGTGGAAAACCACGCGCGCTCGGTGTCTCTCGGGGCTTCGCTCATCGACGTGTCGGGAGTGTTTCGCGAGTCGGTGTTCTTCGCCCGCGAGGCGGTGGCGCTCGTGTCGGCCACCCTCACCGTGAACCGCGCCTTCGACTTTGTGGCCTCGCGCCTGGGCATCGACTTCGACGTGGTGACCCGCACCCTGCCCGCTCCCTTCGACTACGCCCGGCAAGCCGCCCTGTACGTGCCCGCCCACATGCCCGACCCGCGCGCTCCGGGTTTTTTGGACGCCGCGGCCAATGAAATTTGGGAATTGGTAACCATGTCCGGGGGCGGTGCCCTGGTGCTCTGCACGTCGGTGGCGGCCATGAAGCACTACTACCAACACCTGGTAACCCGCTACGACGGACCGCTCCTGCTGCAAGGCGAGGGCCCCAAGTCCACGCTCATCGCCCAATTCTTGGCCTCTCCGGCGTCGGTGCTCATCGCCACGTCGAGTTTTTGGCAAGGGGTGGACATCCCCGGCGACGCGCTGCGCCTGGTCATCATCGACAAGCTGCCCTTTACGCCCCCCGGCGATCCGGTGACCGCGGCCCGCATTGCCCGCATCAAGGCCCAGGGGCAGGAGCCCTTCCGGACCTACCAGGTGCCGCTGGCCGCCTTACAGCTCAAGCAGGGATTTGGCCGCCTGATTCGAACGGCCCAGGATTGGGGGATGGTGGCGATTTTGGATGCGCGGTTGCGCGCCAAGGGATACGGCCGCACGTTTTTGGCCTCGCTACCCGATTGCCCGCTCTTTGACGCCCCCGAACCGGTGCGCCAGTGGTGGCAGGAACAGCGCGACGCTACGCGTCATCATCCTCATCTTCGTCTGCTACCAGATCATTGACCGATGGAAACTGTGCAATGTCCTTGCGGGCGATGCGCCAGGCCTGCTGCACGATCCACGACAGCGAACGGTCTTGTCGCGCGGCTTCCTCGGTGATTTCTTTGAGCATGATCTCGGGAAAATAGAGGCTTTGTTTTCGTTTGTCGCTCTTCATGTTCATGAGCCCTCCTCCGCCAGTGGCACGAAACGTGTCACATTGGCTTACAAGTCTATACCTTATGCGACATTTAGTTACCCGTCAACGGCGGGTTTGGGATGGGGCGCTTGTCGGGGATGCGGGTAGTCGGGATCGAGGTGTTGGGCCACGGCGTCTTGGGCCGCTTGGATGAGATCGCTGAGCGTGTCGCGGGTGTAGGCGCTGGTCTCGATGGGCGTGCCGATGTGCACCTGTACCGGTCCGGGATAAAAATCGAGGGCGTTTTTGTCGGGCATGGTGCGCCAACTGCCGTTGACGGTGACGGGCAAAATGGGCAGCCCCGCGTGGATGGCGGCGAGGAAGGCGCCCTTTTTGAAGGTCTTGAGCGTGCCGTCGGCGCTGCGCGAACCCTCGGGGAAAATGGCCACCGAGATGCCCTTGGGTAGGGCGGACACGGCGTTGTTGAGGTTTTGAATGGCGGCCTTGGGTTGGGAGCGGTCGATGAAGATGTGCCGGGCGGCGTACAGACCCCAGCCAAACATGGGCACCAGGCGCACCTCTTTTTTGATGACCCAGCGAAAGGGCACCCCCAACTGCAGCATGAGGGCGGGGATGTCGTAAATCGATTGGTGGTTGGCGACGATGACGTAGGAGCGGCTGCGGTCGAGCTGCGCATTGCCCGCCATGGAGAAGCGGATGCCGGTGACGGTGCTGCCGAGCCACACCCAGGCCTGGCACAGGTGAAAGGCCACGACGCCCCGGGGGCCGAAGAGGCCGGTAATGGAGATGGGCATCCAGAAAATTAAGGAGGCGGAAAACCACCAAAATACCATCCAACTGGCTTTGAAAAAACGCACCGCGCTTCGCATCATGCGGCAGATATACACCACAACACGCTAGGGCTTCAAGATGGCGCACGCACAGAAGGCGGCGCGGGCACAACCCATGGCGCGGGCGTTGGGCTGGCGCGGTTGGTTCTTTTTGTAACGCTGTGTGTCCGGCGTCACCGTTGTGGGTTTTTGGGGGATTTTTTGGCGTTTTTGCGAAAGAGGCGGCGGCGTTGCAATAGGGCGTAAATTTTGCGAATGGCCGCCAAAACCATGAGGGCCCCAATCACCCAGCCCAATATGCCGAAGCGAGAAGGCATTACGCGTTACCCGGCGTTTTCTTTGGCGGGGCGTCCGCTTCTTTGGCGCTGTCCGCGGGGGTGTTTTTGCGTCCGCCGGGGAGCATCTGCAAAATCATCAGGCCGATGCCGATGACAATGGCGACGTCGGCGATGTTGAAGGTGGGCCAGTGGTATTCCTTGCCGCCCAGCACCACGTACCAATCTACGAAGTCGATGACGAAGCGGTAGATCATGCGATCGAGCAGATTGCCCAGGGCGCCGCCGAGCACAAAGGGCAGGGCGTAGAGCATGAAGCGGTGATCGCTGGGGGTTTTGACAAACATGTAGGGGATGACGATGCAGGCGAGAAACGAGATGACGAGCAGCAAGGGGAAGCGCACCTTGGCGGGGACTTTTTGCAGCATGCCAAAGGCGTTGGCGCAGTTCTCGACGTAGCGAAAGTTAAACATGTGGGGCACCACCTCAATGGGGGCGGCGGTGCGGTACACGAGGCGCGCTCGATCGAGCTCGGCGTCCGGCGACGTGCAGGCGGGGTGGGCGTCTGTGAGCGCGTGGAACTCCTCGTTGACCAGCGTGTGGTAGGCCCACTGCTTGGTGATTTGGTCGGCGGCCAGGGTCACCACAAAGATGATGAGGGCGGCCACCACGGGTTTTTTGAGGGCGGCGATTTTGGCGGGTGCGCTCATGGGGACACCTCCTGGGGCAGGGTGAGTTGCCCGCTGTCGACCAGCGCCGTAACCACTTGGGCGCAGCGCGTACACAGCGCGGGGTGGGCCGGGTCGCTGCCGATGCCGTGTCCCATGCGCCAGCAGCGGGGACACTTGGGGGCCTCCGAGGGCGTGGCGGTGACCGCGGTGTCGCCCTCGCCCGCCGCCAGGGTGGTGCGGGACACGAGGAAGACCTCGGTGAGCAGCGCTTCGCCCATCTCCGCCAGCACGCCGTGGGTTTCGCGATTTGCGGTGACGGTGACCTCGGCCTGGAGCGCGTTGCCGATGCGGCCGTCGCGGCGCATGTCTTCGAGCACGCGGGTCACCTCGCGGCGCACGTCGCGCAGCACCTGCCACTGGGCCTGCAGGTCGTCGTCGTCCCAGTCGCCCGGCGCCTCGGGAAAGCCCGCCAGAAACACCGACACCGGGGTGTCTTGCGCCTTGGGCAGGCTGCGCCACACGTCTTCGGCGGTGAAGCTGAAGATGGGGCTCAGCGCCCGGGCCATGTCGCGCGCCATGATGTAGAGCACGGTTTGCGCGCTGCGGCGCAGGACGCCCGCGGGCAGCTCGCAGTAGAGGCGGTCCTTGATGATGTCGAGGTAAAAGGCCGAGAGGTCGCCGGTCACTAGGTCGATGGTGCGGTGAAAGATGTGGTGAAAGTTGTACGCGTCGTAGCCCTGGTCGAGGCGGCGCAAGTAGGCGGCGAAGCGGCCGAGCATCCAGCGGTCCAGGGCGGGCATCTCGGACAGGGGCACGGCGTCGGTGTCCGGGTTGAAGTCGCTCACGTTGCCCAGCATGAAGCGAAAGGTGTTGCGGATTTTGCGGTAGGAATCGACCAGGCTTTTGATGATGCCCGGCGAGTACACGATGTCGGAGCGGTAGTCCTCGTAGCCCACCCACATGCGCAGAATTTCGGCGCCCTCGCGCTCGACGGTTTGCCCCGGCGGCACGAAGTTCTTTTGGCTCTTGGAGTATTTTTTGCCGTCCTCGTTGCAGATGAAGCCGTGGGTGAGCACCGCGCGGTACGGGGCTTTGTCCGTGGTGGCCACCGAGGTTAGCAGGGCGGTGTGAAACCAGCCGCGGTGTTGGTCGGAGCCCTCGAGGTAGAGATCGACGGGAACGGACATGCCCGGTCGCTGGGCCGCCACCGCCGCCCAACTCACCCCGGACTCAAACCAGACGTCGACGATGTTTTCTTCCTTGGTGAAGGTGCGGCTACCGCAGGTGCAGGTGGTTTTTTCGGGCAGCAGGTCCGCGGCGTCGCGTCGGAACCACTCGTCGCTGCCGTGGGCGCCAAAGATGCGGGCCACGTGGCGGATGATGTCGGCGTCCACCAGGGACTCGCCGCAGTCGGTGCAAAAGAAGAAGGGCAGGGGCACTCCCCAGAGGCGCTGGCGCGAGATGCACCAGTCCGG
Source organism: Myxococcales bacterium (assembly GCA_012522445.1). Classification (GTDB taxonomy): domain Bacteria; phylum Myxococcota_A; class Polyangia; order JAAYKL01; family JAAYKL01; genus JAAYKL01. The sequence goes on along the minus strand of JAAYKL010000015.1, from coordinate 13,938 downwards.
GCGCTGCTCCACCATGCCGTGGATGCGGTCGCGGCCCCAGGGCGGGATCCAGCGGGTGGCGTCGATCTCGGCCAGGGCTTGTTCGCGCAGGCCGGTGTTGTCCATGGAGATGAACCACTGGGGGGTGGCGCGGAAGATGATGGGGGTTTTGCAGCGCCAGCAGCAGGGATACTGGTGTTGGATGCGCTGGCCTGTGGGATTGAACAGGGCGCCCACGTCGGCCAAGTGCTGGACGATGTCGGCGTTGGCCTCGGTGACCTTGCGGCCCGCCCACTGCGCGACCTCGGGTTCGAAGCGACCGTGTTCGTCCACCGGGGCGTAGGGGTCGATGCCGTGCTCGGCGCACAGGCGGTAGTCGTCCTGACCGTGGCCCGGGGCGGTGTGGACGCAGCCGGTGCCGGCCTCCAGGGTTACGTAATCGGCGGTGAACACGGGGATGTCGCGCTCGATGAAGGGGTGGGTGCAAGTCGTGCCCACGAGCTGCGCGCCGTTGACGGGTTGTCCGCTCGGGACGCCGCTGCGCTTGGCCGCGGCAAAGGTCGCTTCGGCCATCTCCTCGGCGAAGACCACGTATTCGCCCTCCACCGCAAAGGCGCGGTAGGCGTAGCGCGGGTGCACGGCGATGACCAGCGAGGCGGGCAGGGTCCAGGGCGTGGTGGTCCAGATCATGAGGGAGAGGGGTTTGCCGTCGTCGGGGAGCCCCAGGGTTTCGCGGAGCGCGGCCTGGGTTTTCACCGGGTACTTCACGTAAACCGACGGCGAGGTGTGGTCGAAGTACTCGACCTCGGCCTCGGCCAGGGCCGTCACGCAGTCGGCGCACCAGTAGACGGGTTTCTTGCCGCGGTAGAGCAGGCCTTTTTCGACCACCAGGGCGAGCTGTTCGGCGATCACTTGTTCGTAGGCGGGGTCCAGGGTGAGGTAGGGCGCGTCCCAGAGCGAGAAGACGCCCAGGCGCTGCATCTCGGACATCTGCGTGCGGATCCACTGGCGAGCGTACTCGGCGCAGCGGCGGCGGATGGAGAGCTTGTCGTCGGTGTCCTTGGGTTTGCCCAGGTCTTTTTCGGCGTTGAGCTCAATGGGCAGGCCGTGACAGTCCCAGCCGGGGTAGTAATGCACCGGCGACCCCTTGAGCAGGCGGTATTTGACGACGATGTCCTTGAGCACCTTGTTGAGCACGTGGCCGTGGTGGATGGTGCCGTTGGCGTAAGGCGGGCCGTCGTGGAAGACAAAGGCCGGGCCGCCTTGGTTTTGTTCCAGCGCCTTTTGGTAGATATCGTTCTCGGTCCAGAAGTGCAGAAATTCGGGCTCGCGCTTGTTCAAGGCGGCCTTCATGGGGAAGTCGGTCTTGGGCAGACAGATGGAGTTTTTGTACTTGTCGGTCATTTGGGAACCTCGGTGTTGCGGCGCCGCATCCCGTCGTGGATGGGCGGATTGATGAAGAGGGGCACGTTACAATGCAACGTCGCGCCTGTATATATGAAACGCGCCCGCGTGTAAATCTCGCCCCTGCGTGCTGTATTGTTGGCGTGGGGAGCTTGCCTCAATCCGCCTATCGAAGGATAATCGCGATCGACGTTTTTTTGGGAGGATGCCATGGCTGCGGGTTTGATGACGAAGTTAGAAGCAAAACGACAAATAAATTTTTTGGCGACATTTGATCGCAAGTTCGATGGCTTTCGCCGCGAAATCGAGCGGGTAAAACGCGCCGTTGAAACCGGTACAACCTATGGCGGCCGTTGGCCCCTCGACGGTTTGGAGCGCATTGCCAAAAGCTTGGTAGGTGCGGGTGCGGTGTACGGCCTGTTGGACATTACGGATTGGGCCAAAAAGTACCTGCAGCGCCTCGACGACATCCGCGCGCAAACCACCCCGCCCACCCCCGAAGATTTGGACTGGCTAGAAGCAGAAATTGCCGTCCTCGAATCACTCAAAGAGACCGCATACGCGGCGGCCATCCAGGTGTCGCCACCGCCCGGCACCTCCGCCAAGCGGGAAGAGAAACCCATCGCCAAAGCGCCAGCGTCTTCGGCAGAGCCAGCGCCCCCGGCAGAGCCAGCGCCCCCGGCAGAGCCAGCGCCACCGGCAGAGCCAGCGCCACCGGCAGAGAAGGCGCCACCGGCAGAGCCAGCGCCACCGGCAGAGCCAGAGCCACCGGCAGAGAAAGCGCCACCGGCAGAGAAGCCAAGAGCCGCCGAAAAACCTGCGGTAACAGAGAGACCCAAGCCCCTGCAAGATGCGGGACTGGCGATTTTTATCGGTGTCAAGGACGCCAATGTGCGCAAAAAAATATCCTTCGTACTCAGGGGAGCGAACTTTGTACCCGTCGAATTCACCGACCCCGCCACCCTGCTGCCGCGCGTCCTGGCCGAGGCCCCCGAGCTCGTAATTATCGACCTCGACGATCCGGCGCCCTGGGGAATGACCGTGGCCGACCAGCTCTCCCTGGAGCCCCTCTCCGACTACATCCCGCTGCTCAAAATCTCGGCCCAACTGGCCCGGGTGCGCCCCGACGTCATCGCCAAACCCATCGACAACGAAACCCTGCTGGCCCGGGTGCGCGCCCTCACCGGACCCAACGCCGAAGGCATGCGCATCCAGCGCGGCCTCAAGGATCCCACCCTGCTCGAGCTCTTCGAGTTCATCGTCGACGAGCTGCGCCAAGGCACCCTCGACGCCGCCACCACCGAGACCGCCAACGAGCGCTTCCGCATTATTAATGAGGCGGGCATGTTGTCCAACATCTGGTCACTGGTGGCGCAGGTGCGACAAACCGCCATGCAGGGTTCTCGCGGCAAAATCCGCTTTGCTCCCGCCACCGCCGAACAAGTCGACCTGATGACCCTGGCCGACGACAGCGACGCCCCGGGCGCCGACATTCTCGACCTGCCCGACGAAGAAGGCGTGCGGGCCCTGCAAAATCTGCGCGCCGTGGTGGCCGACAGCGACCCGAACATTCGCGCGCTCTTCTCTCAGGTGCTCAAGGACGCCGGCGTCAACGTGCGCACCGCCACCGACGGCTTCGAAGCCCTGGAGAGCATCCGGGCCTACCCGCCCGACCTGGTGTTCACCGACATCCTCCTGTCGGGCATGGACGGCTGGGAGCTGCGCAACCGTCTGCGCGTCGACTACCGCCTGCGCGACATCCCCGTGATCTTGCTCTCCTGGAAGGCCGACGTGATGGCCCCGCAGCACGCAGCCAAAGAGACCACCGATCGCGCCCCCATCCAGGATGCCCAGCGCCGCCACATCCTCGCCCGCACCCTGCGCGCCCTGCGGCCCAAGCTCGTGCTCAACCGCCAACTCCAGGGAACCGCCGATGTCACGGGCCGCGTGGAGCGCGTCGGCGTCGTCGACTTGCTCCTGGCCGTGAGCAGCCGCCGCCCCGATGCCAACGTGCTCTTTCGCGAGAGCTGGACCGATTTTGACGTGGCGTTTCGCCAGGGAAAATTGACCGCTGTGACCATGACCGGCGTCGACGGTTCGTTCGCCTCCGGAGAACGCGCGCTGGAGCGCCTCCTGGGCATCGCCGGCGGTCGCTTTACCGTGCTGGCCGCCACCGGGGGCACCCGCGAACACTTCACCGCGCCCACCCGAGACACCATCGACGCGGTCTGCCGACGCCGCAACCAAACCGTGGCGCAGATCACCGACGGCGCCATGCTGCAGATACGCCGCGTGCAACTCGACGACGACGTGGTGGTCGCCTACACACAAGAGGCCCCCGAAAAGATGCGCGACCCGGTGAAGCGCTTGGCCCAAGGCGTTGCCCCCACCGACCTGGTCGCCGACGGCACGCTCTCCGGAGACGCCATGGAGAGCCTGCTCCTCGACCTGCTGCGCGCTGGCGCCATACAGTCGTTGGATGCGCCGCCCCCCGACGAAGACCGCACACCCATTGCGCGCAACACCGTGGAGTGGCAGTCCCTGGCCTTGGGCGAATGGGTCGCGCCGCTCACCGCGAGCGCCAAGGCCGCGGTTGCCAAAGTGGACACAACCCAAGCCGCTGCCCCGCCGTTGGCCGGCACCCAAACCGATCCCATCGACTTGGGCGACATCGAGGTGGTCGACACCCCCGCCGCCCGCGCCATTGCCGCCGCTGCCCCGCCACCACCGCCGCACCAGGAAGACATCGAGATCGCCCCGGCCCCGCGGCACAACCGTTGGCTCGTGGCGCTGCTGCTGTTGGCGGCCGCGCTCTTGGTCTTCGCCATCGTCGCGCGCCCATGGGAGCAAGCCGCCCCGTCCCCACAAACAACGGACTCCCCCGCGCCCTTGGCTGCGCCCGCCGCGCTTGACACCGGCGCCATAACAAGCACCGCGCCGGACACCGACGCCGCTGTGGCAACCTCCAGTGACACCCCGGGCATCGCCCCAGATACGGCCCGCGAAGACGCCGCCGCTCTCGCCACGCGTCCGCCCCGCACCCGGCGCCAACGAGACGCCAACGCCCCTGAGACCACGCGCCCCCGGGAGACACCCCGGCCCCGCGAAACCGCGAAACCCAAAGACACCCCGGCTCCGGCCCCGGCCAAGACCCCGGCCCCAGCAGCGCAGCCGGCACAGCCAGCACAAGCCCCAGCCAAGAGCGCCGAGCCCGCCGGCACCCTGCGCATCGAGCTGCCCGCTGGCGTCACCGAACCCATCCGGGTGCTCGTCGACGGCCAACCGCGCGGCAACGCCCCCACCACCATCAAGCTCTCGCCCGGACTCCACGAGGTCACCTTCATTAAGGGCAACAGCCGCGTCCTGCGCATGGTGAGCATCAAGGACGGCAAAACCAACACGCTGAAACCATCGTTTTAACCCCGCTCCCCAAGCGATAAGGAATCCCATGAACACCATCTCCAGTGCGCAGTTTGCCCAAATTGCCCGCGACCACACCACGCCGCTCTACGTGTACGATGAAGCCGCCATCCTCGCCCGCTGCGCCGAGGTAAAGGCCATGCCCAGCGCCTTTGGCCTCAGCGTCGGTTACGCCATGAAGGCCAACGCCAACCGGGCCCTGTTGCAGCTCATCCACCAGCAGGGCATCCACATCGACGCCAGCTCCCTCAACGAAGCCCGGCGCGCTCACCTGGCGGGCATTCCCTGGCGCGACATCATGCTCACCACCCAAGAGGTGCAAGACGACGCCAATTTAAAAGACCTTGAGACAATGATGACCGAGGGCCTGCGCTTCAACGTTTGCTCGCACCGCCAATTGGCCCGCATCGCCGACTTCGCCGCGGCCCACCGCATCCCCCTCGCCATGCGCGTACACCCCGGCGAGGGATCGGGCGAAAGCGCCACGCGCAACACCGGCGACCACGACTCCTCCTTTGGCGTCCACCTCTCCGACATGGCAGCGGTGCAACGCCTGGCCACAGAGCGCGGCGTCGTCTTCGACACGGTGCATGTCCACATCGGCTCCGGTGGCGACCCCGAAGCGTGGCGGCGAAACGTCGACCGGCAGCTCGACATCCTCGCGCAGTGGTTTCCCCAGGCCACAAGGGTGAACTTCGGCGGCGGCTTCAAAGTGGCGCGCATGCCCGACGAGGCGGATGCCGACATCCAGGCACTGGGGGCATATGCCAAGGCGCGCGTCCTCGACTTTTACCAGCGCACCGGGCGGCGGCTGCACACCGAGGTGGAGCCGGGCACCTTTTACCTCGCCAATGCCGGTTACTTGCTCACCCGCGTCATCGACAAAAAGCAAACCGGCGCCCAAGGCCATCGCTTCGTGCTGCTGGACGGCGGCATGGAGGTCAATACGCGCCCCCTGCTCTACGGCGCCCGCCATCCCTTCTGGGTCATCTCGAAAGACGGTCACCTGCGCTCCAGCGACTTCGCCCCCAATGACATGCCCGCCGACGCCCGCCCCCAAGTGGTGGTGGGGCGCTGCTGCGAGAGCGGCGACGCGCAAACCATCGATGCAACGGGACGCATCGCGCCGCGGATAATGGCCGAGCCCGACATCGACGACCTGGTGGTCATCGGCGGCGTGGGGGCTTATGCCGCGTCCATGTCGCCGTTCAACTACAACTCCCACCTGCAGGCCGCCGAGCTGTTGCTGCGCACCGACGGCCGCGTGCAGTGCATCCGCCAGCGCCAAACCATGGCGCACATGCTGGCCAACGAATTGCCGCTCTAAACCCCGTGGATTTGTGCTAAAACCGCCGGGCATGACACACGTACGCACCACCCCGATTCGCCGCGCCATCCTGGGCTTTTTCGTCCTGCTGCTGACCGCCTGCGGTCCCAGCTCCAAGCAACCCGCGGAGCCCTCGGCCAGCGACGTAGCCACCACCCCCACGCCCGACGACGACGCCCTCGAAAGCACCCAGGCGCCGGAGATCCCCAACATCCCCTTCGCCATGGCGGGCGGAGGGCCGCAGCGCCTCTTTCGCGCCCAAGCGCCGGGTCCCCGCGAGCGCCCCACCGTGCTGCGCACCTTCACCACCGGTGGCCGCATCGCCGCATCGCCCATCATCGGGCCCGACGGCAGCATCTACATCGGCTCCACCGACGGCTCCTTTAACGCACTGCGGCGCAACGGCGCGCTGCGCTGGAGCTTCATCTGTCCAGAGCCCTGCTTCGCCACCGCCGCCATCAGCCAGAGCGGCGTGGTCTACGTGGGCTGCGACGACGATGCCTTTCGCGCCTTCACCTCGGACGGCACGCTGCGCTTCACCTACCGCATGCGCCACGACGCCGACTCCCCCGCGGCCATCGCCGAAGACGGCACCATCTACACCGGCGGCGACGGCCTGCACGCCCTCTCGTCGGGCGGACAGCGCAAGTGGAAGCTCCTCACGGGCGGCCACGTCAGCGCCCCGCCGTCCATCCGGCACGACGACACCATCATCGTGGGCAGCCACGACCACCGCCTGTACGCCGCCTCTCCCAGCGGCACCGCGCTGTTTGCCTTTGGCACCGGCGGCATCATCCAGGGCGCGGCGGCCATCCTCGAGGGCGACGACGCGGTCTTCGGTAGCAGCGACGGCCACGTGTACCGCCTCTTGCCCGCGGGTGGACTGCGCTGGAAAACCGCGCTGGGCGCATCGATCGACACCGGCGTCAGTGTAAGCCCCGACGAGCAGCGCCTCTTTGTCGGCACCATGCGCGGCGAAGTGGTGGCCTTGCACGCCGAAGACGGCAACGTAATTTGGCGCACCGCCACGGGCGACAGCATCCGGGCCACGCCGATGCTCGACAGCGACGGGGTGCTCTTCGTGGGCTCCCGCGACCGCCACCTCTACGCCCTAGACGCCGCCAGCGGCACCATCTTGTGGCGCCTAAACCTGGGCAGCGAGATCGACACCACCGTCGCCATCACCGCCACGCGCCAACTGCTCGTGGGCGCGGACGACGGCAACCTCTACTTCATCGGAGCCCCCACCCCATGAGCCACCTGCGCGAAGCCTCCGAACAACGCGAGCGCGACACCCTCTGCTCCCAGGCGGCCCTCTCCGCCGATTACCAAGACTCACGCGCTGTGCCCGAAGCCCCCTGTGCGGTGCGCACGGCCTTCCAGCGCGACTGCCACCGCGTGGTGCACAGCAAGGCCTTTCGCCGGCTGCGGGGCAAAACCCAGGTCTTCTTGTGGCCCAAGGGCGACCACTACCGCACCCGCCTGACCCACGTCATGGAGGTGGCCCACATCGCCCGCACCCTGGCGCGCGCGCTCCGGCTCAACGAAGACCTCACCGAGACCATCGCCCTGGCCCACGACATCGGGCACACCCCTTTTGGCCATGCAGGCGAGGACACCCTCACCCAACTGCACCCCGCGGGCTTTCGCCACGAACAGCAAAGCCTGCGCATCGTGGCGCACCTCGAACGCGACGGCCGCGGGCTCAACCTCACGGCGCCCGTGCTCGACAGCATCCTCAATCACTCCAAGGGCGCGGGGCCCCTACTCGACGTGCCGCCGCAAACCCTGCCCAAGTCCCTCGAAGGGCAAATCGTGCGCATCGCCGACCTCATCGCCTACGTGCACCACGACCTCGACGACGCCCTGCGGGCCAAGGTGATCAAGCCTGCGGACGTACCGCCCTTTGTGCGCAAGGTGTTGGGCGATCAGCACTCCGGCCGTCTCTCCACCATGATCTCCGATGTGGTCGCCACCTCGCTGCAAGGCGACTGCGCCGCCATCAAAATGACCCGCGACATGGCGCACACCCTGGAGGCCGTGCGCAACTTCTTGTACGACAAGGTGTATTACAACGAATCGGTGCACGCCGAGTTTCGCAAGACCAGCGATGTGATTGCGCGCCTGTGGCATTTCTTCCTCGACGACCTCGACCGTTTCTACCAGTCGTTTTGGCCCGCCGCCCTGCGCGATGGCATCCCCGAAGACGACGTGCGCGACTTCATCGCCGGCATGACCGACGCCTACGCCATCAATCTCTACGACACCCTGTTCATCCCGCGTCGCTGGTTCGTGCTGTGACGCCCCGCCCCGCATCCACCCCGGCGGTGCGCCTCAAGAAAAACCTCGAGCGCGCCATCGCCCACGGACATCCCTGGTTGTTCCGGGAGGCGCTCACACCGCTGCAAGCACCTGCCGGCACCGTCGTCGACGTCCTCGATCGGCGCGGCCGCTTCATCGCCAAGGGCTTGTGGGACAACGGCCCCATCGCCGTGCGCATTTTCTCGCTGGTCAACCGCCCCCTAGACGCCGCCTTGTTTGCAGCGCGCATCGACGAAGCCCTGGGGTTGCGCGAAGTCGCCGTACCGCCCCACACCGACGCCAGCCGCCTCATCCACGGCGAGGGCGATCGATTGCCGGGGCTCGTGGTCGATCGCTACGGTCCCTACGCCATCGTCATCCTCGACAACGACGCCATCGACGCCCACCGCGACACCGTCGTCGACGCGCTCCTGCCCGCCTTGGCGCGCCGAAACATCCCCCACGTGGCCCTCCGCCAAGGCCGCGGCCCCACGCGCCAACTCTTGCCCCTGGCGGGGGAGCTGCCGCCGCGCATCCTCATGGTGAGCGAACGCGGCATGACCCTGGCCGTCAACCTCCACGACGGACAAAAGACCGGCCTCTTCCTCGACCACCGTGAAGCGCGCTTCGCCATCCGCGCGCTCTGTGCCGCCCTGCCCGCGCCGCGCGTGCTCAACCTCTACGGCTACACCGGCGGTTTCTCGGTGGCCGCAGGGCTCGGGGGCGCCAGCGAGGTCGTCACCGTGGACCTGGCCAAGCCCGCCTTAGACCTGGCCGAAAAAACTTGGCGCGCCAATGGGCTCGACCCACGCCACCACCGCGTACACGCCGAACGCGTCGACGCCTTTTTAACGCGCGCGACCGACGCCCCGTTCGACATCGTCATCGCCGACCCGCCCTCTTTTGCCCCCAATGAGTCCTCGGTGACTGCGGCGCTCAAGGCCTACCGCGCCCTGCACGCCGCCGCACTTCTGCGCGTGTGCGACGGGGGCTACTACCTGGCGGCTTCGTGTTCCAGCCACATCCACCGCGACGCCTTTGAAGGCACCGTGCGCGACGCCGCCCACGAAAGAAAACGCTCCGTGCAAGTGCTGCAGCGCATGGGAGCGGGCATGGACCACCCCGTGCCGCTCGGCTTTGCCCAGGGCGACTACCTCACCACCTTGCTCTGCCGCATCCACCGGCGGTAAACACTTTTTGCCACCGCATAAAAAACCCGCACGGAGAACGCCGCCGTTGGTGGTACTATCCGCGCGATGAATACCCTGCACACACCCGCGACCCTTCACATCACACCCCTGGGCGGCTTTGGCGAAATCGGCATGAACTGCCTGCTGGTACAATGCGGCGAGGCCCTGCTCATGCTGGACTGCGGCGTTCAGTTTTGCGCCGAACCCCGCCTGGGCGTCGACTACTACCACCCCGCCTTCGACGCGCTGCAGCACCGCGCGCAGCACCTCGAGGCCATCTTGCTCACCCACGGCCACGAGGACCACATCGCCGCGCTGCCCCACCTGCCACCCGCCATCGACGCGCCGGTGTACGGCGGCCCTTACACCCTGCGCCTCGCCCAGTCCCGGCTCTCCGAGTATGGCGCCGCCAAGCGCTTCGCCCTCAACGCCCTCTCTCCGGGCAAGGTCATCACCACCCCCACGTTTCGCGTCACAGCGCTGCCCGTGACCCACTCCATCGTCGATAGCTACGGCTACCTCATCGAGGCTGGCGAGCGGCGCATCTTCGTCACCGGCGACTACCGCCACGCCGCCACCAGCGATGCCAACAGCGGCGACAGCGACACCCCAGCGCCCATGGCCGAGGTGATGATCGGCGACAGCACCGGGGCCCTTGAGACCGACGTCGGTCACGGCGAACCGGCCCTGCTCGACACCGTCGCCCACATCTTCGACGCGACACCGGGACGCATCTATCTGGCGCTCTTCTCTTCCAACATCGCCTTGCTCCACCGCCTCGCGGCCATGGCGGGCACCAAGGGACGCCGCGTCGCCTTCTCCGGGCGCTCCGTCCAAACCAACATCGAGCTCGCAGCATCCGTTGGCCGCGCGTTACCGCACCTGGCCCAGCGCGTTGCCCCGCACAACATCGACACCCTGCCCCGCGACGCCACCGCTGCCTTCATCTCCGGCACCCAGGGCGAGCCGCGCTCGGGATTGCAGCGCCTGGCCACGGGCACGCACCCGCACCTCGACGTGCGACCCGGTGACGCCGTCGTCATCTCGTCGCGCGTCATCCCGGGCAACGAAGTGCCCGTCAGCCAAATGATCGACAATTTTTTGATCCGCGGGGCGCGCGTGTACCACCCCGGCACCCATCCAACGCTGCACGTCTCTGGGCACGGCACCGTCTCCGAAATTCAAGCTGCCATCCGGCGCGTGGCCCCGCTGGCCTATCTACCGGCCCACGGCACCTACGCGCACCTGGTGGCCGCTGAAGAGATCGCCCGGCGCAGCGGCGTGCCCCAAACCGCGGTCCTGCGCAACGGCGACACCGCCACCTGGGATGGGCACACGCTCACCGCGCAACCCAACGCCCTGCCGACAGGCCGCGTCGCGGTGGCCCAACAGCGCCCGCTGACCCACGGCAACCTGACAGAGCGCGCCATCATGGCCGAGGGCGGCTATCTCTTCATCGAGGCCGCGCAGCAACCCCACGCGGACAACGCCCCCATCCGCATCGTCCGGTGGCAGAGCTGCGGCGCATTCGATCCCGCCACCGAGGCCCAAGTGCGGCACGCCGTCGCGGTGCGCCTCAACGACACCGCGTCCGATGAGGCCTGGACCAACGAGGACGCGTTCAACCGCCTGAAAAACCAACTGCGACGATTTTTACAAAAGAAGTGGGGCGCGGTGCCCTATCTCGAACTCGTGCTGAAAAGAGGGGAATAGCGAGGGATAACCGCAGGCCTAGCTAGCGTGAAACGCGGACGATGCGGCGGCGGTTCTTGGCCTTGAGTTTGGCGTTTTTGCGCACGCAGCGCTTGCGGTCTGTCTTGGTATTGCGTCGGCGTGGAATGTACATGATCGCTCCGTTTTTTGGCATCGCGCGAGGGCCTTCATTGGCCCCGCCGTAAAAAATGAAGCCGAAACCTATGCGCGAAGCTCGGGATTGTCAAGGCGGAAGCAGCGCCGAAAACGACGCATCGCCGTCGACGTGGGAGCGCCAGAGATGGACAGCGCGCCCCTCGAATTCGCCGTACCAATCCACATAAAGTGCGGGAGTGGCGCCATCTGGGGCCTCCACGCGGCCGGACACCACCGCGGGCATCCCGATTTCGATGGGCAGGGCATCGCGTGCCACCGGGCCGGTTACATCGAGCGACACCACCTGCGCGGGCAAGGTGCTGGACGGCGGCGGAGACACCACCAATCCGTAACGCCCCACATCGGCGGCGATGCAAAACCGCCCCTGGTCATCCGCCACTCCCATGCTGTCGCGCACGGTCTCGGACTCGCCCAACTGCGCCATCGCCAGGACGTGCGCATGCGGCACGGGCTGCCCCTGGGCCACGACGGTGCCGCACACCCGCTTGCGCCGAACGAGCAACGCGGCCAGCTCCGTGTCCCCACCATCGGCTGCCAGCGTCAACGCGCCCTGCCACACCGACCAATCGCTGGTGCCCTGGTCGTTGATGTCTTCGGGAAACACCGTGACGCGGTAATCCCCTGGGTACAGAAACAAATCGCCGCGGCCCTCAAAGGTGCCGATGCGACCGTCGTTGCGGCAAGTGGCCGAGTATTCGAGCTGTTGGCGCACGCCGTCTTCGTCGGCATGAGACGTGTTTTCGCGGACAAAGTGAATGCGGCAGCGGGTGACCACGGCGGATTCGGTGGATTCGGCGCTGCGCTTCATGCGCACCGTGCCCTGTAATCGCAACGGGGCGAACAAGTGGGGCACAAAAAATGTGCTGCCCTGCGCCCGCGCCACGTCGGGTACATCGATGAGAAAGTCGGGGTGAAACGGCTCTTCGGGGCGCGAGATGCGCAGCGCGACATGCGCGTGATGTGCGGGCAACAAAATCGAGAACTGCCCACAACTCGACAGGGCCGCACAGCGCGTGACGTCCCGCGTCGAGAGGATGGCGCCCGTCTCCGGGTCTACAGCCACCACCGCGAACCCGTCGGCCGATATTTCGCTCTCTGCGGAGAAGCGTTGGCGCAGTTGTCCGGCAAAGGAGATGATCTCGGTGGGGTTTTCATCGAGCGCTACCGCTTCGCGTTGTGCGTCCGTCCACACGCCATCGTGGGAGAGGTGCAACTGCGACCAGCGCAACGGCGGCAACGCGGTGGCTTCGTCGGCGAAAAACGATACGTCGTAGGCCCCGGGCAACAGCGAAAAAGGCGGCGGCGTTCCCGTGGTGAACACGCGGTAAACGGACAGCACCAGGGGCAATCCCGGCGCGACAATATCTCGGTTGGCAAACAGCACGGTGCCGCTGAGGTCGCCCAACGGCGGCGCGATCTCCACCGGTGTTTCCAGGCGCAGCACGGCGGCGCGAGACGGCAGCGCGGCAAAGTGGAACCACTGCGCAGGCGGCGAGGATGCCTCGGGGGGCGTCACCACGTGCGCCCAATACTGCGGCATCGATGCGGACGGCGACGTGCAGATGCGCAGCTCTCGGTGGCACACGCCCGGCGCGCACTCCGCGTTGTTGCTGCAGTGGAACGGGTGGAACTCGTCGGCGTCGACGGCGTTCATGTGACAAGCTGCGAACAGCAAGAGCGCCGCACCCCACAAGAGCGCGCGTCGCACCGACGTCACAGCGTCTCCGATGGCAGCAGATCAAAAGTCCATTGTACGCGCAGCGCGTTGGCGTCCTTTGGCAGCTCGTTGCCCGGCAAGTAGAGGCGGTCGGAGAGCTCGACCTCCACCAACAGGGTTTCGGTGGACGGGTACAACACACGCATCGCGATGGCACAGCGAAAGGTGATCAGGACGCCTTTGTGGAATGCCGTTGCCTCTTCGGTCACCGGGGGCTGGCAGGAGATTGTGTTGCGCACGGTCACCGCGGAGTTGAGGTGCTCCACCAGGGTGATGCGGCTGTCAAAATTGCCGACATCCCGGTCGTCGGGATCCCAGATGGTCACCGTAAACTCTTTGGTTTCGCCGGGGAGCGCGGTGCCCAAGGTGTCGCTCGGCGGGTGTTGGCTCACCAGGCGGCCGGGGTGGTTGGTGGCCAATTCAAACGCGATGTCGTCGGTGACCAAGCAGCCCGTCGACACACATGACAGCCATATCCAGCAACCGATAACCCACCACCGCATACCCCGCCTACACCTTCTCAAGATAGCGATAGATGGTGCGCGGATCGACGTCCAATTCCTGGGCGGTCTTGGTTCGATTGCCACCATTGCGCGCCAACGCCTGCAAAATGTACTGCCGCTGAAAGTCCTCTCGCGCGTCGGCCAAGGACTGCAGCGGCGGCAGGTCCGCGTCGACCAAGTCCAAGTCCGCTGCGCCGATCAAGCTGCCATCCGCCAAAATGATGGCCT
>JAAYKL010000100.1 GCA_012522445.1 Myxococcales bacterium | reverse complement strand
GAATGGATTTACACCGCACCAAGTGTTTTCCGGTGACTATCGAGACATCGCCAAAACGAAGCAAGCTGCGCTGGATGGCGTGTACCATCGGCATCCCGAACGATTCACCAAGGGGCGACCTGTCGTGAAAATGCCGCCAAACGAAGTCTGTATCAACCCTGTGCCTGCGGATGCAGGCCCTGCCATTCACGAGAGAGGAGTCAACTTTCCAACCCTAAATCGGGCCATCGAAAAACAACTTAACTTTCACTGAAGTGGTTCAAACAAGGTTGACACGTTCCGCCTGCTTCATATGAAAGACGACAACTGGTCTCGCATCGATTTGGGAACAGACAAAGTTCTTAATTGCATTGTGGGCAATGACCAAGGCGAGGTGGTGGTGGCCGGAGAAAAAGGCGTGGCGAGAATGTTAAAGGATGAAGAGTGGCGCAAAATTAACATGAGCAGTTCCACGAATATACATGGCGTGTGGTTTTCCCCGTCGGGCGAATTGTTTGCGGCTTCGGGTAAATTTGACAACCCCGTTAAGTATCCCGGAACGATTTGGCAGTTTGACGGTGAGGCGTGGGTGGAACTGGCCGCAGCAGAAGGAGATATCCTGTATGGGATCCACGGCAACAGCAAAGGAACCATCTATGCCGTGGGTAGTGTGCGGGACGAAAATAAAACGATGCGCCCCGTTGCGTGGAAAGGCGAAAATGGCACGTGGACGCGAACGCAATTCGACAAGAGCACCGGGATGTTAAGAGGGGTGAAGTGCCTCTCGAGCAACAAGTGTTATGCCTTTGGCGACAGCATTTTCTTTGAACTTTGATGCCCGTATTGGTGCGCATCTCCACGCTTCATTCGCCGGTTTGTAGGCGTACGGCGCGCGGATATCCGGCCCAACCATTCTGCCGCACGCACTCCCAACTGGATTTCCCGCGGGTCTGCTGCCATAATGCCCGCCATGAAATCCCACGCACAATCCACCTACCGCACGCGCATTTCACCGTTGCACATCGTCATCCAACTCATCGCCCTAGGTGGCCTCATCGCCGCATGGAACGCGGGCCAAATCGCCATCGCCGCCTGTTGTGCGCTCCTCATCGTCTTCACCATCGCCGTCTTGCCGCGCCTCATCCGCCGCGCCGAGATGCGCTTTCAAAAACAGGCCATCCTCTGGCTCACCAGCGGACGCGCCGAGGACGTCATTGCCCTGGCCCGTCGGCAAATTTTGCTGCAGCTCTTCGGGGCCACCGCGCCAGTAGATGCCCGCATGGGCCTCGCGCTGTGCGAACTCGAACGCTTCGCCGAGGCCATCCCCTCGCTCGAAAACGCCCTGCCGCGCGCCCCGCAAACCGAGGCACCAGCCCTCATCGCCGCCCTCACCCGGGCCCGCTTTGTCACAGGCGATCCCATCGGCGCCGAAAAGGCCGGACGCACCCTGCTCGATAAATACGGCGTGCACATCGGCGAGATCGCTCTGCTCACCGCCCGCGCGCGCATCGCACAAAACAAGCGCGACAACATCACCGAAAATTACATCAAGATGGCGGAGCAACACAGCCGCAGCAAAGACGAAGTCCTCATGTGCAGCCTGGTGCGCATTGAGTGGGAGCTGCTCAACAACCGGCTCAAAACCGAGCTCCCCGCCGATGCCGACAGCCGCAAGCGATTTGTGCAGGTGTGGGTCCACTACATCCGCGGACGCATCCGCGAACACCGCGGGCAAACCGACGAAGCGCTAAAGGTATACGCGCGCGCCGCAGCCGCCGAAACATCGCAGCACATTTGCTTTGCCGACCTAGCCCGCGAGCGCATCAAAGCCCTGGGCAAGCCCATGCTGCAGGCCGCCAAACAAAGCGAAGACGCGCCCGACAACAACACAGCGACGGCCGATGCCCCGCAACAAAAGCGCAAAAAGAAACGCCGCTAAACCAACACCGTTAACGAAAGAAACGCCGCTAAACAGAGGTGTCCAACTCGGCGCGCAGGGCCGCGTCGGTGGCCAGGCATTCGTCGGCCAGGCGGGCTTTGTAGGCCACAAACCGCTCGAAGAGCGCCGCGTCAGCACCCGCCAAAATTTGCACCGCCAAGAGCGCCGCGTTGGCCGCGCCATCGATGGCCACCGTGGCCACCGGCACGCCCTTGGGCATCTGCACAATGGCGTACAGCGCATCGACGCCCTTTAGCGCGCCACCCGAAATGGGCACGCCGATAACGGGAAGCGGGGTAAAGGCCGCCGTCACCCCGGGCAAATGCGCCGCCATCCCCGCTGCGGCAATGACGCATCCGAAGCCATTGTTCACCAAACCCGCGGCAAAGGCCTCGAGCTCTTTGGGCGCACGGTGGGCGGAGATCACGCGCACTTCCGATGCCACATCAAACTGCTGC
This sequence comes from Myxococcales bacterium, assembly GCA_012522445.1. Lineage (GTDB taxonomy): Bacteria > Myxococcota_A > Polyangia > JAAYKL01 > JAAYKL01 > JAAYKL01. The sequence continues at coordinate 1,029 of JAAYKL010000100.1, read as the reverse complement.
AGCACATCGACAGCGGCTTGGAGTTTGGGAAAGTCATTGGCACTGCCCATAATCACAGCGACTTTTTTGCTCATGCGGAGGTCCTTTCTGTGCGTGTCCCGTTCGCCTTTCTGTTCACCGAAAACCTGCTGCGCGTCAAGGGATTGCGCTCCGTTTATGCCGCAATGGCTTTGCATCCGCCAGCATTTGTGGCACATAGCCCCCGTTTCTGCTGCGGCATCATACCCGTGCGAAAAGGAGAACGCGTGCGAATATCGGTCACCGAGGCGGTCCAACGGCTGCAGTCCGGCGGCATTGTGGCCATCCCCACCGAAACCGTTTACGGCTTAGCGGCCAACGCGTTGCGCCCCCAAAGCGTCGCGCGCGTTTTCGAAGCCAAGCAGCGCCCCTTTTTCGACCCGCTCATCGTTCACCTCCCCGATGCATCTGCTCTGCCAGCGCTGGTGCGCGACATACCGGTCGCCGCCGAGCGCCTCATGCAGCGCTTTTGGCCCGGGCCCCTCACCCTGGTGCTGCACAAACAAAACATCGTCCCCGACCTGGTAACCGCGGGCCTCCCCACAGTGGCGGTGCGCGTCCCCAACCACCCAATGGCGCTAGAGATTCTCGCGCAATGCGGCTGCACCTTGGCGGCCCCCAGCGCCAATCTCTTCGGACGCATCAGCCCCACCTGTGCCGACGACGTGCTGGCGCAACTGGGCAAACGCATCGACGGCGTGGTGGACGGCGGTCCCTCCGGGGTGGGGGTAGAGTCCACCATTGTCGACTTCACGGGCGCGCAACCCACGCTGCTGCGCCCCGGCGGCATTGCCAAGGAGGACATCGAAGCCCTCATCGGACCACTCGCCCAGCCCAGCGACACCGACACCGCAGCGCACGCCCCCCTGCGCGCACCGGGGACCAGCCCGCGCCACTACGCACCCCTCACCCCCTTTGCCGACCGGCACACCCTCCCCCCAATGCCCAACCGACGCGTGGGACTCATCGCCTTTGGCAGCAACACCAAAACGCCCCGCACGGGATTCGCCG
>JAAYKL010000014.1 GCA_012522445.1 Myxococcales bacterium | reverse complement strand
CCTCTCGCCGTTACTTGCAGGGACACTGGCTGGTGGCGTTTCCCGTTGGGTCATTGCGACCTCCGGTGCTGCGGCCCGTTGCCGACATCGCGGCCTAGACGCACTCACAACGGCCACAACGGCAACTTGGTCATGCGCTTTTACAGCGGATTTCTTGCCCGAAAGGCCATGGTGCATCCACAGCACGAGCGCGCCGCCTCTCGTGCAGAAAATTATACAATCCAGCGTCGTGTTTTATTTATTGGACTTTTTTTGTGACCCCACGAACGTTCATTTTCGCAGCATTTTCAGGGCGCTAGCACCAGTACCGAAATGTGCAAAAAAGACTCTGAAAAAGGATGTAGGGGATGTAGGGATGTAGCTATTACCTAAAATGGAGGACGGTATGGTTTTTGAGCTCGTGCCCGCTTTGGCAAAGAAAGATCACATCATTGACTTGAAATTATCGACCGTTCTTTTCGAAGACAACAAGCTCTACCCATGGGTGTTTTTGGTGCCCCGGCGCGAAGGGGTGAAGAATATGACGTATCTCTCGCTCGAAGACAGGCTGCAGTTGATGCGAGAGATCGCGTTGGTTGAAACCGTTATGACAACGCTGTTCACGCATGATCAGACCAATGTCGCGATGATTGGTAACAAGACGCCACAACTGCATGTTCATGTGCTTTGTAGAACCAAAGGAGATGCGGATTGGCCGGGGACTGTCTGGGGCCATCACAGCGAACCGTATCCCGCCGATGAAAAAGTACAGACCATCGCAAAGATCAAAGCCGCGATAGAGGCTGCGCTGCGCAATCCCGCATACGTTTAGGGGCCGTATTTTAGGGCCCATTTTGGGCCGTCAGAGTGATTATTGGGGACCGTTTGGTCCGAGGGACGCTGCGGGCGGCGCGGCATGCGGGCGGCCATGCGGGCGGTATGCGGGTATCAGCCGGTAAAGATGGCCCACTGGAATGCATTGATTTGTTTTTTTGTATTGCTGCAAACGCCGTGTCGGTGTTTGATGACGGCCATGTTTTGCTGCGACAAACCCACAGCCACCCTGATAAAACGCCGCCCTCGTTCGGTGCACGTGTCTTTGCGCCACTCCTGAACGAGGGGAATCACCAACAGCCAAACAACAAAACCAACAAATGATGCGGCGCGGGATGAGAACGCATCTCGGCGCGATGTGTAAAGGATATCGAAATGATAGTGATGAAATTTGGCGGCTCTTCCGTAAAAAATGCCGAGGCGGTGGACCGCGTCTCCGGCATTATTCAAGCCCGCGTGGCACAGCGCCCGGTGGTGGTGGTCTCGGCCACCGGTGACACCACCGACGAGCTGGTCGAGATCTTGGACTTGCTCGAAGCGGGCCAGCCCGGCGCCGCAGACATTGCGGCGAGGATTGCACAGAGTCATGCGGAGCTGGTCGCCGAGGTGGTGACCGATGCGCAGGAGCAGGAGAAAGCCCGCGAGAAAATCAGCGCTGAGATCGCGCGCCTCAACGACATGATCTCGGCCATGGAGCGCTTGGGCGATGTCAGCATGCGCAGCCGCGACGCCGTGCTCTCGGTGGGCGAGCGCATGAGCGCCCCCATCTTGGCGGGGAGCCTGGCTTCGCGCGGCATCGACGCGGTCTATGTCGATCCCAGCGATGTGATGGCCACCGACGATGCCTACGGGGCGGCGGTACCCGACATGGGGCTCACCGAGCAACAGTCGCTCGCCGTCATCGTGCCGCTGGGAGAGCAGGGGAAGGTGCCGGTCATCGGCGGCTATGTGGGGCGATCGGCCAAGGGCGCCATCACCACCCTCGGTCGCGGTGGCTCCGACCTGACCGCATCGGTGATCGCCAAGAGCATCGCGGCAGAAGCGCTCGAGTTTTGGAAAGACGTCGACGGCATTTTGTCGGCGGATCCGCGCATTGTTCCGGAGGCCAAACCCCTGGCCGCCATCACCTTTCGCGAGGCGCAGGAGTTGACCTTTCTCGGGTCGGGCGTGTTGCACCCAGCCTCTATTCAGCCCGCCGTGGAAGCGGGGATTCCGGTGCGAGTGCGCAACTCTTATCGACCGGAAAGCCCGGGAACCGAAATCCGCAAGTTCAAACCCTCGGGCATGATCATCGACGCCAATGGCGGGGAAGCGGGCAAGGCCGTGGCCTCCATTACCTGCAAGCGCCGCCAAGTCCTGGTCAATCTCTATTCCACGCGCATGATCGGGGCCAGCGGGTTTTTGCGCCGTGTCTTCGAGGTGTTTGACCGCTTGAAAATATCGGTCGATCACATCGCCACGTCCGAGGTGAACATCACCGTGACCCTCAAGGACACCGACAAGCTCGCGCAGCTACAGGCCGAGCTGACCGAGACCGCCAAGGTGGACGTCGTGCGCGACGTGGGTGTGGTCAGCGTGGTGGGCGAATTGCTCAGCGCCACCTCCGGCGTGGCGGCCCACATCTTTAGCGCGCTTAAGGACTTCAACATCCTCTTCATCACACACGGCGGGGCCAGCACCAACGTCAGCATGGTGGTGCGCGACCGAGACGTGGAGGCGGCCATCCGCTCCTTGCACCAGCAGTTGTTTCACTGAGGGCGTCGCCAAATGAAGAAGTCGGAACGCGCCCAGCGCATCGGTCACATCCTCGACGAACTCTTTCCCGCACCCGCGGTGCCGCTGTCGCACCGCGATCCCTTCTCCCTGCTGGTGGCGGTGGTGCTGTCGGCGCAATGCACGGACGCGCGGGTCAACCTGATCACCCCCCACCTGTTCGCCGCCTATCCCGACATGCGCGCGCTGGCCGCTGCCCAAGTGCCGCAGGTGCGCGAGATCATCCGCTCTTGCGGTTTGTCCAACACCAAGGCGGCAGCGTTGGTCGGGCTGTCGCAGCAAATCTTGGCGCACCACGACGGGCACGTCCCCGACACCTTCGAAGCCTTGGAGGCGCTGCCCGGGGTCGGCCACAAGACCGCCAGCGTGGTGATGAGCCAAGCCTTTGGCGTACCGGCCTTTCCTGTCGATACGCACATCCACCGTTGCGCCCACCGCTGGAAGCTCTCCAACGGCCGCTCGGTGGTGCAAACCGAACGAGACTTGAAAAAGCTGTATCCCCAATCCCAGTGGAACCGCCTGCACCTGCAAATCATTTACTTCGCGCGGCAGTACTGCCCGGCGCGGGGGCACGACCCCGAAGTGTGTCCGATTTGTTCGTGGGTGTGAGGCGGTGACAACGGCGCGAAGCCGTCACAGCACGGTGTCTTAAATTAATTTTTCGCCCAGGAGCTTTTCGTAGATGCGCACGTACTCAAGGGTGGTGCGCTCGATGTTGAAGTTGTTCATGCCTTCGTTCATGACGCGACGGATGATGCGGTTGCGCACGCTGATGTCGCTGCGAAAGAAGTTCATCGCCTCGACGCAGGCCCACCAGAGGGCGTCGGAGGTGAAGTCGTTGAACACGAAGCCGTTGCCGATGTCCTTGGCGATATCGAGGTGGGTCACGGAGTCTTTGAGGCCGCCGGTGGCGCGGACGATGGGGAGCGTGCCGTAGCGCATGCCCTCCATTTGGGGCAACCCACAAGGCTCGTACAGCGAGGGCATGAGGATGAAGTCGGAGCCGGCCTTGCCGAGCTCGGAGAGGCGCGGGTTGAACTTGGAGTAGGCGATGCGGCCGTGGCTGGCGCAGGAGATTTGCCCGTAGATGTGCTCCCATTGCGGGTCGCCGTTGGCCACGATGGCGATTTGCAAGCCGTCTTGGTGGTAGTGGTCGATGAGGGGTTGCGCGATGGCCGCCAGGAGCTCCGGGCCTTTTTGTGAATAGAGGCGGTGGGGCCAAAACATAATGGGGGCGTTGGGATCTAAGCGCAGTCCCATTTTCTCCTGGAAGGCGCGCTTGTTGATCGCTTTGCCCTCCACAAAAGAACTCTCGTCGTAGTGCAGGGCCATGCCCGGGCCGATGGCCGGATCCATGTTGGATTTGGGCGAGTTGAGGATGCCCGAGGCGCAACCAGCGTGATACTTGGCGCGGAACTCTTCGCGGGTTTGCCAACTGACCAGGTCTTGAAAGTAGCCGTTCACAATCTCTTGCAAAAACGTGGGGCTCACCGTGTTGACGAAGTCGGAGGCCTTGATGCCGCTGAGCAGGAAGTCGACGTTGAGCACGTTCCAGTCGTTGCCCACGGTGTCGGGGTGTTGGTCGAGGTAGAGGTCGTGGGCGAATTGGCTGACGTCGATGCCCATGTGTTCCAGGTCGCGCAGGGTGCGCTTTCCCGTAAACAGATTGTGCACGGTGAACAGGGACTTGAGGCCACGCGCGCGGGCCGCAGCGGGGATTAAGCCGGTCATCCAGTCGTTGCAATGCACGAGCATTTTTCCGTGGGATGGCATGGTTTCGCTCAAGACAAAGTTGATGACCTTCTCTTGAAAGGCGATGGCGCGGTCCAGGGGCGTGCGTCCGCCGTCGGTGGCGTAGACGTCGCGCACGTGGGAAAAGGCGGCGTCCTGCACCAGGTGGATGCGCTTCTGGCCCTTGAAGGTCGAGGCCAAGCGGTCGAGTTCGTTGCGCGAAATTTCGGCGTATTCGAGCATCTGGCGTTCGTACTTGGGCAGGGTGACGTGGATGTCGAGGTCGAGTTTGGCCAGCTCGTCGATGAGGGCGGCGCTGATGTCGGCCAGACCGCCACCTTTGACGCTGATGACGTTGGCGAGCTTTCCGAAGCCCGAGGTGAGCTCGGTGATCTCCGGGGTAACGAGCAAGATGCGCGGGCGGCGGGCTTTGCGGCGGGCCGAGGCGTCTTGCGTGCGGCGGGTGCGGCGGTTGGTGAGGTTGGTGAGCGCCGTGGCATACACCGCGATGGCTTCGGTGGAGTCGACGAAGTGGTTGTAGTAATCGTGGATGCCGCTGTCGCTCGACAGGGCCGACTGGCTGACGCTGTGCATGTAGTAATAGTTGTCCGATGTGCCGAGCTCGCGCCAGGTGGCGAGCAGGCCGGTGTCGCTGGAGAGCTTCACCTTGGCTTCGAAGTCTTGGTAGATGTCGAAGAGCATCTGCTGGGCGCGGTTGCCCGTCCAGGGATTGACGTTGCGCGCGTCTCCCACCCACGAGGTCGTGGCCGGCGGGTCGATGCTCACGCTCGGGGCTTTTGCGAAGTCGTCGATCGCAGCGATCTCGGTGGGGTTGCGCATGATGAGGTTGGGGCGCTTGGCGATGGCGGCGGGGAGGGCCTGCCACATCTCGAAGATGCGCGAAGTCCACTGGCGCTCACTGACGGCCTCGTAGTCCATGCCCACGACGATGGCCTGGCCTTCCTGGCGGTTGGCCTTTTCGGCAAATCCCTCCACGGTGGAGTGGCTGTAGGCCAGCTCGCCGCTCAGCTCGTAGTGCCGCGGCAGCAGGCTGATGCGTCCGTGCTTGTCTTTGAAGATCGTGCTTAGGGGATTCCCTTTGTACATTTTGGGGCGCAGCTCGCAGATGATGGATTTGAAGCCCAGGTCTGCGGCGACTTGACCAACGCTGTCGTTGTACATGAGTTCGGTGTTGCGAAACGACGTGGGCACAATGCCCAGGAGTTCTTTCATGAGGTCGCTGTGGGCGTGGATTTGGTCGCGAAACTCCGCCTTGTTGCCGTCTTTGAAGAGCCCGCACAGCGAGTGGTGGTAGGTCTCCCCCAAGAACTCGATGCGACCGGTTTCCCGGGCTGTCTTGGCCAGGCGTTGAAAGCTCTTGAGCAGTGTGGGGTGAAACATGCGCGCTTGGTCCAGCAGGGAGCCGCTGATGCTCAGACAAATGCGAAACTCTGGGTTTTCGAGCACGAGTTTGTCGAACATGTCGTTGGCGGGGAGGTAGCTCTTCTCGGCCACCCGCAGCAGGATTTGCTTGTTCAGGGCGTCGTCGAATGGGCTGCTGGCAGTGGGTTTCTTTTTGAGTCGACGGGGTTGGTGGGCCTGGAAATAGAAACACAGATAGCTCATGTTCACTGTCTCCTGTCGGTGCGAAAATACCGAACATTTAAAACGCCAGCGTACAATAAAATGCGCCAATCGCCCAAGTCTTTGTGCTGTTGCGCGCCGCGACGAGGCGGCTTGTATCGGCGTTGGTTACCGTTGGCAAAACAGCGCCACCCCAAACGCCGCATATCGCGCCCCGCGGACCGCACTGGCTTTGGGGTTGAAACCCGCAGCGACCCGCATCATAATTGCCTCCTTGCGGATGCGCCGGTTATGCATGAGATTCGCGACGTTCTCGCGGACGCGGCCACGACCCAGCCCGATGCGGGCAGATGCTAAGAAACGGATGAACATGATCGAAAGACAACGATTTCTTCAATTCCCATTGTGCGTTTTGTTGCCGCTGCTGGTGCTGGTTGCGAGTGGTATTGCCACGGCGGCGCCGCCGGCCCCTGGGGTGCTCAATGTCGCGTCGACCCCTGCGGGCGCGCAAATCTACATCAACGGAAAATCCAAGGGCGTCACCCCGCAAATTATGGAACTCGCAGCGGGGGAGCACACATTGCGCCTGCAGCTCGAGGGCTACGAGACCATCACGACGCGCGTGCGCATCGCCTCGGATCGCGTGACGCGCCTGCAACTGAAGATGAAGACGCCACCCGTCGCGCAGCCGAAAGTGGTCAGCAACATCAAGCAGTTGGCCCCTGAGGCCGCCATCGTAAAAGTCCATGTCCCCGTCGATAAATCCAAACCCGGCACGGTGTTCTTGGTGACCACACCGCCGGGGTTGCTCGCCTTCATCGATCAGCAGCAAGTCTCGCATGCGACCCCGGTGTCTTTCGACATTCGCCCCGGTGTATATGAGCTGGTGTTGCGCGCCACGCCCGATGGCGAGGTGCTGTACCGCAAAACCATTTTCGTCCGCCCCAGCGAGCGCCTCGACCTGGAGTTGGTCGTGCGAAAACAGCGCGCCCTCGATTACTCCGATCCCTGGCGCTGAGCGCTCGGTGCCTTACGGCGCGTTCTTGCGCTGCGTCTCGATCTCTATCCGCACATTGTCGGCCGGCACCTCGAGCCATTGCAGGGCGTCGTCAAGGGTGCGAAAAATGCGCGTCTCCCAGGTTTTGTTGGCGATGCGCCGCTCGGTGGCGAGGTAGATTTTTCCCAGGCCATACAGCGCGACCCTTTCGAACAGGAGGGCGGTTTTGCCACCGGGGGGCCGTGTCGTCGCCGATTGCGCGATGAGGTGGATGAGGCTGCGCGTCTTTTCGGGGGTGGACATGGGGGCATCTCGGTTGAAATAGATGAGCTCTTTGGCGCTGGGTTGCGCGCCGGTATACCCCGCGATTAGTTGGTACAGTTTTTCATAGGAACTGCCTTGATCGATGTAAATGATGCTGAGGGCGTGGTGTGGCATTGTGTGAACAAACATGCCCCCATGTTGGGGATGCGGCACAGAATGTCAATTGCTGACGAACACCTGCGAGCGCGCTGTGCGCAGCGGGATCAATTGGCCCAGGGATCGTCGTAATCGATTTTGCGGCGCGGGGTTGGTGCGGCGGGTTTGGCGGGCTTGGGGGACTCGGCGTCGGCCTTGGCCTTGGGGGAAGCGGTGGTGCGTTTGGTCTGCGTCGGCGCGGCGGTTTTGTCCAATTCGTAGTTGAGCTCGAGATCTTCGCCGTAGGACACGACCTCTTGTTTGTCGGTGTATCCCGGCGCGGTGACGCGGATGGTGTGGTGGATGTCGCTCTTGGCAAATTTGCCTTCAAAGGGATTGCTCACCACAGCGTTGTCGATGGAGATTTGCGCGTTTTCGGGAACGGCAGAGATTTTCAGCGAGATGGTGTTGGCGGTGGCGTCGGGCGCGGTGTCGCTGGGGGATGCGGTGTCGGGCGCGGTGTCGGGCGCAGTATCCGGCGCGGGGGCAGCGGGTTGCGGGAGCGGTTGCGGCGTTGCGACGACGGGGGGTGGCGCCGGGGACTTTTTGAAAAACAGGAAGGCCCCCAGGGCTGCGATGAGCAAGGCGGCTGCGGCCAAGGCCGCGATGAGCGGGGCGATGTTTTTTTTGCGCTCAATGCCGCTCTGGGTCATCTCGAAGGGGGTCTGGGTGCTGTAAAGAGAGCGGCGCATCTGGGTGTGCGTGACATCGGCGGCGATCATGCCGGTGCCGGTGGCCCCAGGCGCATAGGGCAAGAGGTGCGCGCGAAATTCGGCGGCGTCGGCGAAGCGGTGTTCGGGCTCGCGGTGCATGGCGATTTTGATGATCTCGCACAGCTCGGCGGGCAGCTCGGGGTTGAGGGTCTCGGGCAGCGGTGGATCCTCGGTGAGGATTTTGATGAGCAGGGCGTTGTAGTTGGGGGCATCGAAGGGCAGGGCCCCGGTGAGCATCTGGTACAAAATGATGCCCATGGCGTAGATGTCGGAGCGCGGGGTGAGATCTTGTTCGCCGCGGGCCTGTTCGGGCGACATGTAATGCGGCGTGCCCAGCACGGTTCCGGTTTGGGTGAGGGCCTTGGCGCCGTCGGTTTCGAGGTCTTTGAATTTGGAGATGCCGAAGTCGAGCAGCTTGACGTAGTCGGGGCGGCCGGGCTTGTCGGTTAGGTAGATGTTTTCGGGCTTGAGGTCGCGGTGGATAATGCCGGCGCGGTGGGCGGCCTCCAGGGCGGAGAGGGCCTGCACCATGATGTGGGCGGTGCGCTTGATGTCGACGACGCCTTCGGTTTCGATGAGCTTCTTAACATCGGCGCCCTCGAGAAACTCCATAACGATGTAGGGCGACCCATCGGGGGCGGTGCCCATATCGGTGACTTCGATGATGTTTTCGTGGCCGATTTGGGCGGCGGCGGTGGCCTCGCGCTCGAAGCGGGTGACGACCTCGTGGTTTTTGGCGTATTGCGGGTGCAGAAATTTAACCGCTAGGCGGCGGCCGATGAGCTTGTGATGGGCTTCGTATACCGCGCCCATGCCGCCTTCGCCGAGCAATTGCGTCAGCTCGTATTTGCCGTCTAATGTTGTGCCTGCCCATTGGCTCATCGGTTTTTCTCCATATGTGTAAATGATGCACTAAGATGGTGATGATTTAACACCGCAATTTTTCAGAAGCAAGGCCAAGGCCCGAGATTTCATGGCAATGAACAGTGTTAGCGGAATGCCTGTGGCGCATCATGCGGTTTGGGTGGCGTGCTCGGGGGTGCGGGTGTTGGCGGTGTTGTCGACGAGTTTTACCGAGATGAGTTTGGACACGCCCGGCTCCTGCATCGTGACGCCGTAGAGGGCATCCGCGCCCTCCATGGTGACCTTGGAGTGGGTGATCACGATGAACTGCGAGCGCGAGGTCATCTCCTGTACCAGGTCGACAAAGCGCCCGACATTGGCCTCGTCGAGGGGCGCGTCTACCTCGTCGAGGAGGCAGAAGGGGCTGGGGCGGTACAGGAAGATGGCGAAGAGCAGGCTGACCGCGGTGAGGGCCTTTTCGCCGCCGCTCATCAACTCGATGTTGCCGAGCTTTTTGCCCGGGGGCTGCGCGATGATGTCGACGCCGGTCTCCAAGAGGTTGTCGGGGTCGGAGAGTTGCAGGCGCGCTTGTCCCCCCTTGAAGAGGCGCGGAAAAATTTCTTGGAACTTTTCGTTGATGACCGAGAAGGCCTCTTTGAACTTCTTGCGCGACTCTTTGTCCATGCGTGCGATGGCCTGCTCGAGATCGGCGATGGCCTGCTCGATGTCGGCCCGCTGCGCGGACATGCGCTCGAAGCGCTCTTCGAGTGCGGCGCATTCGGTGATGGCGTCGGGGTTGGTGGGGCCCATGCGGTCGATGATGTGGCGCAGCTCGGCGATGCGCGCGTGCACCGACGCGCCGGGGATGGGGAGCAGGTGGTACTGGCCCAGCACAAAGCGCAGGTCGATGTTGTGCTTTTCGGCGGCTGTCTCTTGGAGATGCGCCATGTCGGAGTGCACCTTTTGCTGGGCGATTTTCATTTCGGAGACGCGCTGTTCTTTGGCGCTGGCGTCGCTGCGTTGCACTTTGAGCGCTTGCTCGGCGGCTTCGCTTTTTTCGGTGTGGGCGGCCAGGGCGTGCACGCAGGCCTCTACATTTTGGGCCAGGGTGTCGATGGCGGCCATCTGCGCGCCGCGCTTCTCGCGGTTGGCCACCAGTTTGCCAGCGGTGGTGCCCCATTCGCGGGCGAGCTCATGCTGGCGTCTGGCCAGTCGCGCGCTTTGGTCATCGAGTTCGTTTTCGTGCTGTGCGATTTGCTGCGAGCGCTCCACCGCGGATTGGTACTGCTGCTGAAACTGGGCCTGGCGCACCCGGGCATCGGACACGGCGGCGGCCAAGCGTTCGGCCTCGTCGCGGTAGGCGTTGAGCAAGGTCGACTGTTCGGCGATGGCCTGTTCGACGGCGGTGATTTCGCGCTGGGCTTCATCGCGTTGTGCCACCACCGAGGTGTGGTCGTTGCGGGTCTGCTGCAGTCGCTGCTCTTGGTGCTGGACGTCTGCGTCGAGGTGGGTCTGGCGGTCTTGCAGGATGTCGAGGTCTTCGCTGGTGCGGGCGAGATCCTTGCTGATTTCGTTTAGGGTGAACTCGCTCTGTTGGGCATCGCGCCGGGCGGTTTCGGCGGCGGCGGCGCGGCGTTCCATCTCGGTGCGCAGGTTTTCGAAGCGCTCTTCGAGGGCGCTGTGTTGCGCTTGCAACTGCGTTACTTCGGCGGCCAGCTCGCGGATTTGGCGCTTTTGGCCCAGGAGGTCGGCGCCCGGTGACGTGGAGCGCCCCCCGCGCATCACGCCCAGCGCGTCGATGTACTGTCCGTCGAGCGTGACGAAGGCCGCCTGGTCTTGGGATTGGGCAAACTGTGCGCGCGCCGTCTCGACGGTGTCGACGACAAAGACATTGCCGATGAGGGAGGCCACGGTGTCTTGGGCCGCGGGATCGATGCGCAAGAAGTCGAGGAGGCGCCCTTGGAGGCCGTCGCATTGGGGCAGCGGGGCCGTGGGGGTGCGCACCGGGTTTTGCAGGGCCAGCGCGGAGACGCGGCCGATGTCGTGCTCTTTGAGCCAGGTGAGCATGGAGAAGCCCGACGTGAGATCGGCGGCGATGAGGGCCTGCAGGCGATCGGCCAGGGCGGCGGCCAGGGGCACCTCGTAGGCTTCGGGGCACTCGATGAAGTCGATGAGGAGACCGCGGTAGGACTGGGCGCCGTCTTCTTGCAGGGCGCAGATGGCGTCTTTGACAGCGCTGTCGTGGCGCGAGAGCCCTTCGTGCATCTCCTGTAGCGAGCGCAGACGGGCGTCCTGGCGGTGGAGGGTGTCGCGGACGCGGTGGCGCTCTTCGTCGCAACTCGCCATCTCGTGGCGGAGGGTCTCGAAGGCCTGCCCCTCGTCGCTGGCCAACTGTTGCAGGGCTTCGCGGCGCTCGGCGGCCTCGTCGTTGCGCTGGCGCAGGGCGGCCAGGCCCTCGGCGAGCTGGGCGTGCTTTTCGGCGAGCGTGCGGCGTTCGGCCAGCGTGTGTTCGAGGCGCGCTTCGTACTCGGCGATGCGCTGTTCGAGGTTTTCGCTGGCGGTTTGGGCACCGGCGTGGCGGGCGCGGGCGCGGCTGAGCTGATCGCGCTTGGCGTCGTAATCGCGGCCCACCTCTTCGAGGCGCGTGCGGGCCTCTTCGGCGCGGTGTTCGGCTTCTTCGCGTTGGGCGGTGGTGCCTTGGGCGTCGTCTTGGAGCGCGTCCAGTCGCGTGTGCAGGATGGCGCGTTCTTCTTGCAGGGCGCGGCGCTTTTGTTCGGCGCTGTTTTCGTGCTCGTGGTTTTGCGCCTCTTCGCGGCGAATGCGCGCCAGGGTGTCGGCGTAATGGCGGTTCTCGCTTTCGAGCATGGCGATGGCGCTGTCGGCTTCGAAGGCGTGGCTCTTGGCGGCTTCGAGGGCGGTGCGCGCTTGGGTTTCGGCGAGGCGGAGCGCCGTGGCGTTGGCGTCGAGGGCTTCGACGGCGGCGTGGGCGTCATGGGCTTGCGACTGGGCATCGCCGAGTTGGGCCGCCACGGTTTTTTGCGTGGTGAGGATTTCGAGGTAGCGGTGGGCGGCGACGTAGAGTTCGGCGTCCATCTGCTCGGCGGCGTACTGTTTGTAGCGCTCGGCCTTGCGCGCCTGTTTGCGCAGGCTGGCGAGGTTGCGGTCCATTTCGCGGATGACGTCGGTAATGCGCAGCAGGTTTTGCTGGGTGAGCTCCATTTTGCGCAGGGCGGTGGTGCGGGCCTTTTTGAAGCGCGTGATGCCGGCGGCTTCTTCGAACATGGCGCGGCGGTCTTCGGAGCGGGAACTGACGATGAGGCCGATGCGGCCCTGCTCGATGATGGAGTAGGCTCGGGCGCCCCCACCGGTGCCCAGGAAGAGGTCGGTGATGTCTTTGAGGCGGCACGGGGTTTTGTTGATGAGGTACTCGCTGGTGCCGTCGCGGTGCAGGCGCCGCGTGACGGAGACCTCGGGGTAGTCGACGTAGAGCGGGTGGGAGAGGCCGTCGGTGTTGTCGAAGGTGATGGTGACCTCGGCCAAGGATTGGGGGCCGCGTTTTTCGGAGCCGTTGAAGATGACGTCGTCCATGCCGCGGCCGCGGAGGTTTTTGGCGGATTGTTCGCCCAAGCCCCAGCGGATGGCGTCAACGATGTTGCTCTTGCCGCAGCCGTTGGGGCCCACCACAGCGGTGAGCGCGTTGTCGAACAGCACCTTGGTGTTGTCGCAAAAGGATTTGAATCCAGAGAGTGTCAGGCTTTTGATTCTCATAAAAATGACCTCGAATGCCAGGTGGGGCACCGGAATGCGGTTGTGAAACAGGGGAGACGCGCAACAACCGGTGCCGCTATGGCAACATATTGTATATCAACTGCACTACACATATATCACTATATATATGGTGGTCGGCAGGTATGGTACACAATATATGGCAATCCGCCACCGAAAAAGGCACTTTTTCACTCTCCCACCGCAGGGGACGTTTGCGACGTCTTTTTCGCTCCTTGCGGGTAGCCGGCGTTAAATAATGACTTAAATAATGACTCTGACGACATTCGTCCGTACACGGGATGCTGGTGTCAAACAGGGCGAAGATTTGTCGTTGTACGGACTTTGCGCCACTGTTACTTGACGATGGCGCCCGCACAGGGCTATTTAAAAGCCCCCGTATGGTTATCCGGCGCTTCGGCCCGGAGAGGTGGCACGCCGCCACGACGATCACACAAAAGACAACGCTCAATGCACAAAGGTCCCATCATGAATGCTCAAAACGAACCCGCGCAACCCCCCGCATCCTTTGCGGATTTCCGCCTACTTCCCGAGGTCTTGGCCGCCATCGAAAAGATGGGCTTCACGCAACCGACACCGGTACAAGCCACTTCCTTCGACACCATCATTAAAGGACAGGACGCCATTGTGATGGCCCAGACCGGGACGGGCAAGACCGCGGCCTTCGGCATTCCCATCGTGCAGACCATGTCGCTGACCTCCCCCGGCGTGAAGGCCCTCATCATGACCCCCACGCGCGAGCTCGCCGCCCAGGTGTCGAAGGAAATCAACGCCATCGGCGCAGGGCGGGGCATTGCCTGCGCTGCGGTGTACGGCGGCGTGTCCTTTTCCAAACAGGTCGACGAGGTCGCGGCCGGCGCCCAAATCATCGCGGGCACACCGGGGCGCATCCTCGATCACATCCGCCGCAAAACCATTTCCTTTGCGTCGCTGCAAATCCTCGTGCTCGACGAGGCTGACGAGATGCTCTCCATGGGGTTTGAACGCGAGATCTCCGAGATCATCGAGCACTTGCCCCGGCGCCGACAAACTCTGCTGTTCTCGGCCACCATCCCCGACGACATCAAGCGCCTGGCCGGCCGTTACATGGACGACGCGCTCACCATCAGCGTTTCGGGCGACGCGGTGGGGGCATCGGAGATCAGTCACTTCATCTACTTGGTGTCCGGCATCGGCCGCACCGCCGATTTGATCCGCGTGCTGCGCGAAGAGCAACCCGCGTCGGCCATTGTCTTTTGCAACACCCGCGACGAGACGCAAATGGTCTCCGGGGCGCTGCGCGAGGCGGGCTTCAACGCCACCTGGATCAACTCGGACATGTCGCAACCCGAGCGCGAAAAGGTGATGGCGCGGGTGCGGCGCAAGGACATCCAGTTCTTGGTGGCCACGGACGTGGCGGCGCGCGGCATCGACATCTCGCACTTGAGCCACGTCATCAACTACACCTTCCCGGAATCCCTCGAAGTCTACATCCACCGCACGGGCCGCACGGGCCGACAGGGACGACACGGCTGCGCCATCTCCCTCATCGCCCCGCAGGACATCGGCAACCTCTACACCCTGCGCCTGACCTACAAAATCTTCCCCATCGAAAAGGCGCTGCCCACGGCCGAGCAAGAGCAAAAGCGCCAGGAACTCGCCCGCATCAGCGAACTCAAAGCCCAACTCAACGGCGCGGCGCTACCGCCCAAGATGTGCTCGCTGGCCCGGCGCCTGATGAGCGACACCAATGCCGAGCGCTTGGTGGCGGCGCTGTTGCAATGGCACTTCGCCGAGGCATCGCAAGCGCCCGCGGGCAAGCCCACTGGGAAGGCCGCAGAGAAGCCCGTCGAGAAGCCTGTTGATAAAAAGGCAGAGAAGCCCGTAGAGAAACCGGTCGATAAAAAAGCGGAGAAGCCTGTAGAGAAACCGGTCGATAAAAAGGCGGAGAAACCCGCAGAGAAACCGGCCGACAAAAAGCCCCGCAAGTCCGGAGGCGGGGGCGAGCGCAAAGCCAAACCGTCCGATGCGCCAGATAATGTGCTCAGCACCCCGGCGCGCTCTGCGGAGCCCCGTCCGGATGACACCGCTCCCAAGGCCGCGCCCGAAAACGCCGAGGACATCCCCCTGGCCACGCCGCCGGTGGGGGCCAAAGACCCCGACACCGTGGAGTTTTATCTCGACGCCGGCCGCAAGGACGGTCTGCGTGTCTCGACCTTTGTGAAAGACATTATCGAGCGCAGCGGACTGCAGCGCTCCGACATCGGCAAGGTGCACATGTTGACCCGCTCCACCTTTATCAGCGTGACCAAGGCCCACGCCGACACCTTGCTCGCCGCCCTGCGCACCCTCGAAATCGATGGGCGCGTGCCTGAGGTGGCCTACGCACAAGACTCATGAACCGCCTCAAAGACTGGGCGCAACGCCTGCCCCTGCTGCTGGTGCTCACGCTGTGTGGCACCGGGCTGGCCATGGCGCTGATCTTTCCGCTGTCGCACCACATCCGCGAAGTGTCGGTGTCGGCGGCGGACAACTTTGCCAAGACCGCTTGGTTCATGGGCTTGTTGGTGGCGGCGGCGGCGGTGCAGACGCTGCTGGTGTCTCGCCTGCTCTGGGGGCCCAACGTGTGGGGCGGCGTCCCGGCGGGGACAGCGACTCCGGAAGGGGCGTCCACCGATGAACCCCCGATATCTCTGGGGCATCTCAAGGCGACGGGCAGCAAAATCGTCTTCATCTTTCTGGCGCTGCTGCTGGTGCTCGTGGTGGTGTTTGATGCGCTGGGGCAGGGCGCCCTGGTGTTTCGCATGCGCAAGTGGGCGGCCATGGCGGAGTTGCGCGCCACCGATGCGGCGACGCGGCGCTCCGGAGCCGAGACCTCGGTGTACTTCACCGGCGACGAGGACTTTACCCGCGCCTTGGGACGCATCATCGAGCAGCCCGGAGCAGGGCGGGAGTGGGCGGCGTTGGCGGCGGGTGCTCGCATCGACAGCGTTTTGGCGGACGCCCTGGAAACCCTGGCCTTCACCGGCAATGCCGAGGAGCGCGCGGCAGCCTTGGGCGCGTTGGCGCGCATCGGCGACGGACGATTGGTGCGGGCGGCGATCTCGGCCTGGCCCCACTTGGACGCGCACCGCTCGGACGCCCTGTTGTCCCTGGCGCTGGTGGGCAAAAACATGCGGGTGTTCAGCCCGCAAGACCTGGCGGACGCCGGGCAGTTTGTGGTGGACGTCATCGAGTCGGGCGAGCTGGAACGCGACTTGCTGCACCAGGCCATCTTTGTCCTCAATCGCTTAGAGACGCCCCTGGGGCTTCCCTGGCTCGAAGCGCACCTCGAAGCCGACACCGAGACCGACGTGCAGACCCTGTGCATGGTCTTGGGCGCCCTGGGCAACATCGGGGCCGCGGACTCCTCGCCCAAAATGATCGCCTTCTTCGACCGTCACAATCGAGAGGCCGCTTGCGAAGAGGCGGTGGCCTTCGACTTCTCGAAGAAGCAAGTGCTGCTGAGCACCAATGCCAGTTTGGCGGCGCGCACATTGGCGGAGATCGCCCGCATCGGCGACACCCGGGCCTATCCCCACATGCGGCGCATCTCGCAAGACGCCACCTTGCCCGAATCGGTGCGGGCCATGGCAGCGGAGATCGCCGCGCAGCTCTCGACGCGCGTGGGCGCCACCGACACGTCCCTTTGAACACCGTGTTCACCCGCGCTTCACAGCCACCCTTAGGACATGCGTTTTAGGCGCAACGACCGCTGTCCGCGCTGCCGCATGCACGCGGGGTTTTGCTTCTGCGAGCACATCCCTCGCATCGACCTGCGCACCCGGGTGCTCCTCATGGTGCACCGCACCGAAGTGCGCAAGCCCTCGGCCACGGGACCGCTGGCCCTAGAGGTGCTCGCCAACAGCGAGATGCGCGTCCACGGTTTTCCCGACGCGCCCATAACGGCACAGGACTTGTTCGTACCCGATAGGCGCGTGCTGCTGGTGTTTCCCAAGCCGGACGCAGCGGTGTTGTCCCCGGCATTTCTGTCGGCGGACCCGCGCCCGCTCACCCTGGTGTTCCCCGACGGCAATTGGGGACAGGCGGCGCGCATGGCCCGGCGCATCCCCGGATTGGCGCAGGCCGAAACCGCAGTGTTGCCCCAAGGTTCGCCTTCGAACTGGGGATTGCGCAAGCAGTCGCGCAGCGACGGGTTGTCGACCTTTGAAGCCATCGCCCGCGCCGTGGGCATCGCCGAGTCGCGCAGCGCCCAAGCGCAGATGGAGTCGCTGTTTGCGTTGATGGTGCAGCGCACCCAACAGGGATGGTTGCGGTAGCAGCGCGTGCGCGTGCCCTAGGGCTCGTCGTTCGGTTCGCGGGGCACCCGTTGCACGGTAGGGTCGAACAGGTGGGTGGGGCGCACGTTTTTGAGGGCGCCGAGCATCACGGTTTTGAGGCGCGGGTGCTGGGCGCTCAGGGTCTCTAGCCATTCTTCCATATAGGTGCGGCGGTGGTGGGGCATGGGGGGACACGTGCGGCAAGCGACGATGGGGAAGCGCAGGGCTTGGGCGAGGGCGGCGATGTCGGCTTGGGAGATCTCGACCAGGGGGCGAATGACCTCGAAGCGGCCGTCGGCGGTGGTGTAGCGCGGCGGCATGGCCTGCAGGCGCCCGGTGTAGCACAGGTTCATCATGAAGGTGGCCAGGGTGTCTTCCAGGTGGTGCCCCAACGCGATTTTGTTGCATCCGCGTTTTTGGGCCCAGGTGTAGAGCACGCCGCGGCGCATGCGCGAGCAAAGGGCGCAGGGCGACTCCCCGGCTTGGGTGTGCTGCTGGACATCGGCGTAGAAGTTGGCGCGGGCGATGTCAAAGGGAACGCCGGTGTTCGCGAGCCAGTCGAGCAGGGGAGTGGGGTCGTGCTCGGGGTGCCCCGCGTGCACGTGGATGGCGTGTAGCGAGATGGCAAAGGGGAGTTTGCGCGACACGCGCTGGAGCAGGTGGAGCAGGGCGTAACTGTCCTTGCCGCCGCTGACCGCCACGAGGATGCGATCGCCGGGCGCCAGCAGGCCGTATTGCCGGCTGGTGCGCGACAGGGCGGCCCCCAGGCGTTGGCGCAGGGCGTCGATGTCTTTGGCGGTGGCGAAGGGCGCAGTCATGGGCGCGGTTTAGGGGCGCGGGATGAGTCGCAGGGCGGTGGCGATGGCGCCTTGCATGCCCCGGGGATCGGCGCGTCCGGTGCGGGCGATGTCCCGGGCCACGCCGTGGTCGGGACTGGTGCGGACGAAGGGCAGCCCGGCGGTGATGTTGACCGTGGCGCCGGTGCCGGTGAGCTTGAGCGGTATCATGGCCTGGTCGTGGTAGGCCGCGATGACGCCGTGGTACTTGCCGGCGAGGGCGTCGCGAAACAGGGTGTCGGCGGGAATGGGGCCGAAGATTTGAATGTCGTTTAGGTCGTCGAAGGCGCGGCAAAACGGGGTGAGGATGTCGTGCTCTTCGAGGCCCAGGAGGCAGTCTTCGCCCGCGTGGGGATTGAGGGCCGCCACGCCGATGTGGGGCAGGGCCACGTCGCGGAGGGCGCGGGTGATTTGCACGATGTGCTTCAGCGTGCGGTGGAGGTTTTTGGGGGTGAGGGTGTCGGGGATGTCGCGAAAGGGAACATGGGTGGCCACGAGGCCCACGGTGAGGTTGTCGGAGGCGAACACCATGGTGACGTCGTCGTTTTCGAGGGCGCAGCGCTGGGCCAGGTACTCGGTGTGGCCGACAAAGTCGGGTTGGATGCGCGCGATTTCGCTCTTGCAGACCGGGGCGGTGACCAGGGCGTCGCAGGTGCCGTCGAGGACCGCGTCGGTGGCGGCTTGCAGGGCTTCGAGCTGGGCGTTGGCGTTGTCGAGGCCGGGGCCGTCGATGGGGCCGTCGGGACCGTCGCTGGAGACGAATTGCACGACGTTTCGCGCGGTGCGGGTGGGGCGGTCTACCAATTCGATTTCGGGGACATCGTCGCTGGGGAATTGCCGTTGCAGGGCCGCGAAGGTGGGCCAGTGTCCGAAGAGGACGAGGCGCGCCGCTTGGTGGGCGGGCAGAAAGCTGCGCAGGACGACTTCGTAGGAGATGCCCGCGGGATCGCCGCAGGATATGGCCAGGTGCGGTTTCATGGAAATTGCCTGTTGGGTTGCCAGTGTTTCATGGAGATTGCCTGTGGAATTGCCTGTGTTTCATGGCCAAGGGCTATATGCGATCAACCGAAATAATCCAGCAAAAACAGGTGTGAACACGGCAGGGCTTGGAGGGCTTGATACTTCGTAAGTCCGCCGCTATCGGATTCAGTGTGGCCAGAGAGGTTGCCAGTTTCGCGCGTAGCACATAGCAGAGCACCTCCTGGTGTTCGCCAGGAAAGGTTAAACAAGAATTATCAAAGTCAATGAATGTCATCATTAATGAAAGTGGAAGTAAAAGTCAGCGTAAATATATATGTGTAAATTCTTACCTCGTAAGTCCTGAATTACTCATTTTTTTGAAATAAGAATATCCCTCAATAAAAGGAATTATTCCAGTGTGCGTGAAATTTCCGGTGAACAAGTGGTCTTTTATAATGTTGTAGAACTCATCGCTGTCAACTTCTACATAATTTGCATTGCCTTCTATTCTATTAGACAGGGGGACTTTTGCCATAAAATCTAATAGTTTGTCAGATTCAAAGTAGAGGAAGAGAGAGACTTGAGGCTTAAGAGAAAGCAAGTCTATATAAAAAGCGGTTGGTATCAGTCTGAGAGCGCCTTTTTGGTCCAGCTTTTCTATTTCAAAATTATCATTTATTCTAATATTAAACAATTCTCCAATTGTGGCTCTGACAGCTACACTTTGATCGGTGAGTAGTTTTTTCTCTATCACAAGTTCATCCATTAGGACAGCATCGGGTTCATTTGCATTTTGTAATTGTTCGACATCAAAGAGTTCTTCCGCTAATTCTCGGAATACAGTGTGGGAAAAATCCCCATGGTGATAGTCTTCCCGTCTATATCCTACTTGTAATGAGAAGGGTTGATAGGTACCTGCAGGCAATACATGTTTAAAACCAGGATTTTCTACTAAATTAGGGTTTCTATTTTGGAAAATTGTGTAATACCTGTTTTCTGCTTTGAAGACAGTAAATACATTTAAACCAATTGAACAAGGATGTTTTTCATAATCCAGAATGTTGGAAAATGGTATTAGTTTTCTTATTTGGTGCAATGAACTTTTTAGGAGATGATTAAGGAAAAATTTTCTGATTTTTAGTACTTCTTGTTCTGAAGAATAATTTTTTAAAAAAGTTGAAAATTTGGTTTCAGAAACAATGGCTTCATTGAGATTTATATAATTTCGATATGCTCCGATGCCAAAATTGAGTTTGATCGTTGTTGTGGATTTATTGTATTTAAATGAATGTAAGTTAAATACTATGGAGTCATGCAAATTGCGCTTTGTAGCTAAGTAACTATAAAAATCGTTTTTGCCAGTATGTTTTCTCGCAAATCGTCTAACTGTTTTGTGGTTAAGTAACTCGTTTTTTGTTTCTTTTTTTTGTGTATTGTCAATTACAAAACTCAAATTTGGGTTTTCGCTTAATAGCCAGCAAGGTTTATAGTAACATGGTGTTTCATAGTGATAAGTGTTATCGTTGGTTTTGTTGTTGCTCGTTTTGATAAGATTGCTTAGGTTTTTGTTTACATAATCGTGTCCAACCAGATGAAGTTTGTTGGTCTTTTTTGATTTTTTATTGGCGGGAGAGAGTGTCTTTTCATAGTGCTCTTTAATTAAATGAGTTACTTCTTGGAGATTAATGTTTCGGAACGTGTCAACCTTGTTTGAACCACTTCAGTGAAAGTTAAGTTGTTTTTCGATGACCCGATTTAGGGTTGGAAAATTGACTCCTCTCTCGTGAATGGATGGGTCTGCATCCGCAGGAATAGGGTTGATACAGACTTCGCATGGCGGCATTTGCACGACAGGTCGCCCGTTGGTGAATCGTTCGCGATGACCATGGTACACGCAATCCCGCGCAGCTTGCTTCGTTTTGGCGATGTCTCGATAGTCACCGGAACACACTTGGTGCGGTGTAAATCCATTCAATCCACTGTGATGATGGACGTGATT
>JAAYKL010000099.1 GCA_012522445.1 Myxococcales bacterium | reverse complement strand
GAGCGCAACGCGCGTGGGTTCTCAACAGGAGGGGAGCGGGCATGAACCGAACAACTATTTCGATGTTGGCAATTTGGGTACTTTTCGCCGGGAGCGCGGGGATTATCGTGGCTTGTGGTGGAGATGGCGATTCTGGTGGGGAGTCGGTAATGCTAGACGACTACAACATGGTGAACGACACTTCGGCACCTCTTGATACGGAGACGTCGCCCAGCAAGCCCACCCAACCCACCAAGCCCACCGACGACGGCGGATCAGTTTTCGACACCAGCGATCGCCTCATTCCCCCAGTATCTCAAGGTGTTTATCCTATGAGGGGCAAGTGCTACGACCACGAGAAAGGCGGCACGGAGGGCGACGGCTCGGGTTGTTACGGCATCGCCACGAGAACTTTGTGTCAAGCCGATGCTGCGGCGTGCGAAGCCAATGCGGCTTGCCGCGACATAGATGCCTGCCAAGCGACCTGCAACGATCTCTCTGGCGACGCATGGCAAACTTGCTTCAATGACTGCAAGACCAGCAACGCCGCAGGATTGCGCCCGTTCGAAGCCTATTACCGGTGCATTTACTGCTCTGCTTGTGCCACGGACTGCTGGGCCGCCGCCGGTGATAAAGATTGTACATTGACTCCGGGGGGGTGCGTCCAGCCTTACAAAACCAAGTGCTACGGTGATGAGCCCGATGGCAGCCCGGGATGCTGGGGTTGCGCCATAGGCGCCGAGTGCAAGAGCGAAGCAAATGCCTGCATAGCCAGCGCTGACTGCAACAATTTGGAGAAGTGCCTCGCGCCCTGTTACAGCGGTCCCAGTGCCGAGCGGGCCGCTTGCACCGATGCGTGCAAAGCAACCCATGCTGACGGCGCGGTGCTGCTCGATGCCTACCACTACTGCATCTACTGCACGGCCGGTTGCAACACTGTCGGCGAATGCGTTGGTGAGGGCCCGGCTTGCCTGTAATCACCCTGCGTTAGAATTGCCTTGGTAACCTGCCCCCCCATCTGATAACCCCTTATGGTTCTGCGGTTCGATAGATGCTGAATCGCAATGGAGGCATCGTCTTTGCGGTGTCGCTTTGCGATCTCTTGGGCTACATTGACGTTCGCGCACAAAGCGCCTTTGCACGAGGAGTGAATATGTCTTCTTTTTGGCAGTTGCAGGACAAAACAACATTGTCAGATGCGGTGGACAAACTCATGACCCCAGCGGTCGCCTTGCCGTTTCATCAGGGCTGGTACATCCCCCTTCCCACCACCCCAGAGGTGACGGGAATGGCCGTGGGCGGCATCGGTAGCGCTGTTACCATTACCCCCGCCGGAACAACGCCGGCGCTTCATTTTGTGCCGGGCTTGTACGTCCACGCCGGAGACGGTGCGCCGGTGCGCATGGCCAATTTTTGCTACCGCGAGCGCCGGGCTGACGACGACAAAATTCACCTGGTCAACGGATCGGCCTTTCACGAACTCAACGGGCTCTTTCCGCTGGTCGACGCCGACGAGAAACCGCTTTTTACGGCCGACATGGACGACGCGGCGCTGCTGCAGCGCGTGCAAGAGGCCATCGCGAGCGACTCCCTGTGGCGCGACAACAAGGCGCGCATTGAGCGGTGGCGCACGGTGTTGTCTCCGTTGACCCAGCGGCTCGAAACCGAAGCGGACAGCGCGACCTTTCACCGGGCATTTCTGCTCGACTTCTTTCAGGGCATTTTGGCGCAGCGCCCCGACGCCTGGCGCAACCTCACCGGCGATTGGCACGAGCCGAGCATCGCGGGCGTGCCGTCTTATCCCTGCGGAAAAATGACGTATTCGGCGCTCTTTCCCGTGGCGCAAACCGCGTACAACGATCAGTCCGGTGTTCGCCTACGCCGCGCCAATTACTCGCCCATCGTTGCGGGCGACGAAAAACTCTGCAGCCTGCCCGCCTGGTACACCGTCTTTGAGCTGCACAATCCCACCGATGCGGTGCGCGAAGTCACCCTGGTGCAAACGCAAGAAAACATGTGCGGGTTTCAGGTCTTGAAAGAGCGTCCCGGTGTGCAAGACGCCTCGTTCCTCTTGCAGCGTACCGCCAATGGGCAGACCGGGGACACCTTGGCGTTGCCGTTGTCCAATGGCGTGTTTCGCGGGGTGGCGTTTTCGCAAGACTCCGGGGCGTGCGCGGGCGACATGAACGGCCGCATGGCCTTTGGGGTCATCGATACACCGGGCAGCGACATGAGTGTCATGTGCCTGCCGGATTACTACACCTGTCAGGAGAAAGAGCTCCTCTCTGGGGTGCAGGGCACCGCGGGGCTGCACTTGGTGGTGAGCAAGAAGAAGCAAACCGGCCGGGAGCCCATGAGCGGCGCTGTTTGCGTGACGGTGCAGTTGCGCCCAGGCGAGACGCGCGAAGTTGTCTTTGCCACGGTGCTCGATTTTGCCGATGTGCCGCTGTATGGCACGCAAAAGAAATACACGTCGTTCTTTGGCGCCCCCGAGCAACGGCTGGAGGAGATGCTGACTTTTGCGGCCTCCGACGAGGCGGCCATCCGCAAGGCGGTGCTGCAATCCCAGGCGCATATTTTGGCCGACACCGACCTGGGTCGCTTGAGCGCCGACGCCGAAGAGCAACTGCGCATGGCCACGCTGGCCACCAACACCCTCTCGTTCATTCCCGAGGCCACGGTGTGGGACACGGACGACCGCTTTCTCATGCGCGAGTGTGTGGACTACCCGTTTTTCAATTCGCTTGATGTGTACTTCTACGGCTCCTTTGGGCTCTTGCGCCTCCTGCCCCGACTGGATGGCATGGTGATGCGCGACTTTGGCAAGGCGGTGCTGGCCGATGATCCCACCTGGCGTCGCTACCACGTGTATGTCGAGCGCGCCTTTGCCGATCTGCGCGACGAAAAGTTTGCGGGCCCCCGGGCGGTGCGCGGCGCCGTGATTCACGACTTGGGGACGCCCTTCGAACCGCTGCCCGACGCCTACGATTGGCACAACGTCAAAGAGTGGAAGGACTTGGCCCCCAAGTTTGTGCTCATGGTTTGGCGTCACTTCCGCACCACGGGCGATCGGGCGGTGCTCGAAGACTGCTTCGAAGCCGTGAGCGAGAGCATCCGCTATCTCTCATCCCTGATCGAACCCGGGCAGCTCTTGCCCTTGACCCGGGGCACCGACGACACCTTCGACAACCTGTCCTCCCACGGCATCTCTGTGTACTGCGGCACGTTGTGGGTGGCGGGGTTGCGGGCCTACGCAGCGATTTTGCGCGAGCTGGGCAAGGCCGGCGCCGAAGATGCCGAAGCGCAGGCCACGGCCGCTGCGGAGGTCATCCACAAGAGCCTCTACGACGAGAAGGAGGGCTACTACCGCTTTTATGTCACCCCCATCACGCGGGCTGACTTGGCGCCCAACGCCGAAGACGCGCTGCCGAAGTTGCTGGCCGACTTGGGGCTCACCGCTTCGGGCGACAGCGCTGACGCCATGCTGGAGGCCGTCAACGACTGGCTCAATGTCCCCGAGGACAATGGCCGCATGCACGCCGAAAACCGCGCGGCCAAAAAAGAACAACTCGCGCAGTTGGGCGGGGCGATGTGGGGCAGCGGCTTCCAGGCCAAACGCCAGTTGGACAGCGACGATATTTTCGCGGACCAGCTCCTGGCCGACACCTATTTGTCGATGCTGGGCCTGCCCACCATTTTGTCCAGCGAGCGCAAAAAGAGCGCCTTGCAAAAAGTGTTTGCGGTCAATTATCGCGCCAACAGCCCGCGCATCGGTGCGGCCAATCTCGTCAAGTTCGACGGCATGCCGCTGTCGGCCGACAACTTTCAGGCGCACGATGTGTGGACGGGCGTCAACTACTCCGTCATGACCGCCATGGTGCAGCAGGAGATGTACGCCGAAACGCGCGAATTGTTGCTGCTCACCTACCACAACCTGTATACCGAGACCCGCATTCCCTTTGCGGCGCCCGAGGGGTTCAACGGCTCGTGCCCGGTAACAGCGACAGACGTGGTGGCCGCTGAGGTCGCCTCTTCGGAGCACGCCGAGGCCCTGTTGTCGGCGCTGGTAGCGGCCAAGGTGCTGCTGCCCGACTTGCGCGTCTCTCCCAAGACCCCCAACGAGCGCGACGCCTTTGCCGCCCTGGTGCGCCAGCCTTGCCAAAAGTATGGTGTCGATGTGAACGCCCTGTACGACCTGGTGCTCGGCACCGCCATTAAGTACACGGCGGGGCGTTATCTGCGACCGGGCATGATCTTCGCCGTGCTCGACGCTTTGCGCGCCAAAGGGGCCTAGCCCGATCTCCTCATTTTGCGTCGGCCGACTCCAGAAACGCATGGGGGTTGGCCACAAACGCCTGCTGGTGATCTTCGAGCAAAAAGTAGTAGGTGATGCCGTCGTGGGTGGCTTGCGCCCGCGCTTTGGCCGCGTCGAATTCGAGATCGCACACCGGGCAGCGCACGGTTTGTCCCGCGGGAGGAGCGCTGGTGCTTTCGGCGGTTTTTTCGCTGCAGGCGTCGCTGCAGAAGGGCAGGGTGAGGGCGAGGCAGAGCCCCAGCAACAAGGTGGCGGCGCGTTTGGCGGTCGGTTTGAACATGGGATATACCTAAGAAACCTGGCTGGAATGCGCAAGCCTTTGTGATACAGAGCAGGCGGCATATGATGTTTCACCGGTTTCAAAAAATCCTCCAGTATGTGCAGGCGCCTGTGCGGCGGTATCGCGCGCGACCGTGGTGGCCCTTGGCGCGGGACGCGGCGCTGCTCGTGTTGCTGGTGCTGTTGGGGGCGCTGAGCGCGTTCATTTTGCTAGACCCGCGCAGCCGCGACGCGCAGCCCGTTACCGACATTCGGGTGGGGGGCGTGGCGGCCGACGGCGACGGCGACACATCGGCGGCCTTGATGCACGAAGCCCGGCGCTTGATGCAGCAGTCCGTTACCCTGAAGAGCGGTGACTTTGCGCACCGGACCACCTGGGGCGCCCTGGGGGCCGAGGTCGATATGCGCTCGCTCTCCGAGTTGCTGGGCGAGCTGCGCACCGTTAACTCATCGGCCGCGCGGTACAATCGTCGCCGTGCGCGCCCACGCGGTGTGGTGGACATCCCCATGCCCATCGGTCTGCGCTCCGATGCCGCGGTGGAAGCCCTGGTGGTGCTCAAGGAGATGCTCGACGTCAAATCGACCAACGCGCGCTTCAATTTTCAAGACGGCAAAATCGACGCCGAGGTGCCGGGCCGTTCGCTCGATGTGTACGAATCGCTGCGGCGCCTGGATGCCGCGTTGCGCGCCGGGCAGAGCGAGGTGGAGATCGCGTTGGTCCCGCTGGTGCCCGAGGTCACCCTGGCGGCGCTGTCGGGCATTCGCGCCGATGCGGTGGCGGGGTTTTACGAAACGCCGCACTCGCGGATGAAGAAGGACGCCGATCGCACCCACAATTTGATCTTGGCGGCATCGAAGCTGGACGGCGAGATTATCTTGCCCGGCGAGGTGCTCTCCTACAACGGGGTGGTGGGCGACCGCACGGAGGCCCGGGGGTTTCGCTATGCCCCGGTGATCGCTGGCGGGGCCATTGTCGAGGGGATGGGCGGCGGCGCGTGCCAAATCGCCTCCACGCTGTACGCGGCATCTTTTTTTACCGGATTGATCATCGAGGAGCGCAAGACGCATTCGCGCCCCAGTTCGTACATCAAGCTCGGGCTGGACGCCACGGTGGACTATCCCGCGCTGGATTTGAAAATCCGCAACCCCTTTGCGTATCCGGTGGTGTTGCATTTTGTGGTGGCCGATGGCGTGGTGCGCGCGGAGATTCGGGCCCCGGAGCGCCCCTACACCGTGACGATGCTCCGCAAGGTGGTGGGCACGTCGCCCTTCCCGGTGCGCGTCATTCCCAACGCGGACTTGCCCAAGGGTACCGAGGTGATCACCCAGCTCGGCGTGCCGGGCTACGTGGTGCAGCAGTACAAAATCATCGAGCGCGACAAGGTGGGGTATCGCTTTTCGCACATCGACAAGTACCCGCCCACGGTGCAGTTTGTGCACCGCGGCACCGGCGACCCGGCGGAGCTGCGCAAACAGGCGGACAAATCGAAGTGGCCCAAGGCCGATACGCACAGGCCATATCGCGCCTCTGCCGGATTGCGTATGGTGCAAGGGCCCGGCATCTGGTACGAAAATGTCACGGACTAACCAGGACTTGCGGGTGTCACAACCAGCCCGCCATGAGGAGGACGCAAGATGTCGCGCACTGCGTTGATTACGGGTGTCACCGGACAAGACGGCTCTTATCTCGCCGAATTTTTGCTGCAAAAGGGATACGAAGTGCACGGGGTCAAGCGCCGCTCTTCGTCGTTTAACACCACGCGCGTCGACGCCATTTACGAGGACCCGCACGTGGAGAATCGCCGCTTCACGCTGCACTACGGCGACCTCAATGACGCGTCGAGCTTGAACCGCATTTTGCGCATGGTGCAGCCCGATGAAGTGTACAACCTCGGGGCCCAGTCCCACGTGGGGGTGAGCTTCGCCATTCCCGAATACACCGGCGAGATCACAGGCCTAGGAACGGTGCGCCTGCTGGAGGCCATCCGCGACAACGGGTTGCAAACGCGCTTTTACCAGGCGTCTTCTTCGGAGCTCTTCGGCCAAGTGGTGGAGACCCCGCAGCGCGAGACCACGCCCTTCCGGCCGCGCTCTCCCTATGCCTGCGCCAAGGCCTATGCCTTCTATGTGACGGTGAATTACCGCGAGTCCTACGACATGTATGCGGTGAACGGCATCCTGTTTAACCACGAGTCCCCGCGGCGCGGCGAAACCTTTGTGACGCGCAAAATCACGCGCGCCGTGGCCCACATCAAGTACGGGCTGCAACAGCGTTTGTACCTGGGCAATTTGGATGCGCGGCGCGACTGGGGCTTTGCGGGCGATTATGTCGAGGCCATGTGGCGCATGCTGCAGCAAGACGTCCCGCGCGATTACGTCATCGCCACCGGCGACTCGCGATCGGTGCGGGAGTTCTGCGAGGCGTCGTTTCAGGCGGCGGGCATGCCCATTGAGTGGCGCGGCAGCGGCCTCGATGAAGAGGGCGTCTGCGCGCAGACAGGGCAGGTGCGCGTGGCGGTGGACCCGCGTTATTTTCGCCCCGCCGAAGTGGAGATGCTGCAAGGCGACGCCACGTTGGCCCGGGAGACGCTGGGATGGACGCCCCGCACCTCGTTTGCCGAGCTCGTGACCATGATGGTGGATGCCGACATGGAAGCCACGCGATGCCTGGTGGAAGGCGTCGGGCAATCCGGGCTCGCCATCTCGGAGCGCCGCGAAGATTAAGCGCGTACGCGCACAGCCCCTTAGCGCAAAATTTTGTCGATGACGGTGTCGAGCTCTTCGTAGTTCGCGTAGTGGATCTCGAGGCGTCCCTTGCCCTTGGTGTCGTGGATGACCACCCGGGCGCCGAGGGCGCGTTGGAGCTTTTCGGTGAGGGCCGCGACTTGCGGGGATGGGGGTTGCACCGCCTTGACTGCGGCAGCGGTGGCCTTGGCTGGGCCTTGGGAGATGAGGCGCGCTTGTCGCTCGGTTTCGCGCACCGACCAGCCCTTGGCGATGATCATTTTGGCCAGGGACAGCATGTGGTCGTCGGTGCCTGCCTGAAGTACGGCGCGGGCGTGTCCCTCGGTGAGCTTTCGATCGAGCACCATTTGCTTGACGTCGAGGGGCAGGTTGAGCAAGCGCAGGCTGTTGGCCACGGTGGAGCGATCGCGGCCGATGCGCGTGGCGATTTGGGCCTGGGTGTAGCGGTGTTCTTCGAGGAGGCGGCGAATGGCTTCGGCTTCTTCGATGGCGTTGAGGTCTTCGCGCTGGATGTTTTCGACCAGGGCCATCTCAAAGGCCTGGGCCGCAGTGACGTCTTTGATGAGCACCGGGACCTCTTTGAGGCCCGCGAGTTGCGCCGCACGCCAGCGCCGCTCTCCGGCAATGAGCTCGTATTTGTCGCCCGCGATGGTTTTGACGATGAGGGGCTGGATGATGCCTTGTTCCTTAATGGAGGCGACCAGCTCGTCGAGGGCGGCCTTGTTGAAGTTTTGGCGCGGCTGGTTGGGATCGGGTTGTATGCGGGCAACGGGGCACTGGAAGTAGTCGCGCGGTGGCGGCGACGACGCGGTGGTTTTGGCACCGGGAATCAGGGCTTCGAGGCCCTTGCCCAGGGCGACCCTGCCTTTGTTTTTGCTTCGTTCGCTGCTCATGAACAACGGCTTTCGAGATATTCCCTGGCAAATGCGAGGTACTGCTGTGAACCCTTGGAGCGCAGGTCGTAGAGGATGGCGGGCTTGCCAAAGGACGGTGATTCGGAGAGGCGTACGTTGCGCGGGATGACGGTTTGAAACACGCGGCCGTCGAAGTTTTCGCGCACTTCGCGCTCGACCTGCTGAGACAAGTTGTTGCGCGCATCGTACATGGTGAGCACGATGCCATCGACTTCGAGGGTGTTGTTGAGGTCGGCGCGGAGCATGCCGATGGTTTCGAGGAGGCGAGAGAGGCCTTCGAGGGCGTAGTACTCGCACTGCAGGGGCACGATGACGGCGTCGGCGGCGACCAGGGCGTTGAGGGTGAGCATGCCCAGGGAGGGCGGGCAGTCGATGATGATGAAGTCGTAGCGTTCGCGCAGGGGTTCCAGGGCGTCTTTGAGGCGCGTGGCGCGGTTTTCTTCGGAGACGAGTTCGACTTCGGCGCCGGCCAAGTCGCGGTGCGCGGGCAGGACGTCGAGGAAGTCGAGGGAGGTGGTGTGCACGGCTTCGTCGGCAGAGATGGCGCCGATGAGGACGTGGTAGCTGTTGCTGGTGGCGTCGCGGTCGGAGACGCCCAGACCCGAGGAGGCGTTGGCCTGGGGGTCGAGGTCGACGACGAGGACGGATTTTTCGGCAGCGGCCAAGGAGGCACCGAGATTGATGGCGGTCGTGGTTTTTCCAACGCCGCCCTTTTGGTTGGAAATGGAAATAATGCGAGCTGTTTTCGTGGTGTCTTCTACTGTCATTTTGTCTTTGTTTTTGTTGTTCGGCTGGCTGAGTGTCTAGGGGTTCACAATAGCCAAAACACGGGTTTCACACAATGCGTATTTCGGGCTTCGGCCCATGAAAGTGGCCGCGCGGAGTCCTTATTTCAATCGGAACAGACTGGCAAGCCCTGTATTCAGTGCGACTGTTTTTTGGCGGGGTTTGCCGGTGAGAATTGGTGCGAATTTTGGTGCGTGAATTGGTGCATGAAAATGAAAAAAATACGATTGACACTGCAGAATGCGGGTGCTAGAAGCGTCGCACTTGCTCGGGCGAATAGCTCAGTTGGCAGAGCGCCAGCCTTACAAGCTGGATGTCGTAGGTTCGACCCCTGCTTCGCCCAAGACGCCGCAAACAACGAGTTTGCGATTTGTTTGAAAATTTAGGGGTGGTAGTTAAGTTGGTTATAACGCCGGCCTGTCACGCCGGAGGCCGCGGGTTCGAGTCCCGTCCACCCCGCTCATCGAATGCAACCCTGAAAACACTGTTTTCGGGGTTTTTTTTTGCCTGAAATGTAACGGTGCGCAGCGCGCTTGCGCGGCGGTCGGCTGTTGGCGATTGGCAGTCGGCAGTTGGCGGGGCGTTAGCGCAGTTGCTCTTCGGCCCAATCGAGGACTTGCGAGGCCTTGGTGATGCTGGGGCAGGGAAAGGAGAGGCGCTCGATGGCGCTGAGGGCGTTGGGGGGTTGGATGGCCGCCAGCAAGTTGCGGATGCGGGTGAGAAGCAAGATGCTGGCCTGCTCTTCGGTGTGCGGCAGCATTAAGATAAGGCGTCTCTTAAAGGTGAAGATGATGTCGGTTTGGCGCATGCGCTCGCACAGGGTGTCGATGACCGACTCGTGGAGATCGCGCGAGGGCGTCGTGTCCCATTTGAGGACGAGAATGCTGAAGGGTTCGCCGTAGCGGCGCGCCCGGGAGAGCTGCTCGGAGATGCGCCCGCGCAAGTGGCGGCCCTCGAGGATTTGCAGGGGGTGCTCGGCTTGGGGCAGGGCGATGCGGCAGATGGCGATGAGGTCTTCGAGGGTGAGGCGCTTGTCGGGGATGAGCTGGCCCGCCAAGTAGAGGAGCTGGTTGGCGAAGGCGTGGGCCATCTCGGGATGGGTGGTCACTGCGGTGTAGCTCATCGTGGCGTGTCCCTCGGGGACCCTAGGGCTGGAGACCCTCGTGATGACTGTGGAGTTTTGTTGGGGGGTGTCGCTCATGCTGTATCCGTCGCTGCCAGAGGGTTGTAGGTGCGTTCGATGTTACATGGCCTTGGCGGCGAAATAAAGTTGTAATTGGGATTCGAAAAAGTAGCATCGCACGGAAGAGAGCGCGGACGATGAAAACCGAGTCACATTTTGCAGATGAGAAGCAATGGCGGCGTGCAGCGGCGTTGTTGCGGCAAGCCTTGTCGGGCGCGGCAGATCCTTCGGGTTCGCCACCGCGCGTGTTGTTGGCGGTGTCCGGCGGCTCGGATTCCATGGGCTTGTTGCTGTTGACCATGTCGGTGTGCGCGCCAGAAGACGCGGTGGTCGCCTTTGTCGATCACGGCCTGCGTCCGGGCATCGACGCCGAATGGGCGGTGGTGCGCGCGGCGGCGGAGCGCTTTGGTGTGGCGGCGGAGCGCGTCGCTGTCGCCGGTGTGGCCCCCGCGGGAAACCTGCAGGAGTGGGCCCGGGAGCGCCGTTACGAATGGCTCGCCGAGGTGGCGCTGCGCCGGGGATGTGCCGTTGTGGCCACGGGGCACACGTTGGATGATCAAGCCGAAACCGTGTTGCTGCGCATCCTGCGCGGTACGGGCATGACGGGCCTGCGCGGCATTCCATACATGCGTCCCTTGGACGAACACCTCGCGTTGCTGCGCCCGTTGCTGTCGCTGCGCCGAAGCGACATACAAGCCCGGTTGCGCGCCGCAGGGCTGCGGTGGGTCTCCGATCCCAGCAACGACAATGCGCGCTTCATGCGTGTGGGCGTGCGCCAGCGATTGCTGCCGTTGATGGAGGAACTGGTGCCGGGCGCTGCGGTGCGCGTGGCCCAGTTGTCACAAGATGTCGCGCAGCACTTGGCGGCCTGTGCGTTGCTGCCGCAGTTGGCGCATGCGGTGCGAGAGCTGCGCTTCGCCGGTGGTCTGCGGGTGCGGCGCTCCGAGTGGGCGGCGCTGTCGCCGGGGGCCCGGTCGCAGTTGGTCCGCGAGTTGTATGCGCGCCTGCACGGCTCGACGCGGCGCTTGCAACGCCACCACGTGCAGTCGCTGTTGCAGGCGATGGAGACGAGCGGCCGGACGCGGTGCATCGAGTTCCCCGCTGGCGTTGTGGCGTGGGTGAGCTTTGGCGATCTGTACTTTTTTTCGGCGGCGCCCCAGGTCGCGGTGGACGCGCCGGTGCCGATTTGTCCAGCGGGCCGGGCATCGCTGCCGCAGCTCGGCGTTTCCTGCATTGTCGATGCCGCGGTGTGCGGCGACAGTCGTTCGCTCGCGGCGCCGTGGCAGCTCCGCACGTGGCGCAATGGCGACCGCTTTGCCCATTCGCAAAAATCGGTGGCGCGGCGGTTGGCGGCGTTGCGGGTTCCCCCGTTTTACCGGCCGATGGTGCCGGTGTTGGCGTCGGGAACACAGGTGCTGTCCTGCGCGTTGACTCGGGGAAGCGGCAACGGCCTGGACATCCGCTGGGAAGTGGCGCCGCAGAGCCCTTTGCGCGACCTAGATGCCGCCGCGTTTTGGGGACACACTTGATATGTCATATAGAGCGGTTAGAATTTGTATTGGATAAAGAGGCATGTTACACAGCCCCCTGTTTTATGAGCAACCGCATCGCGCGCAACCAAAAAAAAGCAACTCCAAAATCGGGCATCAACGCCTGAATCGATAGAGCAAAACAGTGAATCAGAAACTGAAAACCGGATTTCTTTGGGCCATTCTTATTTTTATCGTCATTGTCGTGGTGGCCTACATCAGCAGTGATCAACCCGAAACCGCCGTACCCTTCAGCGAGTTTCAAACCGACCTAAACAACGATCGCATCACCCAAATTACCGTCAGCGGCCGCAAGTACACCTACGAGCGCAAAACCGAAAACGGGGCGGCGCAAACGGTGTACGCGCTGGGCATCGAGCCCGACGCCGAGATGAACCAGCTCATGACGAGCAAGGCGACGGTGCACTACAAAGAGCCCGACGACGAGGGCATCTTTCAAACGCTGCTCCTGTCGTGGCTGCCCATCATCATCTTCATCGCGCTGTTTTTCTTCTTCATGCGCCAAATCCAATCGGGCGGTGGCAAGGCGATGAACTTCGGAAAGAGCCGCGCCCGCATGATGTCCGACCACTCGCGCAAGGTGACGTTCAAAGACGTGGCGGGCATCGACGAAGCGCGCGACGAGCTCGAAGAAATCATCGAGTTTCTCAAAGACCCCAAAAAGTTTCAGCGGCTGGGCGGCCGCATTCCCAAGGGCGTCTTGCTCATGGGCGGGCCCGGCACCGGAAAAACGTTGCTGGCCAAGGCCATCGCCGGCGAGGCCGGGGTGCCCTTCTTCTCCATCAGCGGCTCCGACTTTGTGGAGATGTTTGTCGGCGTGGGCGCCTCTCGGGTGCGCGACCTCTTTGAGCAGGGCAAAAAAAATGCGCCCTGCATCGTGTTCATCGACGAGATTGACGCTGTGGGCCGCCAACGCGGCGCGGGCCTGGGCGGGGGGCACGACGAGCGCGAGCAAACCCTCAACCAGCTCCTGGTGGAGATGGACGGCTTTGAGGCCAACGACGGCGTCATCATTGTGGCCGCCACCAACCGCCCCGATGTGCTGGACCCCGCCTTGCTGCGACCGGGGCGCTTCGATCGCCGCATCGTGGTGCCCAACCCCGATGTGCGGGGACGCGAGGGCATTTTGGCGGTGCACACCAAGCGCACCCCCATCGCCTCCTCGGTCGACTTGTCGGTGCTCGCCCGCGGCACGCCGGGCTTCTCGGGCGCCGACCTCGAAAACCTGGTCAACGAAGCCGCGTTGCTGGCGGCGCGCCACGGCAAAGACGTGGTCGAGATGTCCGACTTTGAAGAGGCCAAGGACAAAGTGCTGATGGGCACCGAGCGGCGCTCCATGATCATCAGCGAGCACGATCGCCGCGTCACCGCCGTGCACGAGGCCGGACACACCCTGGTGGCCAAGCTGGTGGCGGGCAGCGACCCCGTTCACAAGGTCACCATTGTGCCGCGTGGACGGGCCTTAGGGCTCACCCAGCAGTTGCCCACCGAAGACCGCATGAACCTCACGCGCACCTTCTCACTGGGGCGCATCGCGGTGCTGATGGGCGGTCGCGTGGCCGAAGAAATCGAATTCAACGAGCTCTCCACGGGGGCGGGGCACGACATCCAAAGCGCCACGGGCATCGCGCGCCGCATGGTGTGCGAGTGGGGCATGAACGAGCGGCTCGGCCCGCTGTACTACGGCAAAAAAGAAGAGGCGATCTTTCTGGGGCGCGAAATCGCACAGCACCAAGAGTTCTCCGAGAAGACCGCTGAGGCCATCGACGAAGAGGTCAAGAAAATCGTGATGACCGAGTACCACCGCGCCAAGGCGCTCATCACCAAAAACCTCGCGGCTTTGCGCGCCATCACCGAGGAGCTGTTGGCCAACGAAAGCCTGGACGGCACGCGCATCGACGAGATCCTCGCCGCCAGCAATATCTCCACCGAGATCACCTATCCCGACCCCCGCGCATTTCCCTGAAAAACAGCGCTCGAATTTCCGTTCGCCCTGGAAGAAAGTTTGTGTCGTCTGGGGATGCGTTGTATGGTCGCTTCATGAAAGATTCCCACCATTTGCGGCCCCTGCGCATCATGGGCGTGCTCAATGTCACCCCGGATTCCTTTTCGGATGGCGGGCAACACGCCACGTTGGAACAGGCCTTGCATAAAGGGCGCCAAATGATCGCCGAAGGCGCCGATATCATCGATGTGGGCGGCGAATCCACCCGGCCGGGGAGCGCACCGGTGGACGCGGCGACTGAGCTGTCTCGCGTCGTGCCGGTCATTGAAACGCTGCGTGCGGAGAGCGACGTAGTGCTCTCTGTCGACACCACCAAGCCCGAAGTGGCGCAGGCTGCCCTGCAGGCGGGGGCCAACATCATTAACGATGTCTCGGCGCTGCGCGGTGGCGACGCGTTGGCGCAATTGGCGGCGGCGCACGGCGCTGGATTGGTGTTGATGCATTCGCGCGGCACCCCGGCCACCATGCAATCCCTCTGCCAGTACGACGACGTCGTGAAGACGGTCAACGACGAGCTGCTGCAGGCCGCTCGGCGCGCGCAAAACATCGGTGTGCTGGCCAGCGACATCTGGCTGGATCCCGGCATCGGCTTCGCCAAGACAGCGGCGCAAAGCCTGGAGCTGCTGCGGCGCTTGCCCGAGATGGTGGCGCTGGGCTTTCCGGTGTTGGTGGGCCCGTCGCGCAAGTCGTTCATCGGCGCGCTGTGCGGTGCCGACGTCACCCAGCGGCTGGGCGGGACCGCGGCGGCCGTGGCCTGGAGCGCCGTTGCAGGGGTTGCCGCCATTCGCGTTCACGATGTCGCCGTCATGAAACAAACCGCCCAAGTGGCCCTGGCCATCGCGCGACATTCCGCAGAAGTGACCCACGCCCATGCTTGATTTTTTTCGTAGCGCCTTGCCCACCGACGAAAGCATCTGGGTGGCCATCCTCGACCTCGTCATCGTCTTTTACCTCGTCTACATCTTGCTGCGCTTGGTGCGCGGCACCCGCACCGTGCCCATGGCCGTGGGGCTGCTCTTTTTTATTTTGCTGTATGTGTTCAGCCGCCAGTTCGGCTTTGTCACCACCTACCTGCTGCTCGATCAGTTCATGTCGGTGGTGGTGCTCTTCATCCTCATCATCTTCCAGGACGACATCCGCCGCGCCTTGGTGCGGCTGGGGCGCTTCGCCTGGTTTACCCGGGCCAAGCAGACCGCCATCCTCGAAGAGGTCGTGCAGGCCGCCGAACGCCTGACCCGCGCCAAAATCGGCGGGCTCATCATCTTTGAGCGCGAGGCCTCCCTGGTGGAGTTTGTCGCCGCCGCCGGGACGCGCCTGGAGGCCAATGTCTGCCGCGAGCTCCTCTGCGCCATCTTTGTGCCCAGCGCCGAAAACGTGCTCCACGACGGCGCGGTGCTCATCCGCAACTACCAAATTCTGGAGGCGGGCGCCTTCTTGCCCCTGTCGTCGAATCCCAAAATCGACAAGGCCTTGGGGACGCGCCACCGTGCGGCCATCGGCATCTCCGAGCAAACCGACGCGGTGGGCGTGGTGATCTCCGAAGAGCGCGGCACCGTCTCCATCGCTTATCGCGGCGAATTGACGCGCGACATCAGCATTGGCGAGCTGCGCCAAAACCTGCTGCTGCTCTTTTCGTCCGAGTCCACGCGGCGCAAAAAACTGCTGCCCACCGGGGCGCGCAACGCCAAGAAACGCGCGGCGAAGAAGGGACGTCGCCGATGAGTTCGCCGATGCTGGAACGCCTGAAAGACTTTGCCCAGATGGTCTTCGTGCAAAACCGCGAGACCAAGCTCATCGCGCTCTTGATCGCCTTGGGGCTCTTCGTCGGGGTGCGCACGCAAGAGAAGTCCGATGGTTGGGTCGACCTCGACGTCAACGTGATCGCCCCGTCCACCGAGGCCAACCTCGCCCTGACCAGCTCCCGGGTGGCGTCGATTCGCGTGCACATCCGCGGCCGGGCGTCGCGGGTCAATGCCCTGCGCGCCGAACCCGCCCTGATGGTGACCATGGATCTGCGCGACCGCAAAGAGGCGGGCTCCTTCACCTATTTCTTCGATGCACAGGACCTGGAGCTGCACGACGTGGAGGTGCTGGACATCCGCCCCGAGGGCATCCCGGTGCGCCTCGAGAAAGTGGTGACGGCGACCCTGCCTGTGCGCCTGCACGCCATCGGCGATGTGCCCGAGCACCTGTCGCTCTCCCAAGCCCCCGTGGTGCATCCCGCGAAGGTCGACGTGCGCGGCGCCGCCTCCCTGGTGCGCGCGTTGGAGTTCATCGAGACCGAGGCGCTGGACGTCGGCGACCTGGTGGCGGGCCCGCTGGATGTGCCGATTCAACTGGCCTTTGTCGACGGGGTGGCTTTTCAGCGCGAGGGATACCGCGTGCGCTTGACCCTGGCGCCCAAGCGCGAGCAGCGCAGCTTTGCCGATGTGCCCATTGTCTCGGAGCCGCGCCTGCCCAACGCCCGCTTTTCAAGCGCCACCGCCACCGTGGTGCTCTCGGCGCCCAAGGCGTCTTGGACCGACTTTGACGCCGCGAAAATTCTCGCCCAGGTGCACGTCGACGCGCCGCTGCGCACTGCACCGGGCAAGCGCCCCGAGTTTGCGGTGTTGGTGAACGACCTGCCCAAGGACGTCGAACTGGTCAGCGTAGAACCAGCGACCGTATCATTGCTGCCTTGATGCCCACTGCGCTGCCCATGCCGTTTGGCGACTACACCCTTGAAAAACCCCTGGCTTCGGGGGGCATGGCCGAGCTCTACATCGCCCGGTCGGCGCATCCGCGCACCCCGGGAGAGCGCGTGGTGCTCAAGCGCTTGAACGCGTCGACGCGCACCGACCCGCGTCAGGCCCAAATGCTGCTGGCCGAAGCCCGGCTGTTGGATCGCCTGCGCCACGACAACATCGTCTCGCTGCTGGACTTCGGCGAGGTGGACGGAGAGGCCTTCCTGGTGATGTCCCTGGTGTCGGGCATGGACCTGGCCCAGGTGACCAGCCGCTGCGCCGTGCGCGGGGTGGTGTTGCCGCCGGAGTGGGTGCTCACCGTTGCCGCTGCGGTGTTGCTCGGCCTGCGCAGCGCCCACGAGGCGTCGCCCCCGGTGGTGCACCAGGACGTCTCCCCCGAGAACATCCTCGTCGGCACCAACGGCGAGGTGCGGCTGTGCGACTTTGGCGTCTCGGCGGCCTTAGAGAGCGAGTCGCCCGCAGATGAGCACCCGCCCCAGGGCAAGCTGCCCTACTTGTCGCCGGAGCAAGTGCGCGGCCAGGCGGCGGACCCGCGCAGCGATCTCTTCTCCTTGGGCGTGAGCCTCTTCGAGCTGCTGGCGGGACAGCATCCCTCCGGCGGGCAGGGCAACGCCATCCTCGACACGCTGTCGTCAGGGACGCGCTACCCCTCCTTGGGGGATGTCGCCCCTTGGTACAGCCCGGCGCTGGTGCGGTGCATCGACCGCGCGGTGGCCTTTGACCCCGCAGCGCGCTACGCCACGGCGACCGAGTTCCGCGAGGACGTGCTCGCCATCCTCAACGACGCGTTCGACGGCCCGTTGTCCGAGGCGGCCCTGGGAAGCTTTGTGGTCTCTCTCAGCGATCCGGTGCCGCCTGCGCGCAAATCCCTGTTGCACCGCGCGCCCAGCCGGGTGCCGCCGTCTCCCAAGGTCATGGCGGCCCGCTACCGCCGCATTGCGTGGTTCTCCATGGGCGTGACCTTCTTGGCGATCCTCGGCTTCTTGTGGCTGTTTCACACGCCCGTCGCATCGCCTTCCTCGCCGGAGATGCCCGCAGAATTGCGCCTCTCCCAGCGCGTCCCCGTCGACCCCGACGCGCCGCCTGCGCCGGCCCCCGCCGACGCGATCCCCCCGGCGACAACCCCCGACACACCGCCCCCATCCGCGGCCCCCGAAGACGCCGCCGCTCCCCCGGAGACCGACACCGCCAAGCCCCGGGTGCGCACCGGCACCCTCGACGTCAACGCCATCCCTTGGGCCGAAGTGCGCGTCGGCAACAAGCCCCTGGGTACCACGCCCCTGCTGGGCATCTCGTTGCCTGCGGGCCGTCACCTGGTGGTCTTCACCCACCCAGACATGCGCGAGCCCCTGCGCAAAAACGTGGTGATCCACCCCCAGCAGACCACGCGCCTGGTGGTGGACCTGCAGCCTTCTATGCCGTGAAATTCAGCGCGGATGTGCGCCGAAAAATGCGTTGGCACTCTGCAAGAGCGCGTCGACATCCGGCGGCGTAGCGAGCGCGTCGGCTTCGGAGCGGAACCAGGTGCCTTGGCGTTTGGCGAAGCGGCGGGTCTCGGTTTTGATCTGCTCGGTGGCGTCGGCCAGCGCCGTGTTGCCCAGGAGGTGCGCGCAGAGCTGGCGGTATCCCAGAGCCTGCATGGGCTTGAGGTCGTGGGAGTAGCCCGCGCCGAGGAGCGCTTGCACTTCGCCGAGAAAGCCCTGTTCCATCATGTGCGTCACCCGGGTGTCGATGCGGCGGTTGAGGGCTTCGCGGGGCCAGTCGAGGACGTGGAAGCGGTGGGGATAGCGGTGCTGGGCGAAGCGGTGCTGGGCCTGCCATTCGGTGAGGGAGATGCCGGTTTGCGCGAAGACCTCCAGGGCGCGGACGATGCGGACGCCGTCGTTGGGGTGGAGGCGTTGCGCGGCTGCGGGATCGATGTCTCGCAGGCGCTGGTGGAGGGCGGGCCAACCCAGGTCGCGGGCCTCGTCGGTGAGGCGTTGGCGCAGGGCGTCGTCGGGGGGCGGTCCGCTTTGGAGGCCGCGCAGGAGCACGCGGATGTAGAGCCCGGTGCCGCCCACCAGGATGACGCGCTTGCCGCGCCGGTGGATGTCGGCGATGGCGCGGTCGGCGTCGGTGGCGTAGCGCGCCGCGTCGTAGGGGGTGCTGGGGGCGACCACGTCGATGAGGTGGTGGGGGATGCCCGCGAGTTCGTCGGCGGTGGGCTTGGCGGTGCCGATGTCCATGTGGCGGTAGACCTGCATGGAGTCCGCGCCCACCAGCTCGGCGTTGAGGCGCTGGGCCAGGGCGATGGCCAGGGCGGTTTTTCCCGATGCGGTGGGACCGGCGATGACGAAGACGGGGATGTCGTGGCAGGGGCGTGACAAGGCGCGTTAGGTTCGCTGGACGCGGCGGCGGATCTCGCTCCAGGGGATGCGAAAGGCCACCGGGCGGCCGTGGGGACAGTGCCCTGCAAAGTCGATGGCGTCCATGGCGCGCAGCAGGGCGTGGACCTCGTCGGCGGTGAGGATTTTGCCGGCGCGGATGGAGGCGTGGCAGGCCATGGTGGCCAGGGCGTGGTCGTCGGTTTCACCTTTGGAGCCCGCGCGGTG
The DNA here is from genome assembly GCA_012522445.1 of Myxococcales bacterium. Classification (GTDB taxonomy): domain Bacteria; phylum Myxococcota_A; class Polyangia; order JAAYKL01; family JAAYKL01; genus JAAYKL01. The sequence goes on along the minus strand of JAAYKL010000099.1, from coordinate 15,137 downwards.
CTCTTCGAGGGCGAGCACCATGTCGGCCAACAGGCGGTCTGGCGCCGCGTTGCCGAGGGCGGCGGGCACGGCGCGGATGGCCACGCGTTCGGGACCCGAGGCCTCGACGGTGAGCCCCAAGCGCTCCAGCTCCGGTGCCATGGAGAGAATGCGGTCGGCTTCGGCGGGCCCCAGGTCGACATGTTGCGGCATGAGGAGGCGCTGGGTCTGCACCTGGCCTTGCTGGTGTTGCTGGCGCAGGCGCTCGTAGGTCACGCGCTCGTGGGCGGCGTGCTGGTCGATGAAAACCAGGTCGTCGGTGTCGTCGAAGAGCAAGAAGGTGCCCTGGGCTTGCCCCAGGTAGGGCAGGCGGCTGTAGGGATGCGCCTTGGGGTCGTGGGCGCCTGAAGCGGGCAGGGCGGTTTGTTGCGGGGTGCGTGCGGCGGGCGCGGCGGGTTGTGGGCCCGGTGCGGGGAAGGGGCGCGGTGCGCTGGGCGCGGGTGCAGGGAAGGGGCGCGGGGCGCTGTGCGTGGCGGTGGCGCTGGTGCGGGGCTCGGCGGTGTGGGCGGCGCTGGTGAAGGGGCGCGGCACCGGGACATCGCTGGACTGGTGGGGTGCCGGGACATCGGCGTGTTGCGGCATCTGCGACCAGATGGTCCGGGCCACCATGGTTCCCACGACGCGGCTCACGGCGCGAAACACCGCCTGGGGATCGCTGAAGCGCACCTCGGTTTTTTGCGGGTGCACGTTGATGTCGAAGCTGCCCGGGGGCAGGGTGAGGGCCACGAGCCCCGACGGGTAACGGCCAGCGCCCAGGGTGCCGCCAAAGGCCTGGGAGACGGCGCGCAGCAGGGCCCGGTCGCGCACGAAGCGCCCGTTGACGTAGGTGTACAGGTTGCCGGCGCCGGGGCGGGCCTTCTCGGGTGCCGTGAGCAACGCCAGCACCTCGACGCCGAGCTCGGTACCCTGTGCCTTGCCCAGGGCCTCGCCCGGGAAGACGTGGTGCAGCCGCTCCGCCACGCTCTGGGTGCGGTGGTAGGCGCGAACCGTGCGGCCGTTGGAGGTCATTTTAAAGGCGATGTGCGGGCGCATGAGGGCCAGCCGCACCAGGGCCTCGGCGCAGTGTCCCCCCTCGGTGCCCTCGGCCTTGAGGAACTTGAGGCGCGCCGGCGTGTTGAAAAACAAATCGCGCACTTCGATGTCGGTGCCCACGGGACAGCCGGCTTCCTTGGGAGCGCGCAGGAGGCCGCCCTCGGCGCAGAGCTCGATGCCGGAGATTTGTCCCTCGGTGCGCGCGTGCGGATGCAGAGCTTGGAGACCGAGGCAATGGCGGGCAGGGCCTCGCCGCGAAAGCCGCAGGTGTGGATGTCGTCGAGGTCTTCGAGGGCGGAGATTTTGCTGGTGGCGTGGCGGATGAAGGCGGTGGGCAAATCCTGAGGGGACATGCCGCTGCCGTTGTCGAAGACGCGGACGCGCTTCACCCCGCCGGACTCGATGTCGAGCTGGATGTTGGTGGCCCCGGCGTCGATGCTGTTTTCGAGGAGCTCTTTCGCCACCGATGCGGGGCGCTCCACCACTTCGCCGGCGGCGATTTGATCGGCCACCAGGGTGGCGAGGATGCGGATGTTGCCGTGGGGTGCGTCGCTCATGGGGACTCGCTCTCGCTGTGGTTGTTGGGGGTTGTGGGGCCGGGGGGCGGGGCGGCGTGTTTGGGATCGACCAGGGCGGCGCCCATGTACAGCGCGGGGTCCAGGCGCTCGCGCGGGGTGCGGAACTCCAGGTGCAGGTGGTTGCCCGACTCCCGGGCACCGGTGCGTCCGGCCGTGCCGATGAGGTCGCCGGCGCGTACGGTGGCGCGCTCTTCGACGGCGATGCTGTCTAGGTGCATGTAGGCGGTGCGGAACGCGTCGCTGTGGCGAATCATGACGTAGAGCCCGCCCTTGCCCATCTGGCGGCGGTCGAAGGCGGCGGATTCGGCGATGGTCAGGCTTTGGCTGCCGCGCCCGGGGAGATCGGTTCCGGCGAAGACCACCCGGCCATCGGCCATGGCGCGCACGGGTTCGCCATTGGCGGCCACCAGGTCCATGCCTTGGTGCCCCGGGCCGTGCTTGAGGCCGCGCATATTGCCGAAGTCGTCGAGCACCAGCCGGGGGGCGCCGTCCAGGGGCGAGACGATGGGCACGCCGAGGACTTCGCCGATGGGGGTGTCGGTGGGGTCGCCGCGGTAGTACTGCACCAGGCGGCGGCGAGCGGTGAGGACGCGGTCTTCGGGTTCGGTGGCGCGCACGTTGTCGCCGAAGAACCAGTGGGAGAGGGGGTGGCGGAAGGGGGTGCCGGGAAAGGCGCGCGCGAGGTCGGGGCTCTGCGCGGTGTAGACCGCCAGGATGGCGCTGGTCCAGTAGATGTTGCTGCGCCAGGCCGCGGCCCGCCAGCGGTTGAAGGGGTGGCGGTCGGCTGGGAGCTGCTCGGGCACCCACTGCTCGTCTTGTAAGCGCCAGTATTGGTAGGCGCCCTGGCGGATGTGGGGGGCGTGCATGGCGACGTCGATGCGGCTTAGGCCCATGCGCTCGGTCTCGCCGCCGGGCTGTTTGGGCAAGCAGCGCGATTGGTCGTAGATGAGGGCGCCCAGGGCAAAGGGGTCGACCCCAAAGGCTGCGGCGTCTGCGACGATGGCCTGGGCGAAGTCGGCGGCCCGCGCCTCGGTGAGGGTGCCGCAGAGTTGCTGCAGGGCTTGGGCGAAGCGCTCGGGAGACACCGGTGTGGGGGACGCGGGTTCGGCGGGCCACATGTCGATGCGGACCCGCTCGTGCTGGCGCTTGTGCTGGATCTCGACGTTGCGGCCGATGCGCCGCTGCCAGGGCACTTTGGGGGGCGCGGCGTCCAGCGCGGCCGGGAGCAGGGCGCCCAGAAAAAATAAGCAGAGGCAGGCGGACAGGGCTGGCAACAGGGTGCGGTGCATGCCCGATGGTGTAGCGCAAAAAACCGCCAAATTTCAAACCCCTATTTCATTTCAAAGATGTCTCCGGCATAAACAGGCAATGGAGGCAGCGCCGCAGTGTGGGAAAATGCAGCCGTCGCCGCCGCGCCACGTCACCGGACCTCACGGGTGAGGTCGTCCAAAAAACGAGGAGCTTCGCATGCATCACAAAATCCTTTGCCTGTGTGTGGGATGGGCCCTTTGCCTGGCCCTGCTGTTGCCCCAACCCCTGCGCGCCCTGGAGGTGGCCGAAAAAGAGGCCGCGCCGCCCCCGGATGACAACTACACCTTGCCCAACGCGCCCATCACCGACCGGGTCGTCAACGTGCACACCGCCGCCACCACGCGCAAGGGCGCCCTCACGCTGGTCATCGACCACCGGGCCCACAAAACCTTTCTCTCGGGCAAGGACGCCTGGTTCGACTACCTGGGCCTGGACGCCGCGGGCATGAAGATCGGCCTGGGGTTGCGCTACGGCATCCTGGATTTCCTCGACGCCGGTCTCTACCGCCTGAGCAGTGGCCGCGACGACTTCGACGTCTACGAGTTCGATGTCAAGGCGCGCTTCCTGCAGCAAGACGACCACTGGTTCAACGCGGCGCTGCGCACGGGCTTCACCTGGTTTGTCCGGCCGGGCGTCCGCGACACCATGGGCTTTTACTCGCAGCTCCTCGTCGACCACCGCTTCTTCCGCTGCTTGAAAATCGGCACGGGCCTGGCCTTTCACACGGCCTCGGCCAACGATGAAAAGCGCCTCTCCGACGAGTCGGTCTCCGCGGCGGTGCTCGCCCATCTCGAGTGGCGTCCCATCCGGCAGTTCTCCATCGGCGCCGAGCTGGCGGCCAACGTCGCCGGTTACGCCAGCCGCTACCCCGACTTCGCCTTTTCGGCGCGCTTCCTCACCTACCGCCACGCCTTTGCCCTGGTGGTGGCCAACACCCAGTACATGAGCGCCGACGGCATCACCACCAACTCGTGGCGCCACTGGGACGAGCTGGTATTCGGCTTCCAGATCCTTCGCGAATTTACTATTGTGAAGTAACGCCTCTGCGGCGCATTTTCGCCCGCCACGCCACCTTGGGTGCTGTGTGCCGGCGCTGTTTGCCCGGAGCACGAGGAGCCCATGCCCAAGAACGACCAAGCCCGCTTTCGCCGCATCACCCGCGCCGTCCACATCGGCCTGTGGGGCAACGTGGTGTTGGCGGTGGCCAAAATCGTCGTGGGCGTGGTGTCGGGCAGCCGCGCCGTGCTCGCCGACGGCATCGACTCCGCATCCGACGTCCTCATCTCCATCGTGTCGTTGGTGGCGGCCCGCATTATGTCCACCCCGTCAGACGCCACGCACCCCTACGGCCACGGACGCGCCGAGACCCTGGCCACCAACCTGCTGGCCAGCGTGATCTTCTTGGTGGGCGCGCAGCTCTGCTTCGACGGCATTGTCGAGTTGGCTGCGGGCACCGCGCGCGAGCTGCCCACCGCGCTGGCCCTGTGGGTCACCCTCTTCTCCATCGGCGGAAAACTGCTCCTCGCCTGGCAGCAGCACCGCTCGGGGAGCGCCCTGCAGAGCCGCATGCTCAAGGCCAACGCCATCAACATGCGCAACGACATCCTCACCTCGGTGGTGGTGCTCTTGGGGCTCTTGGCCACGCGCTTCTGGGCCTTTCCGCAAATCGACCGCATCTTCGCCATCATCGTCAGCATCTTCATCATGCGCTCCGCGGTGTTAATCTTCAAAGAGGTCACGGTCGAGCTCATGGACGGCAACCACAACCCGGCGCTCTACCAATCGCTCTTCGACGCGGTGCGGCAGGTGCCCGGCGCCCACAACCCGCACCGGGTGCGCATCCGCCGCTTGGCCAACAAGTACGTCGTCGACCTCGACATCGAAGTGGACAGCCACATCTCGGTGATGCAGGGGCACGAGATCGCCTCCCAAGTCGAGCGGGCCATCCGCGACGCCCTGGGCAGCGTCTACGACGTCATGGTGCACGTGGAGCCCTTGGGGTCGGACTGCGATCACGACCCGGAGTGCTTTGGGCTGCGCGAAGATCTCCTCGAACCGTGAATTTTAGGTGATGCGGGTGTGCGTCAGCGCGCGTCGCGGACGGCCTGGATGCGCTCTTCGATGAACTGCAGCAGGCGGGTGGCGCGTCCCTCCCACGAAAAGTGCTGGGCGTCGTCGCGGGCTTGTTGCGCGAGTCGCTGCGCCAATGCGGGGTTGTGGAGCAAGTGCGTGAGCCCCTGGGCCGCCACCGCGGGGACGTCTGGGGGCACCATCCAGCAGTTTTGGTCGTGGGCGAGCACGCCCTTGGTGTCGGGCAGGTCCGGGGCCAGGATGGGCTTGCCCGCCGCTAGGTAGGTGAAGGTTTTGATGGGCAGGACGGTGTGGCCCAGGCCCATGAGGGGCTTGGCCGTGGGGGGCAGCACCAGCACGTCGGCGGCGGAGAGGTAGTGGGCGACGCGCTGCATGGGCACGTGTCCCTCCAGGCGGATGTTGTCGAGGTTGCGCGCGCGGACATCGGAGCGCACCCGTTCGACGTCGCTTGGGGAGCCGCCCACGATGAGCATGAGCACTTCGGGCAACTCCGCCGCTAGGTCGAGCAGGGCGTGGATGCCTTTGTCCGGCCGGATGTGGCCGGTGTAGACGGCGATGTGTTGGCCTGCGGGGAGGTCGAGCTCTCGGCGCGCGTCGGCCTGGGGCGGCAGGTGCTGAAAGTCGGCGGGGTCGTAGCCGTTGGGGATGGCGCGGATGATGTCGCGGGGAAGGCCCGCTTCGATCATCGCCTCGCGGGCGTATTCGGAGTGGGTGGAGACGCCCAGGAAGCCGCGGTGTTGGGCGGCGCGGCGCAGGGCGCGGAAGGCCGAGGGGTTGGTGCGGCACAGGGGGCGGTAGGTCTCGAAGAGGACGGGCTGGTGCAAGCGGGAGGCGGTGACCAGGGGCAGGATGTTGCGCGTGTAGACGGCGTCGTAGTTGCCGAAGAAGGTCTTTAAGGGCGACAGGATGCCGTGAAAGAATTTTTCGGCGCGCAGGTCGGAGGCGGGCCAAAACAGGATGTCGCGCAATTCGAAGTTGCCGGTGATGTTGTAGTAGCGGCAGATGTCGGCCTTGCGCTGGGCGGGGGGCTTGAGCAGGTGCTTGGCCATGCGGGGTTGAATGAAATCGACGCGCGCGCCCAAGGCACCGAGGGCGTCGATGGTCTTCATGACTTGCTGGGTGTCGGTGTGCACAGAGGGGTAGCGTTCGTCGGAGATGTAGGCGATTTTCAGGCTCACGGGTGGCTCCTCGATAAAGGGTGGGGCTGCTTGGCCGGGCATTGTCACGCGCAGGCCCGTGCTATATACAGGATTGCGAAAGGGATAACCATGTTGAATCGCCCCCTGTCCGCCGTCATTTTGGGATGCCTGCTGCCGCTGTTTTGCCTCGCCTGCAGCGACGAGGACGCCCCGGATACCCTCATCGTCACGAGCCCGGCCTTTGGCGACGGCCAGGTCATCCCCGCGCGACACACCTGCGCCGGTGCGGGCGAATCGCCGGCCCTGTTCATCGCCAATCCGCCGCCGGGCACCCAGAGCTTTGCCCTGCGCCTCGAAGGCCCCACAACGCAGAGCGCGCGCGAAACCCTGTGGTTGATCTGGGGCATCCCCGCGGGCTCTGGCGCGCTACCCCACGGCGTGCAGCCCCAAGCGTACGAGGTGCCGCCCTTCCAGCAGGGCCGCGCCGACAACGATCTGGTGGGCTACCAACCCCCGTGCGCGCCCACCCGCGATTACGCGGAGTACCGCTTCACCGCCTTTGCCCTCGACGCCGCCGACATTCCGGGCCTGGGGCATCCCGCGGACCGCGCCACCTTCGACCGCAGCATGCAATCCCACGTCCTGGCCACGGGCACCCTCACGGGGCGTTCGCGCCGCCGCTGAGGCGGTGTCGTCGTCGAGGCATCTCTCGTGGAGTGGCGTTGCTACCAACCCGGAAAAAACACCCCCAGCGCGGTGGTGTCGGCGCGCTCCTGGGCGACGGCCCTGGAGGCGGCCCACAGCGCGTTGTGGCCCCGGTCCTCGGCCGGTGGACAGTGGCACTGCCTGCGCCAAAGCGACGGCATCTGGGTGTACGAGGGGCTGCGGCAGCGCAGCTTTGCCCTGCATCCCTTTTTCGATCCCCCCGCGACATCCACGCCGCCACCCGCATTCCCGGAGCCGCCCTGGTGCGCCCCGGAGGTCTTGGCGCCCGCCCCGTCGCTCGCGGCCCTGACCACTGCGGGAGCGCCCCTTCGCGCCTTGTCGCCCCGGACACCCCCAGGAGACTGCCTCGCCGCCCTGGCACAAGCCCTGCGCGCCCACATCCCCTGCGACGCTGCCCTGGTGTGCGATGTCGATATTGCCGAAGGCGTCGGCGCTGCCAGTGTTGTCGCCCCGGACACCTGCGCGGCAACGGCACACGCCCAGTTCCCCGCGTGGCGCACCTTGGTCGACTTCGCCTGCCGCACCGCCTCGGTGGTGTCGGTGAGCGACGCGCCAGGGGCCGAACAGGCATCCGCAGCGCGCTACGAGTCTTATCTGGAGGAGCTGGACACGCCCGGTAGCGGCGCGGTGTTCCCGGTACAGGCCGCCGGTCGTCTCTACGCGTGGCTCCTGCTGCAGCGCCATCTCCCCCACACCCCCTGGACCCGCCCGCAGACGCAGCTCGGCGCCCACCTCGCGGGCCTCGCCGCCGAACACATCGCGCGGTTGCGCGGCGCAGCGTAACGACGCGAAGCAAAAATGAAGTGAAGTGAAGTGAAGCGGGCTCAGCCGGCCTTGAGGGAGATGCCCAGGTGGTCGCGCAGTTGGAAGTGCTTGCTGGAGAGCATGTACAGGTAGAGGGCGCGGATGCGCTCGGCCAAGTCGGTTTCGTCGGTGGCCTGGGCCTTGATGATGCGCTGCGCGATGGCGATGTCGCCGCATATGACCAGCCCCGCGCGGTCGCCGGTGTAGGTAATGGCGCGGGCCCAGCGCTTGGTGTTGACGTCGGCGGCCTGTGACAAAAAGGTTTGCACGTAGCCGTCCAGCATCTCTTCGGACTGCGGCGCCTTCACAAAGAGCTGGCGGATGGGGTTCAGCCGTTCGTTTACCGTGGCGGCCAGGTTGCTGGGGATGGGCAGGTTGGGCGAGAAGATTTTGATCGCCGCCAAGAGCCACGAGGAGAGCTCCGTGCCCGAGGAGATGAGCTGTTGCACGAAGAGCCCCGGGCGCAGCAGGGTCATTTGTTGCCCGAGTTTGAAGGCCAGCCCCAGGGAGTCTTTCATCGACGCGGCCTCGGCCCCGGCCAGCAGCGCGGGGGGAAAGGTGTTGAGCAGGTCAAAGCCGCGGTGGGGCGTATTGAAGTACAGGGGCATGGGGGGGATGCCGAAGATGCCCGCGCCAAAGGCGAGCAGTTGCGAGAAGGGCGACGGGTCTTGCGTGATGTCGATTTGCTGCGACGGATCGAGGCCGTAGTTTTGCAGCGGCTGGCACTTGCTCTGGGCGATGGCGGGCAACACCACGGAGAAAATGCGCGAGATGTTGTTGTTGAGATCCTCGTGGTACAGCAGGTTTTCCCACTCCCGGTCTTCGAGGCGATTGGTGAAGGGCGGGTAATCCTCTGAGGCGTAGTCGCGGTAGTACTGGCGCTCTTCGGGGCTCGCCTGGTTGAGCACCGACAACATGGCGGCGGCGCACCAAGCGCGGTCGGGTTCGTTTTGGGCCGAGAAGATGCGGTACAGCATGCGGACGGACTCGACGCGGGTGATGTTGTTCTCGAGGAGGACGAGCTGGTTGGACCAGGCCTTGTCGGCGGTGTCGCGGTTCCAGCCGTAGAGTTCGGCCAGCTTCTCGCGCCAGGCCATGTTTTGCGGGTCGATTTTGCACATGGTCTCGAGCAGCACGATGCCGTCGGTTTTGCGGTCGAGCTTGGTCACGTACAGATCGGCCAGGGGCGCGAAGACCGCCAGTCGATCGGCGTTGCTGGCGTCCTTGGGCAGGGCGGCGATGGCCTTCTTGTAGAAGCGCTCCAGGCCCTCCCAGTCCTTGGATTCGTTGAGCACCTGCTCCAGCGCGGAGCGGGCGTCTTCGTGGTCGGGGTCGTGGGTGAGGGCCAGTTCGAAGTACTTGACGGCTTGGTCGTATTGCTTGAGTTCGCGCCGGTAAATTTTGGCCGCCGTGACATAAAACTTAGACATGCGGCTCTCGTCTTCTTCGATTTCGGCGAGCTTGAGCACCACCGCGGCGACCTCATCCCACTTTTTGCCCGCGTTGTGAATTTTGAGGAGCTCGTTCAAAATGTTGCGGTTGGTGGGGTCGTGGGCCAGGGCGTCGTTTAAGAGTTGGGCGGCGCCGGCGCCGTTGCGCAGTTTTTCGAACATGACCGTCGCGTTGGCGCGGAGCAGGGGCATGTAGCGCGGGTCTTCGGTGGTCAGCCCTTCTAAGGCCTTGGTGCGGGCCTCTACCGAGCCGCGGAAGTCGCCGCGCGCCTCGTGCACGTCGCCCAGCAAAATGCGGGTGTCCACGTCTTCGGGCAAAATAACCGACGCCTGCCGGGCCATCTTGGCCGCCTCGTCGAACTCTTCGCAGCCAAAGGCGGCCTGGCCGCGCTTGACGAAGAGGTGCGCTTTTTCCTCGTTGGTGAGCTGGGCGAAGTAGCGCTCCTGGTAGATCGCCAGTTGGTCGCGGGCCAAGGTCCAGTCCTCGAGCTTCAGGGCCACTTCGCTGAGGCGCATCAACACGCCGGGCTCGCTGGTTTTTTCGGCGGCCTTGACGAGGACCTCCAGGGCGCGCTCGTGGCGGCCTTCGTTGAGATAAGCCTCACCGGCGTAGCTGAGCAGATCTTTTTGGCTGTCCTCGGGCAGGGAGTCGAGGGAGGGGAGCCAGCGCTCGTAAATCGGCAGCGCTTTGTCCCACTGGCCCGCTTCGCGGTAGAGGGTGGAGAGGCGGTCGGCGGCCTTGAGCACCGAGGAGTCGAGGGCCAACGCGTGTTCGAAATAATCGATGGCCTTGGGGGCGTCGTCGATTTTGTCCGCCGCGACCAGGCCCATGCGGGTGTAAATTTCGGCGCGCGCCTGGGAGCCGTCGACCACTTCGATTTGCTCGGACAGGGAGTGGAGGGCGCCCATGTAGTCGCCCTTGGCGATTTGCACATCGGAGAGGGCGGCGATGACGTCTTGGCTCTCGGGGGCCAAATCCCGGGCCTGACGCAGCGTATTTTCGGCGGCGGGGATGTCCTTGATGTGCTCGAGCTGCAGCATGGCCAGTTGGACAAGAACCGTGGACTTGGCGTCTTCCCCTTCGGCGTCGTCGATCATTTTGCGGTAGGTGGCCTCGGCAGCGGCAAAGTCGCCCAGCTCAATTTGCGAGCGGATGACGCCCGCGAGGATTTGGTCGTCGCCACCGAGCTCGGCGAGTTCGGTGAAGGCAACGCTGGCCCGCTCGGCGTCCTGAATATCGTCGCGGATGATCTCGGCGCGCTCGGCCAGCAGGTCGCGTTTTTCGTCGTCGTTTTGGGTGAGCTCGGCTTTGCGGTAGAGCATGTCGACTAGGCACTCGTTGTCCTTGGTGCGCCGCGACAGGCGGATGAGGGCGTTGATGGCCGTGAGGTGTTCGGGTTCGAATGCCACCACTTGCTGCCAGGCCTCGGAGGCGAGCTTTTCGTCTTTGAATTCCTCTTCGTAGATGGCGGCGAGGCGCTCGTTGAGGGTGGCCTTCTGCTTGGGGGTCACCGCCGTGGTGAGCTGGCGCTCCAGCACGAGGCGCAGGCCGGGGAGGTTGTTCTCCATGGCGTAGATGCGTTCAAGGCCCTTGAGGGCGTCGAGGTGGTTCTCTTCGAGGGCGATGACTTTTTCGTAGTGGATGATCGCCTCTTTGGGGTTGTTGCGGTGCATCTCGTTGACTTCGCCCAGCCGGAAATGCAGCGAGAGGCTCTGGGCCGGATCGTCGGTGGCGTCGATGGCAGCGGCCAAGATCGCCGCGAGGGGATCCCAGGCCTCGCTCTTTTCGTAGATGGTGGCCAGCAGCTCTTGGGCGTCGGCTGCGGCCGGGTCGTCGGCGAGGACCTCTTCGAGGAGGCTGCGCGCGGTGTCGTTGTCGCTCAGGCGGTCGTGGTAGACGCGGGATGCCTCGCAGAGCATGTCGCGGCGCAGGGTGGGGGTTTGTTCGAGTCCGGCGCGCTGGACCAGCACCTGGGCGAGCTCTCCCCATTGTTGGGCGTCGCGGTACATGTCGACGATGGCGTCCAAGGCCTCGGCGTCGCCAGGGGCGCCCGCGAGTACCTTTTGGTAGCAGGTGAGGGCGTAGGCGGGCTGCTGGAGGCGGCGGAGATACCACGCGCCGAGCTTGCGGTAAAAGAAGACGGCCAGCTCGAGGTCGCCGGAGTTCTCGACAGCGGCGGCGGCGTTGGCGACAATTTGCGTCAGCTCCTCAATGCGATCCGAGGCCAGGGCGATTTTTTCGAGGCTGTTGACGATGTCGCGGTCGCGGTCCACGCCCGAGATGCACGCGGCGTAGTAGTCGAAGGCGCGGGCCGGGTCCTTGATGTCGTTTTCGATGATTTGGGCGATCTCCAACAGGGTGGCGGTCTTGGCCTCGGCGTCGTCCTGGGCTTCGGCGCGGGCCCCCAGCAGCTCGACAACTTCTTCGAAGCGGCCCTGGGCCTTGAGGAGGGCGCGTTGTCCTTCCGCCACGGCCTCGGGGTCCACCGCGTATTCGGCGAGCGCTTGGTAGAGGGCCTCGGCCTTTTCGTAGTCGCGCGTCAGGCGCGTGGCCACGTCGGCGGCGGTCATGATGAGGCGGTGCTGGGTGTGGGGGGAACCGCTCAGCTTGGCGGCGTCTTGCATGACTTCAATGGCGGCGCCCCAGGCGTTGTGCTGCTTGGTTTCGCTCAACAGGTCGCGCAGGGCCTCTTCGCTGTCGGGGTTTTCAATGAGGAATTCCGCCGAAATGACGATGTCGTCGCGGGTGCCGCTTTGCAGGGCGCGGGCTTCGGCTTCGAGGATGCCGCGGCGCGCGTCGTCCATCAGGCGGCGGATGTCGTTGGCGCTCTTGGGGCGTGCGGGCAACTCCCGGGCGAGCAGCGCGTCGATGAGGGCTTGCAGGGCGTCGGGCACGGCGTCGTCGACCAGGTCGGCGAGGGGGGCCTTGTTGCCGAGCAGGTGCGCGGCAGCGACGTCCATGGAGCGGCGTCCGGTGAAGGCAGATTTTTGGCTGACCAGCTCGAAGAGCAGGGTGCCCAGGGCGTAGTAGTCGGCGGCGGCGGTGAGCTCGTCTCCGCGGATGGCCTCTGGGGACATGGCCTGCGCGATGGCGATGGAGCGCTGCCAGCCTCCGTTTTTGAGCAGGAGCCCCAGGCCGGCGCCTTGGAGTTGTACCGCGGGGCGCGCTTCGGCGTCGTCCCCCAGCGTCACCCAGAGGTTGTGGCGGCGGAGGTCGCCGTGCACGAGGCCCTTGGCGTGGATGGCGTCGATGATTTCGAGGACGCCAGCGGCGATGTCCAGGGCTTGGCGCTGCGAGAGGGATTCAACCTCGGCGGCGGGGGTGCCAAGGAGCGGTCGGTAGATCAGCCAGGGACGCCCATCGTCGAGCAGGCCCATCTGCACCGGGACGGGGATTTGCGGGATCTCGGCGGCGGCCAAAATGCGCCACAGCGCCAAGAAACGCTGCGCGGTGCGGGGCAGCAAGGTGTGTTCGCCGTTGATGACCCACAGGATGTGTGCGTCGTCTTCGGCGTCGGTGGGGGTGCAGGCGTACTGGGCGCCCACATCGTCGGAGCTGAGTTTGTCGCCGAGCTGGAAGCCCGGTATTTCGTCGCGTCGCACCGGAGCGCGCCCTTCAAATGAAACATAAACTTGTTTAATGCGCGGATCCACCATGCCCGGCTTCAGCGATTGCATGATGTCGGCTACGGCCTCGTGCGCGTTGGCGTTGCCCGCCCATTCGGCGAGTTTGCGCGCGTACACCGCCTTGGCGTCATCGGCGATCCCCGCCGCGGTGGGGTCGATGCCCAGGTATTTTTCGCACAGTTCGTCCAGGCCAGAAGTGCTGAACAGTCTTTCGAGTTCTCCGCGTAATACATTTAAAGATGGTTTCATTTTTTGGTCTCCTGGTGGGGCATATTGCAGATATGAATCTGGAACCTCTGCCAAAATCCGCCGCAGTATAATCGATAGCGCGCATTCCGCACACACTTCATTTCGGATAATTTGCTCACGGTCGCGTCATCGGGTGCGGCGCAATTTCCCGCCATCATAGAAGCAAATGCAAACCGATAGTTTGGCTTTCTGCTTGGTTTTGGGGCTGTTTTGGGTTGAAAGCCCCGGCGGCTGTTTATACACTCCGCCCACCAACCCTATTTTACAAGAAAGAGGTTTTTCGATGAAATCAACGTTGCGAATTATGATGCTGCTGCTGCTTGCGACAGCGGTGGTTTGCGTCGGCTGCAAAAAAAATAAAAACAAATCCGATACAGCGGCCGATGTCGATGACGGCGACAACGGCAGCTCTTCGGGCTCCTACGATGACGACGACTACGACGAAAGCGGCGGCCCGGCCAACAACTTCTCCAACCGCAATGCCTCCGACTACGTCGTGAGCGTCCTGAGCGCCCAGATTATGCCCACGGCCCCCGACGGCTCGTGCTGGGACGAGTGCTCTTCCAAGGTGCAGACCGCCTTGGGAGCCGCTGGCGACAAAATCACCATGGTGGGCCTCAACGCGCAGGGCAAATTCGAAACCGCGGCCAAGGCCCTCGAAGGCACCGTGGGCTTGCTCGGCGGCCAGTCTTCATTGCCCGACGTCGTGGTCGAGGTGCGCTGTGGCCACGGCAACGTGCACACCACCACCGTCGTTAAAGACAAAATCCTGCCCGTCTGGAAGTACGACGAAAAAGTCATGAGCCTCGACACCCGCGACGAGTGCCTCATTATCGTCTCCGATCAAGACGATGACGAAATGGTCGAAATCGGCCGCACCATCGTCGCGCCCCTCGAGATGCGCAGCGGCGACAAAGTGCTCATCTACGGCGCCGACGTCGGCTTTGGCCTGGTGTACTCGCTGGAAATGTCCTTCCGCGCGGGTTCCTCCGCCGGCACCACCACCGAAACCCCCGGCGGCTCCACCGCCGAAGGCGCGTCCATGTACCAAATCGAAGTCATCAGCGCCCGCGTTAGTGCCAAAAACAAAGAGGGCAAAGATTGGGACGCCCCCATCCCCGGCGCCTCTCTGCTCGGCGCTGCGGGCGGTCTCGAGCCCGATCTCTTCGTCGAAGCCTGGTTGAACGGCTACAAGTCCTCCGAGCCCTTCATGAAGACCACCACGAAGAAAGACACCTTCTCCGCCACCTTTAACGAAGTGGCCCGCGTCAAGCTCAGCGGCGACGACCACATTAACTTCATGGTTTGGGACGCCGACCTCACCAACCACGACATCATCGGCGAGTGCAAAACCGGCGACATCAAAAACCTGTCCCAAGGTCAGCACACCCTCAAGTGCGACCTCGTCGAAGAGCTTGTGATCAAAATCGAAAAACGCTAATTCTCAGGCGTTTTCACCCGCCCTCGCCCGTCTGTTGGGTTCGTTTTCACACGCATTATTAATGTCTTCGATGTAGGGGTGCCTCTCGCGGGTACCCGGCCCAAAATCCCCCGCCCCAAATCACTCTGAACGCCCCGTTTTCGCCCCGTTTTTTGTCGTCCAAAACGGGACAATATCTGTCTCGTGACGGGACAATTTTTGGCCGAATTTCAAAAACGTAAAATAATGTGTAATGATTTCAAGGGGTTAACCTCTGCACATATGTGCAGACCTGTTCTCTCCTGTTCGTCTAACGCGCCACGGGTGGGTTCTGCGGCTACAAAATTTCCTCAAGGGTGGTGGCGGTTAAAATGCGAGAGAGGGCGTGGGTGATTTGCTCGCGGTCGAGCTGCGAGAGGCGTTCTTTGTCGTCGTCAGAAATGGCGCCGAACTTCATTTCGACGAGCTTCAACAGGCTCGACAATGCACCGAGACGCAGGCCTTCCTCACGGCCCTTTTCGTGTCTTTCGTCCAGGATGTTACCCAAGGTTTCGGCCAACATGGTCTGCTCTCCCTCCAAGTTCTCAAACCGGGGAATCCGTTCAGCGTCGACTCCCCGAGAGGTTAGCGTCGTGCGAAACACGCCGTCAAACCAAGCCCCGATAGCGGG
>JAAYKL010000098.1 GCA_012522445.1 Myxococcales bacterium | reverse complement strand
GACGTCCACCGCCAACTGGTAGTCGCCGTACACAAAGCTGCGCAGCCAACGGTGCCCGCGCGAGCGGCGGTGAAAAATTTCGGACACCACCGGGCGCAGGGGTTCCGCGTGCAACCGCAGCGTCGGCCCCTCGTCTGCGATGCCGCTCAGGGCCAACAGCGTGCGCCCCACATCGATGAGGGACGACGGGTGCGCCACCTGCCGCGGCGGACAGCCGGGAATCCACATTAACAACGGCACGTGCAAGGTGTGCATGCCCACCGAAACCCCGTGGCCCTCCTTGCCGTTTTGCATGAGCTCTTCGCCGTGATCCGCCGTAATGACGATGATGGTGTTGGCCGCCCCATCGCGCTGGGACAGCCACGTCAAGAGGCGCCCTAGGTGGTGGTCCACGTACAGCGCCATCTGCTCGTAGGCCGTGTCGGGCAGCACCGATTCGGCCAGGGGCTTGGGCGGGTTGTGGTACGGCGCGTGCAAGTCGGTGTAATGCGCCCACAAGAAATACGGCTGCCGCGCCTGCGCCTCGACAAACGAAATGATGCTGCGCGTCATCTGCGCCGAGCGCAGCGGACCGTGCTCGCCAAACTCATCGACGGTGTTGGCGTCCAGCGGATAGGTGTAGGGATTGGGCGACGCGAACCCGCGAAAGGCGGCGGCGGGCAAAATGACGTGGGAGAACACCGCCGTGTGGTAACCGGCCGCCTGGAACTTTTCGGGGAAGGTTGGGGGCGCGCAGTAGTCGTCGCGCACCAGCGGATTGTCGCGCAGCATGTCCGACAGCGGCAGCCCGGCAAAGAAACTCAGGAAGGCGTACTCGGTGTAGCCCGAGGCGGCGTAGGCGCGTTCGAAGCGCGTCGTGCGCTCGGCGAAGCGCGACAGATTGGGCATGGCGCGGGCGTTGAGGGCATCGTAGCGCAGCGCGTCGACGGTGAGCAGGAGGACCGAGGGCTTGTCGAGCGTGGGGCGGCAACCCGCCAGCAGCCCGGATGCGTCGGTTGGTGTCGCTTCGGGTGTCGCGGCCGCGTTGGGGGCGTTGGGGGCGCGCTGTACCTGCACCGCTGCGCCGTCGCGATCCCACAAGATGAACAGGCGATCCGCCAGGGCGCCGCCCATGGGCGCGTGTTGAAACAGCGCATACCGCGCGTGGGGGCTCAGGGTGTGTCCCGCCGCCGCCAGGGCCAGCAAGGGCAACAGCACGAGCAGCCACGGACGCCACGCCAAGGGCCGATGCCGCGCCACGGGGAGCGCGCCCAGCGACAGGGTGAGACCGGTGGCGCCCAGCACCGCGAGCCAGGGCAGGGTTTGATCCAGGTGGATGGCGTACAGCTCGTGCGCCGCAGCCCCGGTCAAAGCAAGCGCGACAACGGGGATGATGAGCCCCGTGGTCCCGTGCGGAGCGCCCAGGGCTTTGAGCCGCGGCACGCGCGACAGTCCGGCGCGCAGCGCCAGGGCCAGCACCAAGGCCAGCACCAACACCACCAAGGTGGCGAGCCAGAGCAGGTGGTCGATGTGCAGGGGAAAGGAGCGCGACTGCCCTTGTCCCAACAGGTGGCGCAACGAGACAAGGCCCGCCAACGCCGCGGACAGCCCCACTGCCGCAGACAATACATTGATCGGCGTGAGCTGATCGAAGCGGCGGTGAAGCCACGGCCCGACCGCAACGCCCACCCCCGCCGCGGGAAAGGCGCACGCAAAGCAGAGCGCGAAGATTTGCACGAGGACAATGAGCCCGCCGGACAGGTGCGAGAACACCACCGGGGCGTAGCGCGCCATGTGCAGCCCTTCGAGAAACGCGCAAAGACCCGCCGCCAGGGTGGACGCCCAGAGCCACCTGAGGATCGAGGCGCGGCGCATCATGGAGAATCGGGAGAGTCGGGAGAGTCGGGGGAGTCGGAGGTATCGGAAGTGTCGGGGGTCAGATCGGCGCTGCGGCTGTCGTGTACCGCACCGCCGTCCAGGCGCAACATGCGCGGCATGCGCTCGGCCAAGGAGGGGTTGTGGGTCACGAGCAACATCGTGGTGTTGTACCGCCGGTTCATCTCAAAAAACAGCTCGTGAATCCCCTGAGCGGTCACGTGATCGAGGTTGCCGGTGGGCTCGTCCGCCAGCAACAAGGACGGCCGCAACACCAACGCCCGCGCCAACGCCACGCGCTGCTGCTCGCCGCCGGACAGCTCGCCGGGCTTGTGCGTCACGCGGTGCGACAGGCCCACTTCGTCCAAGACGGCCCGCGCACTGGCCTCGAGTTCGCGGCTGCCCACGCCCTGAATGAGCCCGGGCATCATCACGTTTTCGAGCGCCGTAAACTCGGGCAGCAGGTAGTGAAATTGAAACACAAAGCCGATGGTGCGGTTGCGAAAGGCTGCGAGCTTCTTGGCCGAAAAGCGGGTGATGTCCTCGCCGCCAAACAAAATGGTGCCGCTGGTCGGCGCGTCCAGGGTGCCCACCACATTGAGGAAGGTCGACTTGCCAGCGCCCGAAGCCCCCACCACGGCGCACATTTCGCCCTGGGCCACCTCCAGGTTGAGGTTGTTGAGCACTTCGATGGTTTTGTCGCCGTGGACAAAGGATTTGCGCAGATTGCGGATGTCGAGGAGCAGCGGAGCCTCAGTCATTTTTCAATCCTTCTACGGGCGTGATGCCCGATGCAACGCGGGTGGGGTGCACGGTGGCCAGCGTGGTGATGAGCAGCGACGCCACGCCCACAGCGAGGAACTCCACCGCCGAGATGTCCACCGGCAGCTTGTCGATGTACCAGACCTCCGGGGGAATGGGCAGGCCGATGTGCTGGAGCGCCATGCAGAGCAAGAAGCCGTTGAGCAGCCCGGTGAGCGAGCCCGCCACGCCGATCAAAATCCCCTCAAAGCGAAAAATCTTGGAGATGTCCTTGGGGGTGGCGCCGATGGTGAGCAGCACGGCGATCTCGGCCCCCTTCTCGAGCACCAACATCGTGAGCGTGGCGATGATGCAAAAAGACGCCACCAGCGTGGCGAACGACAGGAAGATGAACATCACCACCTTCTCGAGCTTGAGGGCCGCAAAGAGCTCGGCGTTGAGCTCCTGCCAGGGACGGACGCGCAGCCGCTTGCCCGTGGCCTGGGAGATGGCCGCGACCACCGACTCGGTGTGTTCGGGGTCGTGCACCGCGATGTGAATTTCGGAGATGTGATCGCCCTTGTTCAAAAACTGCTGGGCATCCTTGATCGAGGTGTAGGCGTAGCGCTCGTCAAAGGCGTACATCCCCGAGAAAAACGAGCCGCCCACGCGAAACGGGCGGCTGCGGGGGATGACACCCGTGGGCCCAATGTCGCCCAGTGGCGAGATGATGTTCACCTCGTCGCCCACCATCAGGCGCAGCGAGCGCATGGTCTCCCGCCCGACGATGATGGCGGGCAGCACCTTTTGCTTGGGCAACAACGGCGGCGCGTCGAAGTCGTTCTCGGCGGTGTCGTCAGGCGGCGCGGCGGCTTGTTTGCGGCCCCGGGTGCGGTGAAACAGCAGCGCCGGATCGAGGAGGTAGCGCACGTCACCCTCTTCAATGGTGGCAAACACCCCGCTCACCGAATTCAAGCTCGCAGGCTCGACGCCCTTGAGCAGCACGCTGTTGTTGTTGGTGCGCGCGTTGAGCATCACCTCGCCCTGGACGATGGGCGCGGCCCCCTTGACGCCGGGCACCTGGCGAATGGCCGACACGACATCGCGCCAGTGGGTCATCTGGCCCAGGGTCGAATCCGCGGCGTCGGTCTCGGCGGCCAGGCCGGACATGTCGCGCCCGAAGGCGTCCACCACGATGTGGGCGTTGGTCGACAAAATCTTTTGCTTGAGGTCGTCGGAGAAGCCGCCCATCACCGAGAGCACGGTGGTCAGCGTACACGACGAGACCGACACCCCGATGATGGCCAGCAGGCCGATGAAGCGCCCGCGCAGGTAGCGCACCGCCACGAACTTGTGAAACTTCAGCTTGCTGCCGACGCGGTCCACCAGCCGGACCAGCACCAACCAGGCGCCGATGTTGATGAGCAGCCCGCCCGCGATGATGGCGACGACATACAGTATGACGCGGGTGATATCCACGTTACGCCTCGGCCGTGGCCAGCAGGTATGCGTGGACAAACGCGTGCAGGTCGCCGTCCAGGACCGCCTCGACATTGCCGGTCTCTTCGCCGGTGCGCGTGTCTTTCACCAATTGGTAGGGCGCCAGCACATAGGAGCGAATTTGGCTGCCCCAGGCGATCTCTTTTTTGTCGGCGTTGGCGGCCTTGGTCTCTTCGCGGCGGCGCTCCATCTCTCGCTCGTACAAACGAGACTTGAGCATCTTCATGGCCTGCGAGCGGTTTTTGTGCTGCGAGCGCTCGTTTTGGCACTGCACGACAATGCCCGACGGGATGTGCGTCATGCGCACCGCCGAGTCGGTCTTGTTCACGTGCTGGCCACCGGCGCCACCGGCGCGAAAGGTGTCGACTTGCAGGTCCTCGTCGCGCACTTCGATCTCGATGGAGTCGTCGACCTCCGGGGTGACGTCCACCGCCGCAAAGGACGTGTGGCGGCGCGCGTTGGCGTCGAAGGGCGAGATGCGCACCAGGCGGTGAATGCCCCGCTCGGACTTGAGGTAGCCGTAGGCGAAGTCACCGGTGACGTGAAGGGTGGCGGCCTTGATGCCCGCCTCGTCGTTTTCGAGCAGGTACACCAGCTCGACCCAAAAGCCCTTCTTCTCGCAATAGCGCGTGAGCATGCGCAGCAGCATTTGCGCCCAGTCGGCCGAGTCCACGCCGCCTGCGCCGGGCGAGAACGAGACAAAGGCGTTGGACGCGTCGTGCGCCCCGGAGAGCAAGCGCTGGCTTTCGATTTGCTCGATGCGCGCGTTCACCTCGTCGATTTGTGCGGGCAGATCGGCCAACACCGAGGTGTCTCGCTCTTCCCGCGCCAATTCGATGAACGCCAGACAGTCGTCCAAGGCCTGCTCGAGGGATTCGATCTCGGTGGTGATGTACTCTAGCTGGGCGCGCTCTTTGAGCACCTCTTGGGCCTTGTCGTTGTCGTCCCAAAAGTGCTCGTCCGCGGCCATGTGGGTCAGCTCGTCGATGCGGTCTTTCTTCTGCGCGAAGTCAAAGCGACCTCCTCAGGCCGGACAACTTGGCCTCGAGCGGCGAAATGCGCTCCCTCAATTCTTCGATGCGGATTTCTTCGTACATGGGGATGGGTTATCTACACTGATGTGTCGCCTGTCAATCGCCAGGCGCTGGAAAAGACAAAAGGCGTCGGGGTTATTCGTTGGGCGGCTCGCCCCAAGGGTCTTTCGCGTACATCACGAAGCCGTAAATGATCGACCACAGCCAGGCGATGGGCAGGGGGGACAAGGCGGCCAGGCGGCTCCATCCGGGCAGGAAAATCGCCATGCACACCGCAGCGGCCACCAGCACCAACACCGGCACAAAGCCCACGGGGCGCAGGTACAACAAGGAGCCGAACCCGGGGATGAAGAGGTTGGTGAGGGCGTGGTACAGCGCCGCAGAAGAGCGCGCCCGCTTGACCGAAGCGCCTCCCGGCGGTGGGCCGACCAACGGACGACCGGGCATGCGGTACACCGCGTTGAGCCCGCTGCCGCTGTCGAGCACGAGTTTTTCCTCGGCGGCCAACTCCGCCATGAGCGCGGCGGCATCCTTGGCGTCGATGCCAAAGGTGAAGCTGACGTTGAGCGGTGTGAGGATCAGGCTGTCTTTGGCCAAATGAGCCACGAGCTGCTGTTCCAATTCGCGCTTGTCCATGGGTTCCCTCCTTGCAAGTGCTGCGCCTGGCGCGACACATGTGGCATCCGCAGACGCCATTTGTCCGCGTAGCATAACGCGTGCACCGCGGGGCGCAAAACGGTTTTCCGCTTGTGTGTGAAAAGTTATGGGGTCCCGCAGGCGAAATGCACCACCCGCGCCAAGCCGTTCAAATCGGTGATGACCCGACCGGTGGCGCCCAACAGCGCAGGGCCCGCCTGTTGCGCCACCTCGTGCGCCTGCTGCGGGTCCAGCTCGATGAGCAGGTGTCCGTTGGGGTGGAGATGCGCCCCGGCGTCCTGCAGAATGCGCCGGATGATGTCCAGCCCGTCCGCTCCGCCGCCCTCCAGCGCCAACTGCGGCTCACCGCGCACCTCTGGGGCCAGGGCGTTGATCTCGCTGCCCCGCACATAGGGCGGATTCGTGACGATGATGTCGAAGCGCTCCTCCGGCACAAAGCCCGCCAGCAGATCGCTCTGCCGAAACCGAACGCGTCCCGCTCCCAACAGGGTCTCGGCGTTCTCCTGGGCCACGGCCAGGGCAGCCGCGCTGATGTCGCTTGCCTGCACCTGGGCCTCGGGGCGCTCCTTGGCCAAGGCCACGGCGATACAACCGCTGCCGCAGCACAGGTCGAGCATCGCCGCGTTGGGCGCCGCGCACGCCAAGGCCGCCTCCACCAGGGTTTCGGTTTCGGGGCGGGGGACGAGCACGTCGGGGGTCACTTTGAACGGCATCGACCAGAACTCGCGGGCGCCCGTGATATAGGCCGCGCACTCCCCGGCGCGACGGCGGCGGATGGCCTCGCGAAAGCCCGCCAGCTCCTCGGGCAACAGCGGCCGGTCGAAGTGGGTGTAGAGCACCAGGCGCGACACCTGCAACACGTGGCCCAGCAGCACTTCGG
Source organism: Myxococcales bacterium (assembly GCA_012522445.1). Taxonomy (GTDB): domain Bacteria; phylum Myxococcota_A; class Polyangia; order JAAYKL01; family JAAYKL01; genus JAAYKL01. Next base: position 7,964 of record JAAYKL010000098.1, on the reverse strand, counting down.
CTTCAAACCGCGGCCGCGCAAAGCCCTTGGCGTCAAAGTCGCCCACGGCCCAGTCGAGCACGCGTTGAATGGTCCACCGCTCAGACATGGGGCACGCAAACCAACACCGTCATCAACACAAACTCACTCCGGCTCTGTGGGCGGTGCCATATCCGGCGGTGCGGCGGCGCGTTCGGGCGCTGGGGACGCCGTTGAGATGGCCGCTGATTCCGGTGCGGGGACAGCGGAGACAGCGGGGACAGCGGGGACAGCCGGGGCCGCCTCGGCGGCAAAGGTGGAGAACACGCGGTAGTACAAATTGCGCAAGTCGCTCTTCTCCAACAGGATGACCATGATGGCCGTGAGCACAATGCTGATGAGCACCACCATGAACACCGTGTACAGCACCAGGTTGGCTTCGTCTTCGGGGAATCCGTAGTCGGCGGGCAACATGGCGAGCACGGCGGCGGCCAGGCCCTTGGGCACCATGACGGTCATCAGCGAGGCGTCGCGCTGGGTGTAGGAGCGGCTGGCCAAACCGCGGATAATGAAGAAGCGGCCGAAGTACACCGGGGCGATGATCAGCAGCGCCAACACCACTGACGTAATGTTTTTAAACTGCAGCGACATGCCGAGGTAAATGAAGAAAAACGTTTTGAGCAAGAACACCGCCTCGGAGAACACCGCGCGATCGATGGCGGCCACCTCGGCGACCTCGAAGACCGCGTTGCCCACATTGAGGCGAATGCGCTCCACGTTGGCGATGGTGATGCCAAACGCCAGGGAGGCAATGGCCCCGCTCACCTGCAGGTATTCGGCGGTGCCGTAGATGACAAACACATAGGCCACGGTGGTGAAGATGGTGTTGGGCACCATGCGCATGCGCCCCATAATCAGGGCCCAGCTCAGCCCCGCGCCCACACCCAGCAGCAGCGCCCCGCCAAAGGACAGCAAAATGCTCGTCCCTATCGCCATGTTGTCGATATCGCCGCCGCTGGTGGGCTGCGCTGCATTGGCGATGCCCACCGCCACCAGGATGCACAAAACATCGGTGATGCCCGACTCCAAGTTGAGCACGGTGCCGGGCTTCTGGGCCATGTTCAGCCCGTTGACCAGGGGAATGACCACCGCCGAAGACGTACCGCCGAGAATGGCGCCGGTCATGAACGACAGCGGCCAGGACAATCCGCCAGCCAAGTGCATGATGAGGGCCACCACGCCGGCGGTAAACACAAAGGTCACCAGGGTGATGATCATGGTTTGTCCCAGCGCGCTAAACAACGTGCTGAGCCGCAGGTTCACGCCGCTCTCAAACAGGATGACGATGAGCGCGATGGTGGTCATGACCTTGCCCACCTGGCCAAACGCGTCGGGGGACACCACCCCGGTGATCGGGCCCAGCACAATGCCCGCCATCATGAGGATGAGCACGTCGGGGATGCCCGTCTTTTTAAACAGATATACGAGGAAGTGCGCGATGAAAACCGTGAGGCCCAGAACGAGGATAATGATCGACATGCCTGCGAATCTGAATCAACCGCGCGAAAAGTAAAGCGCAAAGTCGAACGCGGCGGTTCTTTCTGACCGCATCGCCAACAGGTCGATGGCGCTCGGCAATAACTGGCGATGTGGTGGGTGAGCGGGCCGCGGCGTCGCGGTTAGCGGCCGAAGACGAGGTAGCCGCCCACGTGCCCCAAGACGGCGATAACGCCCATCTGCACGGAGAGCAGTCCCAGGTACACCAGCGTCATCAGCGTGCCGTTGAGAGAAGCGGCCACGAGGCCGTCGGCGCCAAACACCATGCCCGTGGCGTGGAGCAGCAGCGCCGCCAATCCCACCACGAAGAAGGCGATGGTCAGGTAGATTTTGAGCTGAATGACCTTGTAGGGACGGCCGCCATAACGGCGCAGCCAGTCCACATAACCGGAGATGCCCGTGAACAGCGAGAAGCCCACCGAGAGCCCCAACAGGAGCAAGGTGATTTGGCTGATGGCGGGCATGGCCTGGAGCAGGGCTTGAAATTCATTGGAGTGCAGCAGGGCGTTTTCGCCGCTGGGCAACAGGTGGGCGAGCAGCGACACCACCGCCAGAAACAGCGCGCCGAGCAGGGCAAAGGGCAGCAGGCCAACCGGGGCGTGGGTGAGCACCGGGTGCATGCGCGCCTTGGGCTGTACGCGGTTGATCTCTACGTCGTGCACCACGGGCAACGGGTGTCCCCAAACGTCGGCCAGCTCGATGACGACACCGCACAGCGGACAGACCACCAGCCCATCGGCGTCGGCGTCGGCGTAGGCCAATTCCAGGTGACAGACCGGGCAATAAAACGTTTTGCCGTAAACCCGTTTTTTCAGGGCGGTCGTGATTTTATCGGCGAGTCTTGAAATTTCACTCATAGTCGTTTTTTCCTACACCTCAAACTTCGCGCAACCGCATGAGCTTGGCCACGATGACCATCTTTTGAATTTCGGTGGCACCTTCGTAGATCTGGTAAATTTTGGCGTCGCGGATCAGCTTTTCGACGGGCATCTCGTTGGTAAAGCCGTAGCCACCGAGAATTTGCGCCGCTTGTACGGCGGCTTCCATGGCCACGTCTGAGGCGTACCACTTGGCCTCTGCGGCTTCGCGGTTGTTGTCCTTGCCGTTGTCCACCAGCCAGGCCGACTTGTGGGCGAGCAGGCGGGCCGCGTCGATCTTGGTGATCATCTCGGCGAGCTTGAAGCTGATGCCCTGGTTGGAGATCAGTTTTTTGTCGAAGGTGCGGCGGCGCTTGGCGTACTCCAGCGACAAGTTGAGCGCGGCGCGGGCCAGGCCCGTAGCGCCGATGGCGATGCCGGGGCGGGTGTGGGCAAAGGTGTCCATGGCGATGCGGAAGCCGTCGCCTTCTTCGCCCACGCGGTATTTGGACGGCACCTTCACGTCTTCAAATGTGACGCGCACCGTGTTGGAGCAGTGCTGCCCCAGGTTGTGCTCCTTGGCGCCGCGGATAATGCCGGAGGTGTCGGCGGGCACGAGGAAGCCGGTGGGTTTCGTGTCGACCTTGGCCAACACGAAGTACCAGCTCGCCACCGAACCGCCGGTGATCCACCATTTCACGCCGTTGATGACGTAGTCGTCGCCGTGCTTGGTGGCGGTGGTCTTCACGCGCGCCACGTCGGAGCCCGCCTCGGGCTCGGTCACCGCATAGGCCGAGAACATGCACTCCTCGGTCATGGGGCCCAGAAACTCTTTCTTTTGGGCGTCGTTGCCCGCCACGATGACCGGCGTTTGCGAGAGGCTGTTGGCGTCGATGGCCGTGCCGATGCCCGTGCAGCCCACGGAGATCTCTTCCATGACGAGCAAGTGATCGAGCACCGTGCGCCCATGGCCGCCAAACTCTTTGGGAATGTGCGGGTTCATCAGGCCCGCTTTGAAAAACTCTTTGGCCACCTCGTGGGGAAATTCGCCAGAGCGGTCGTGCTTGGCCGCCACAGGAGAGACAAATGTTTTGGTGAAGTCCCGCGCCTTTTCGACGAGCGCTTGTTGTTCTGTGCTGAGGCTGAAATCGATCACAGGGGTTCTCCTTATATCGAATGGTTTTTCATACGATTCACACGACTCCGCTATTCGAAGTCGACGACTTTTGCTTCTTCGCGCACATTGACGCGCACTTCGTCGAGGATGTCGCGACGCGCTTCTTTGTTAAACAGATCGGGCACATAAGAGGTGCCCGCCAGGCTCTGACGCCCCAGGGTGATCTTGAGCCCGAAGATCGACAGCAGGGCGATCAGCACGTTGTTGGCGATGACCACCAGGCCACCGTACAGCGAAAACATCGCGGTGGCATTGGGATCGGCGCAAAACCAGTGCACCATCTCGAAGCCCAAAGCGCCGATGAGCAGCAGCGAGCTCCAGAGCTTGATGTGGTGCGTGCTGTGCCACTTGCCGTAGACGTCGTTGCGATCGCTTAAGCCGGTAAACACAGCCAGCAACGAGATGAGAAACATCATGATGATGGCCACTTTTTCGAGAATCGCAAACGCCTGTCCGGAGATTTCGATGCCCCCGCCGAGCACGACATCGTAGCCCTTTAGAAGAAAGGCGAGGGCGGCCAGCGGTCCAAAGGCGACGATGGCGTGAACCATCATGGAATGCAGGTGAAGCTTCTTTTCGAACATTCAATTTTCCTTAGCTGGAGATGTTTTGGCGAACCAACCTGGCATTTCTTTTCACGTGGTTGGCAGATCATTCGCTGGAATAGCCGAGAGCATTAGCGCCGAACCTGGGGGTTGTCAAGCGTCGGAGCGCATGCCCAAAACGGTTTTATCCCGCCGCCAAGTGCCCCAAAACATTCGCTTTCCAATGCTTTTCGCGCGTCACTTCTTGACATGCGACAAGCTCTTTCGCAATCTCTCCACTACGGGGATGCGCAGGGACGCACGAGGCGTCGCCCCCGTTTGCCCGGTGCAGCCATTGCCCGCACTTGTCCGCGAGGTCACTTCTTATGTCATACGAAAATCGCCAAGCTGTCCGATACAACGTCGACACCGCCGCCGAGGTCTACACGCCATCCGGTGTCTTTCCCGCGCGCACGCGCAACCTGAGCGCCACCGGTGTCTGCTTCGACCTCTCTTACGAACTGCCCGAAGACACCGTCGTGGGCATCTCCTTGTTTCTCACCACCGACGGCATCGAAGACCCCGACGCCGAGCCCCTCAACATCAAAGCCAAGGTCATTTGGACCTCCCCGCGCGAGAGCGACGGTTTTTCGGCGGGCATGCGCTTCGAAAACGTCGCCGGTGAAGAGCAGTCCGCCCTCGACACCTTCTTGGCCCAACTCTCCTAGCGCCCCCAAACAGCCCCAAAGAAATCGGAGATTATTTGCTGCTTGCTGTAGGGACGCCCCTACACCGGATATGTCAATGAAAACAGAGCGTTGAGGCGTGATTATGCGGGTGTTTTGAATCACACAGAGTCATTCCCTGGGACATTCCCTGCGATGTCATTTCCTGCGATCGCACAGAGTCATTTCCTGCGGTCCAGCGGCGATGCTGGTGTCGGCATGGCGATCTGTATTAACAACGCGTAGTTCGTCTTCCTTGGTGTGTGTGTCTTCTTGACAGGCAGCGATGGTTGTTGCGAACACCATGGCCAAAATTGCATTAAAACATCTTTTCATCGTTGGGTTTCCCTTCTCGTCCCCCATGGCTTGTTACAACAAAACGACAATCGGTTAATTCACAGCACGAACACACCGCGCTGATATGCGATTTGTTTGGCCGCCAACCCATACAAACCCTTCTTCCGGTTGAACATAAAATGCATTTCTCTCGGTGGCTGACTCGGTCCAATACAGCACATCTACGCTCGTAAAAATGCGCTGGCAATCGATGTTGAATTCACACGGCTGACAATCCCCCCCAGCTCCCTCAAGTACGTAGCTTTCACACCCACCGAGCATATCCTGGTAATCATAACGCGAAGCCAGCACCCAATCGCCATGACCGCCGAGCGTCAGCGTTTCGCAGTGAGTCATGGCCTCGTCCCAGGTGAACGTTTCGAGCGAACCGGGGATCTCCCAACACTTGCACGAGGCGCTGTCAAAAACACCCCAATTTCCGCCGCACTGCGCCGCATCCGGTGCCGTGCAATCGGCACCACCGCTGTCGCTGTTCGTGTCCCCACCATTGTCGTCTGGCTTTCCGGTATCGCTGCCGTTGTTCGAAGGCACGTCCGTTCCGGCGTCGGTGCCCGCATGGGCGTTGGTGTCGCCAGTCGGCGCCTCGTCATCGTTGCTGTCACAGCCCGAAAATGCGACCGCCACCGCGGCCATCAGGCCCACCAAACAGAAATAAAGCATCCATTGTTTTGTCCGGGTCATCTCAAATGCTCCTTAATTGGCAACGCAATGTAAAACCAAACCGCTTCGAAAGCCGAAAAGCCGAGCACTAGCGTTTACAGTTTCTAGCTGGGTTCATGAAATTCTGCCATAGACGCAATAATGGGGACAAGTGCGGGATCGTGGGCACTCCACTGGCGCAACAATTTGAAGGCCAATCCCCGCACCCGCTTTTCCGGGTCGGTCTTCGCCGCAGCGATTAAGGCTTGCCGCAGCGGATCAGCGGATCGGCGCGTCGATGCCGCCTGCACAGCCGCCTCGCGAACAGCGCCTTCCGGTTCGACCGACGCACGCAAGTGATGTGCGATTCGTTCGTCCACCACCGGATCGCGCACCAAACGCAACGCCTCCAGCGCACCGGCGCGGTCCAACATCACATCTGAAGCGAGCAAGCGCTCCATCGGCGCCAATACCGCCGGATGCCCTGCGTTGGCCAAGCCCCGCAAGATATCGCGGCGCTCCGCAGCAACGGATTCGGTTTGCAACAGCGACAAAAGCCAATTCACCCCGGCAAGCGCAGCGGCTTCATCGCCAGATTCGCGCAGCTTACGCGAGATAATCCCCGTGCCGAACACCGCGTAGCGCTTCGAAAACGCATCGGCATAAAGCGCCCGCAGCGCCTCAGCCGTCTCGACCGTGGGCTGGCGACATTGCGCCACATTGCGCAGCGCCGATTCGCGCAACGCGGCATCGAGCTTGGTATCGCGCGCCAGTTTCAGCAAGAGTTGCTGAGCCGCGGCAATCCCGCTCGACGACAAGCCACCTATCAGCGAAGTGGTGGCCGGGCTGCCTCTGCGAATTTCTTTTTCGGCGCGCTTGAGGGTTTGGGGTTGTTGCCGAAAAAATGCAGGGAGTGCCGAAAAGTAACGCGACCAATCCTCTGTCCATTCGGCGGCGTCCTTCGCCTGAACTTCGCTCGCAGTTTCATCGTTTTTCTTCGACCACAGGCCGCGCCGTCGCGGATCTTTCGCCTTTGCCACCAACGCCTTGAGCACGGCATCAAAGGTGAGCCCTTCCATGCGCGCTGCATCCATGGCGCCGATGTCCAGCGGTGTATGCCACGGTTTGTCCGCCGCAAGTACTGTCATGGCAGATGCATCAAGCGACAGCAGCGACGCATCTGGAGGTGGGGCGGTGGTGTCCAGCGCCACAGACAACGCGGTGTGACTGCGCATGCCGCCGGCATCCATAATGTCGACATGGACCACATCGGAGCGCTCTGCGCGCACCAACCGACCATCTGCCATCAACAAATTTCCCTTGGCGCTCTTCAACACAGGGCGCGGCCCTTGTTGCATTGCGTCGGCGCCATCATTTTCGTACAGACCGCGTACGTAGGATTGCTTTTCCAGCCTCCACGAGCCCTCATCGATTTTTGTGTAGCGCACCACAACCTCGCCATTGGCATCGAATTCTCGCGCTTCTATCGACCTGGCGTCTGGCGATAAAACCGGCACTTGCAGGCCCGAAAGAAGGGTACGGCGCACCCCAACGGCAAACGCCGAAGCGCCGGATGAAAAGCCCATCTCCTCCATGGCACCGCGGTGAAATGTGCCGACAAACGGCTGGGTAAGCTCGTCTTGCAGCGAAGCGGCCTGAGCGCTCGTGCGCGACGGGTCGTCTCCTTCGAGGCGCACCAACGGCCCAACCAATGCCAGCGAAAGCGTTGTCCGCGAACCTTGAACGCGCTGCACTGCCACGTGCAAATGCGCTTCGACGGACAGGTCGAGCAGCAAATGGTTGGAGGAGTCCGCAAGGCGACTCGACATCTCTACGCGGTAAACGCCCAGCTCGCCTGACCGCCAAGGAACGGTGTTGGTGATGTTCGCAACAGCCAAGGTGGGTTCTGATGTTGATTCGTGAACGATATCGGTGGGCTGCGCGTCTTGCTGTTTTTTTCCGCAACCCAAAGCGCTCAATGCCAGGATTGCCACACCGATTTTCAGCACAATGGCTTTCATGGCTCAGTCCTTGTTTTGTGCTCCCTTAACGCTTTAAGTAGGCCTTGATGGTGCCGCGAAGGCGTATTCCATAAGCGGGCTCAACATCGTTCCAAGAACCCGCAAATACCCCCTCCATGAGTTCGGCGCCGGGTTCGCCGAATTCGTTG
>JAAYKL010000097.1 GCA_012522445.1 Myxococcales bacterium | reverse complement strand
CTGCGCCGATGGTACTGCAGGGGTAGCTCTGTGGGAGAGTAGGTCATCGCCGGAGATTTCTTTGTTCGAAGCCCTGATCGGATCAAACCGGTCAGGGCTTTTTTTTAACTTTTTTGAGAAGAACAGGTAAAACAAATCGATTAACCCTTGGTTTAGGCCCTAGAACATTGCAACCGATGTGCCATTGCAGGTATAAAACTTTCCAATGAAGAATAGATTTTCAAACCCACTATTTATGAGCGCGCTGTTGGCGGTGTTGTTGGCTTTGGTCGGCAATGCGGCATTGGCGCAAGTGTTGAGCGACGCTGTTTACAATCCCGTTCCGGAGGCGACCGACGCGTCTCCGTTACCAGCGGCACCTTCGCGCAGCGCATCCGTCCAAACCGCCGCGCCTTCATCGGATCTTGTGCCCACGCCCTTTGCGGCCAATCTGTTTACCGGAAATTTCTTACGCACCCGGGAAATTGGCATGAACCCCGACTACGTCGTGATGAGCGGCGACAAAGTGGCCGTGTACACTTGGGGGACGGTGCAAATCAACAATGTCTTTGTCGTGGATGGCCAGGGCAATATTTTCATTCCGGAGATTGGGCCGGTGCGTCTGGCGGGCGTTCGCAATGCCGATTTAACGCGCGCCGTCGAGGCGGCGGTTAAAAAAATCTACATTCAGCATGTCCGCGTTTACACGAATTTGCTCACGGCGAATCCCGTGGGTGTTTTCGTGACAGGCGGGGTGAAAAATCCCGGACGCTATGCGGGAATCCCCTCGGACAGCGTGCTTTTTTTCATCGACCAGGCGGGCGGCATTGACCCGCTGTTTGGCAGTTATCGCTCGGTGTTTATTTTGCGCGATGGCGCGCAGCTCGCTGAAATCGATTTGTACGAGTTCGTCTTGAGCGGCACCCTGCAGGTCCCGCAGTTGAAGGATAACGACACAATTTTGGTGGGGCGACGAGGGCCGCAGATCACCCTGATGGGAGATGTGCTGCAACCCTCCCTGGTCGAGTTTTTGGGGGACCAAAACACAGGCGAAGATGCGCTGCGCATCGTTCCATCGATGGCGTCGGCTACGGCGGTGACCATTGAAGGCTTGCGCGAGGGTTTGCCCTATGCGCGAACGGCCACTCTGGGCGAGTTTCGCCTCGAAAAGCTCATGGATGGTGACACGGTCACGCTGCGCGACGACGGCCGAACCGATACGATCATTGTCAGATTCGAAGGCGAGTTTGACGGACCTTCCATGATGACTGTGCGCCGGGGCGCGAGACTGCTGGACGTTTTGAACTTGGTGCCGGTCAATCCCGACATCGCCGCGACGCGCGCGGTGCACATCCGCAGACCTTCGGTGGCCAAGGCGCAAAAAGAAGCCATTTCCGACAGCCTGTTTCGCTTGGAGCGCAGTTCGCTGTTGGCCTTGTCGGCCTCGCGCGGAGAAGCCGAAATTCGGGTGCGCGAAGCGGAGTTGACCGCGCGTTTTGTCGAACGCGCCCGCGACATTGATCCCTTGGGCCGGGTGGTGACCAGCCAAAACGGAGAGCAGCTCAACGTTATTTTGGAGCACGGCGACACCATTGTGATTCCGCAGCGCACCAACGTCGTGCGCGTGGGGGGCGAGGTGATGATGGCCCAGGCGGTGATCCACAAACCGGGCTTGACGGCGCGCGATTACATTTTGATGGCGGGCGGTTTTTCGGATCGCGCCGACAACAACGCGGTCATTGTGCTGCACGCAGACGCCTCGGTGTCGGTTGAAAAGCCGCGGGTGCACATCCAGCCCGGCGATCAAATTTTGGTGCCGCCGCGCATCGACACCAAGGTGCTGCAAAACGCCACCGACGTCATGCAGATCATCTACCAAGTCGCTATGTCTGCGGCCGTCATCCTCGCCCTGTAATGATTGCGCCGAAAAATCTGGGGACGTCCTTCGCCTTTATCGGCTGGAATCCCTTTCAGTTGAAGCACGCACTGTCCATCGCGCAACGTTTGCCCAATGCGACGATTCTCATCGAGAAACGCAAGCAACACATTTACCAATTTGATGAGGCGCTGTTGACCGAAACCGGGTTGCCCACGGTGATTTGGAGACGAGATAACGTGCGTGAACTCGACGGCGCATTCGATGTCTTTGTGTGTCAGACGCCGTTTTCACAGATGGACGACATTCGCCGCAGCGCCGTTGCCATGGTGCAGTACGGTTATGCCAAGTCGCCGCACAATTATGGCGCGTGGCGTGCCAAGGCCGCACTGTGCTTGGTGTACGGTCCCCACGCGGATGCGCAGATCCGCCCGTGGTGCCCCACTGCCATCGTGGGTCCTCCCCACATGGATGCATGGTATGACAGCGCCTTTCACGAACGTGCGCGCCAAAAGATTGGTCCGCTGCTGGATGCCAACAAACCGACGATTTTGTACGCGCCCACTTGGGGAGAACTGTCGACGCTGCCGCAGTACATCGATGCCGTGTTGTCGTTGTCCGACGCGTACAATGTGCTGCTCAAGATGCACCACAATACCGATCTATTGAGCCAGACATGGCGCGCCAAATTGTTGAAAGAGACCACACATTTGTTCGGTGCCAACGATGATTTGCTCTCCTTGTTTTCGGTTTGCGATGCGGTGCTCTCGGATTACAGCGGCGCGATATTTGACGCGTTGTATTGCGAGCGTCCCGTGGTGCTGCTGCACGATCAAACGACAAGCCGCATGGGAGCGAAGTTGGATGTCAATAGCCTGGAATACGCCGAGCGACACCGCATTGGGCCTGTCTTGGAATCTCCCGCATTGCTGCGCCAAACCCTCGGCGATGTGTTGAACGGGACGGTGGATTTTCAACGCGACAACCGAGCGTTTGTCGACGAATTGTACCTGCGGGAACCGGGAGCGGCACAGCGCGCGGCGGATGTGCTGCAGCAGTATTTTGGTGAGTGAGGCATGCGTTTTTTGCAAAGAATTTGGTCGAGCCCCAAGCGCTCATCGCGATTGCGTACATGGATGACACGGCGGTTTAACACTTTGTTTGCCGCGTTGGCGCGCAATGCCGTTGGGTTGCGGCTGCTGCATTTTCTCTTCGGGCGGAAACGATGGTTTGTCTTGATGTACGCCCAGCATTTGCGCACCGCAGGCGATCATGTGGCGGCGCACCGCGTGTTGATGCTGGGGCAGCGTACCTTTACCCGGAGCACCACGCTGCACTTGCACTTGGCCGCGCTGTACAACGACAATGCGGATTTCGCTGCCGCCCACACCCACTTTCGCATCGCCAGCATTACCTCGCCGGGGTACGGCATGCTGCGCCGCTTATCGTTTGAGAGCGATCGCGGACTGTTCGCTGAGGGCACGCGCTCTTTTGCGGGGTTGTTGGAGAAATCCGATGCGTTTTTTCGCGTGCGGTTGCCGATGTTGCTGCGCGTCTCTGTCCATTATCCCGAACACCACCAGGCGCTCTTTGCTTTGCAGCAGCGCCTTCGGGCCCATTGGTTGGGCACTTTGAAGGGGAGCAGCAAAGAAATCGCAACGGCCATTCGCCAATCGCTGCTGGCGCGTTTGCCCGATGTGACCATCCAACTGACGCAACGGGCGCGCGAGCGTCGCATCGCCTTGCCCGCCAATTGGGATGCGTTGGTGCGGCGCGTCGAACGGGATTTGGGATGGCATCCGCGGCTCGCGGAGCTGCTGTGGCGCAACGAAGCGGGCGATGATTTTGGGGCGTTGTGGCAAGGGGAGGTGGTGTCGGTGAGCCAGTTGCCATCCGATAAAACCCCGGTGGTGGAGCTCTTTTTGCCCTCGGCGTTTTGGGCCCTTCCGTGGCAAGAAAAAACGACCCACGCCACGGTGCGGGTTGTCTTTGTCAACGCGATGCGCGCGTTGTTTTCGCGCGAAGATGTCGCCGTGGTGCCGCGGATTCAGCACAACTGGCGTTATTGTGAGCCCTGCATTCCCGAGGCGTACGTGATTTCCTATCACACGGTGTCGTCGCCCAGCTCGCGCAGGTTGCACATTCAGGAGTCGACATTGCAGGGGCGCTGCTCCTTCGATGGCGCGGGCTTTGCGGGGTTTGCCTCCATCGCCAATGACGCGTCTTTGATCGACGACTTTTCCGCGCATGTCACACCGGAGGTGTGTGCCGCTACGTGCCAAGACCTGTACCGCCAGTATGTGGAGCGGAATGTTTCCAAGTACGCGCAACACCGCGACACAACACCGCTGCCGGAGCGCTACGTGTTTGTCCCCTTGCAGGTCCAGACCGACGTCGTGGCGCAATTGGCCCACATGGATGCCCTGGAACTGCTACACGCCGTGGTGCAGCATTACCGCGAAACCGCCACCCGCGTTGTCGTGAAGCGCCACCCCTATTGCGCCAGCATGCGCGTGCAGCGCGTGTTGACATCGTTGGCAGAGCAGGACGACATCGTTCTTTCCAATGCCTCGGTGCACCAGCTCATTCAAAATGCCGAGGCGGTCCTCACGGTGAATTCGGGCACGGGGCTGGAGGCGCTCATACACGGGCGACCAGTGGTGGTGGTGGGAAAATGCGATTATGCATATGCCGCCCACGAGGTGCGCAGCGCTGACGAATTGCACGTGCTGCTGGCGCAAGGCGTCGCCCCGGACATGGCGCGAACACAGCGGCTGCTGCATTACTACTACGCGCAGTACACCCTCGCCGCAGATGATCAAACGGCGATTGCGCAGCGCCTGACCGCATGGCTCGGGCTCGATGCGGGGGACCACACAGCGGATTGACGGGGCTTACTTTTCCCAGATCAGCTTCCAGGGATGGCGTTTGATGTCGCGGACGAGTTCTTTGAGGTCGTCGTAGATTTCATCGTCTTTGAGCAAGCGCCCCATCGTGCCTTTTCCTTGATCCATGCGGACAATCATGTCGTCGACACGCGCGATGGTGTGGTTGGCGCGCTGGGCGATTTCGTTGAGGCGCAGCAGGGATTCGCGCAGGGCCTTTTGCTCTTCGGGGCCCAGGGCGTCGCCCAAGTTGGTGAGGGTTTGGAGGGACGCGCGCACGTCGGCCAGCAGCGGGTCGATGTCGCGGTTGAGCTTGCCGGTCAGCGCCGACATATTTTGGATGGTGCGCTGCAAGGCCGGGTCGTCGATGTATTTCTCTTGGGTTTTTTGCACCAGTTGCTGCACGTCGCCGGTGAGGTTTTCGACATTTTCGAGGATGCGCATGATGCGGTTTTTGCCCTCGGCGCTCTCCGGGGTGGCGATGAATGCGTCGAGGGTGGTGAGCACGTTGGCGCCGCCGCGGATGAGGCTGTCGAAGCTGTCGGCGTTGCTGATCAAGAGGCGGTTGAGGGCTTGGATGAGCTCGGCCGCATCGGCCAACAGGAGATCGAGCCGCGGGGGGTCGGTGCCGAACAAGGGCTTGCTGGCATCGATGGGCGTCGGAGATGTGCCGGGATCGATTTCGAGGAAGGGATCGCCGAGCACGCCCTTGGTGGTGATGTAAAATTTGGCATCGGCGCGCAGGGACTGAAAGGCAGTATCGTTGACTTCGAGCTTGGTGCGAACCAGCGCTGGCCGGCCGCTGACTGGGTGCTGCGGACCGCTCTGCCCGAGGTAGGTCATCTCGCTGATGCGCCCCACGTCCCGGCCCGCCACCTTCACCGAGACGCCCGCGGAGAGGCCACCGGGGTTTTGAAAGTACACGTGCAGGGCGTGGCGCTTTCCGAAGGACCAATCGCCGAGGATGAGGATGAAGGCGACCAAAATGGTTAAGGCGATCAAAATCATCGCGCCGACTTTGAGTTCTAAGTGCTTTTCGTCTCTCACGTTGAGACCTCGGTTTCTGGCATGAGATCTGGCCTGCCTTCGATAAAACTTTTGAGCACCGGATCGCGGCTCTGCAGCAGTTGTTGCGGCGTACCAATAAAACGAATTTTCCCCTCGTGCAACATGGCCAAGCGCGTGGCCACATCGAACACCGAGCGCACGTCGTGAGAGACCAAGACTTGGGTGATGCCGGATTGCGCCAAGGGGCCTTTGACGAGGCGATCAAATTTTCGCGCCGCTAGCGGGTCGAGGCCCGTTGTGGGTTCGTCAAACAAAATGGCGTGGGGCTGCATGGTCAAGGTTCGGGCGATGGCGACCAGCTTGCGGAGTCCGGGACCCAGCGTGGCCGGATCGCGTTCTGCCAGGTGGGCGACGCCGGCTTGCGCCATGAATTGCAGGGCCTTTTCGCGCGCCGGGGCCCCGCGGAGTCCCTGGTGTTTTCGGATGGGCAACACGACGTTTTCAATGCAGGAGATGGAGTCGAACAGGGTCGCGTGTTGAAAGACCATGCCGCATTTCCGGCGCAGCTCAATGCGTTCGCTCTCTTTCATTGTGGTGACTTCCTGTCCTTCAAATTGAATGCTGCCTTCGTTGGGGTGCAAGAGCCCGACGAGTTGCTTGATCATGACGCTTTTGCCAGCGCCGGAGCGCCCGATGATGCAGAATATCTCTCCCTTTTTGATGTCGAGTGAGACGCAGTTTAATACGTTTCGGTTGCCCAGTGTAATCGCAACATTTCGGAAGGCGATCATAGGCCCTCCAAAATATGCGCTGCCATCGATATTAGCGAATCGAGCAGCACAATGGCAAAAGAAGAGCCGACAACGGCCGCAGTGGTGGCCTCGCCAACGCCGCGCGCACCGCCTCGCGCAAACAGGCCAAAGGCACCGGAGATGATCGGAACGGCCACGCCATAGCTGAAAGATTTCGCGATGCCCTGCACGACGTCGAAGGGTTGGATCATGCTGAAGTTGAAATAGGTGCCGGGTGCCATGCCGTACATGAGGCGGCTGGTGGCGAGCCCCGCGAGGACGGCAGAGAAAGACCCGATGATGACCAAGGCGAGGGAGGCGATGAGGCCACCTCGGAGGCGCGGTACCATCAGTGTTTCGATGGGGTCGGCTGCGGACATGCGCATGGCATCCAATTGGTCGGTGACCGCCATGGCGCCGATCTCTGCGGCAATGCCAGCACCCACGCGGCAGGCGAGCAGCATGCCGATGACCGTGGGGCCCAGCACCCGGACGAGCAATTTGAGGAACGAGGCGCCCACCAAGGTGGTGTCGCCCACAGCGCGCGCGAGCTGCTCGGTGGATTGGTAGACCATAATCATGCCGACAAAGGCCATGGAGACGACGATGAATGCGAGAGAGCCATTGGTAAACCGGTGCGCCATGCGCCAGGACTCTCGCTTGTCGCAGTGGGCGGTGAAGAAGAGGCGGAAGGTGCGGGCAAAGACCAGTCCCAGGCGGCCCAAGAGACGCAGCGCGGCGGTGGTTCGTTTTTCGGTTCCGTGGACTTCTGGCGCGATGCTGTCGGTGTCGAGCGGGGCAAGGGGCCCTTGTATGTCGTTTCGCTTTGTCATTTCTTATGTACGCGCGTGAAAGTGTGCCGCAATTCGCGGGAAACAACAAAGAAAAGGCATGGGGTGTCGGTGCGGGCACCGGGGCTTGGTCGCGTTGGCGGGTTATTGGGGCGCGTCTGCGGGGGATGCCTTGGGGCTGTCCTGGCTTGGGGCTGGGTTGGTTTTGGCAGCGGAAGTATTTGTATCGGTCGCCTCACGGACCTCGATATCGGTTTTGTCAGCGGGTTCGGCGGTGGCCTCGGCGTCGGCATTTTCGGCCTTGGGCGGCGCGAGAGATTCCATCTTTTTAAAGCAAGCGTCCGTGGTCATGGTGGCGCTCAAGATGTCGCCCTCCATGAGCATGTAGATGGGATCCCAGCGTTCGACGCCAAAGGCATTGCGCCATTTGTATTTTCCGCGCCAGGCGCCAAAGTCGTTGGCGACGAGATCGGTAAAGATGACCTCACCCGCTTCGTAACCCAAAATTGCGGCTTTGCCGGGTTCGACGATTTTGCCCGTGGCGGTTTTGTCATCGGAGACAGTGAAGGCGACGGTGAGGCCTTTTTTTTGTCGGCAGCCCGTCACTTCCCAGGGGCCGTTGTCGGCGATGGGGGCCGGCGGTTTTCGCCAGGCAAAGGGCTCGGTGACCGGGGGCGGGGCCGAAGAGAGGCCCAGGTCGTCCTCCTCAAAGAGGTCGGCGCGGGTCGTGGGCGCGGTAGGCGTCGCGGCACAGGCAGCGGCGAACAGGGATGCGCCCAACAAAAGTGCGAGCAGATGGTTGCCGGGTTTCATGGGTGCCTCCTGGTGATGGGTGGTGACGCACACAATGGGTTCGTTTGGTTATATATGATGCGGCCGTTGGGCGACATAGCAAATGTTGCCGTGCTAGGCGGCATCTCCCGCAAAAAAAAGACAGGCGCTACAGCACCCGGCGAAGGCATGTGAAGTGAATGGCCAGCTCTTTCAGTTGCCCCTCCATTTGCGCGAGGAGCATCCAGGCCACGTCCTCTCGGTCGTCAAATGTGTCCGACGTCCAGCCCGTGGGTGTGTGGGTCCAATCCGGTGCGTCGTGAAACAATGCGGCACAGCGGGTCTCGACGTCGCCGAAGCACTTGTCGCAGCGGCCGATTTGCATTTGCCGCACGTGGTCATCGCAGCCCCCCAGTAGGTTGACAAAGTCTTGGCGGGTGGGCAGCGTCCAATCGCCATGACCGCCGAGCGTTAGGTCGTCGCAGATCGCCAGCGCCTGATGCCAATTGCCCAACCGGCCCGCGCCTTTTTTCCAGCACACACCGAACCCGGCGTCGTAGACCCCCCAGTCGGGATGGCACAGGGAGTCGATGTCCTCGGGAATGGGCGGTGCGCTGTCGGTCGCGACATGGCTGTTTGCGCTTGGCGTCGCGGCGGAGTCGGTGTCGGCGCGCAGGTCGGCGTCATCGTCGAATGCCCCGTCTTGTTGGAGGAGCGACTCGTCCTGACAGGCGGTGAAGAGGGCGGCAAATCCAAGGGCCGCGATAAATGGAAAACGCACTTTCATTTTCTTTCTCTTTCTTCTCCTTGTGGCCGCATCGCCTAGGGAGGGGCCATCACGGACATTGCTTGGGATAATGCCCGCACGGCATCTGTGTCAAACGATAGGCCCCCAAATGGCCATTTGGGCCACGCATAAGACGCGAAATGTCCATCGGTGACGCGTTCCAACCCCTCGCCAGAATGAGCAGACCGTCCCGAATGACTCTGAACGCCTCAGTTTTACCGTCCCGAATGACTTCCATGAGAAGGCACCTCAGGGGCAACTGAAAACGGCGGTTCATTTGGTTTGCCGTTCACGGCATTTTTTGTTCTTCGCGGGTATGTTGTCATCGTCCTTATGCTCCTGCGGCACCGGTTAAAAACTTCATCCAGAAACGGTCATCGCACGCGGGTACTGCCACCCGCCAAAAACGGAAAACCACCCTCTCGCTACGCTTCCATTCGCACTCTTTGTGAAACCAGTTCTTCCGGTTCGGTGCATGTTGGGATCCGACCAGACCAGGCGCTGCAATCTCTG
>JAAYKL010000096.1 GCA_012522445.1 Myxococcales bacterium | reverse complement strand
TTTCTTTGCTGGCGTCGCGCTGCCATTCCGGGGTGATGGAGTGCCGCATAAAACGCGGATCACCCGTGATGAGCACGGCAAAGGCGTCGGCCACCCCTTCGTTGAGCGCCGACAATTCATTGTACAGGGGCCACTGGCTGTAAAAGGCGCCCTTTAAAGGTGTGTAAACGAGCTGGTCGAAGACGGCGTGCGTGTATTCGTGGGCCATGATGCCCGTGTTGGCCGCCAGCGGTAGGGTTTGGAAGAGGCTGAAAGGCAGCACGTAAAAGCCGCGATCGCGCTCGTTGATGGGCAAGTAAAATACATTATCTTTTTCTAAGTGCTTCTTTTTATCGTCGCCGTACGCGGTGTCCACAATGCGGATGCCCGCTTCGTAATAAGTGTCGAGGGGCGGCAACAGGTTTTGCGGCATGCCGGAGTCCTCGAAGAAGCGCATCGACAGCTCGATGTTGCGGTAGGCGGCGGCCATGACCATGGAGGCGTAGTCCTCGGGATAGATGACGCCGCGGTGACGGATGTAACCCATGGCCACCGGAGACCCCACGGATTGCCAGCGTATCTCGCCCTTTTCGTAGTCCAGTGTCAGCCGGGTGCCGGCAATGAGGCGGGTGGCGCGTCCTTCGAGGCGCGATATGTTTTCGAGGGTTGTGATTTCTTCGACTTGAAAAATGTAGCGATCGCTTTGGGGGTCGTAGGACAACAGGTGAACCGACACGACATCGGGCTCGCAGGATGCCACGGATGCCAAAAGAAACAAAAGCAACAGCCGATGCAATTTGAAAGTGACGGTTTCTTTCATTTTTTTGCTGATTTTCACCTGTTTTTGATGGGAACGGGTTGCAAAGACGCTTTCCCGTGACCATAGTTAGTGCACCACAAACCTTGCCCTGCGATATCCCGTATCCGTTGGGGCATATTCCCACACGAGGAGGAGAACATCATGGAAGAAAACGCAAAAGTAACCCGTCTGCCCCTAATCGGCGAACCCGCCCCCGCATTTAAAGCCATTACCACACAAGGCGACATCAACTTTCCGGCCGACTACAAGGGGTCTTGGGTCATTTTGTTCAGCCACCCCGCCGACTTCACCCCCGTATGTACGTCAGAATTCATGACGTTTGCCAAGCTCGAAAAAGAGTTCAACGACATGAACTGCAAGCTCGTAGGGCTCTCGGTGGACGGCCTGTACAGCCACATCGCCTGGCTGCGCACCATCAAAGAAAAAATCAACTACAAGGGCATGAAGGACATGGAGATCACCTTCCCGCTCATCGAAGACATCACGATGGACGTGTCCTCCAAGTACGGCATGATCCAGCCCGGCGAGAGCAACACCAAGGCGGTTCGCGCGGTATTCGTCGTCGACCCCAAGGGCATCATTCGCACCATTTTGTACTATCCCCTGAGCCTGGGCCGCAACTTCGACGAATTGGTCCGCATTGTCCAAGGCCTCAAAGCCGCCGACGCGTTCGATGTTGCCATGCCCGCCGACTGGCGCCCCGGCGAGGAAGTCATCGTACCCACAGCGGGTTCCTGCGGCGTGGCCAAGGAGCGCATGGAGAGCAAGGACGAAGACGTCACTTGTCACGACTGGTTCTTCTGCACGAAGAAGCTCGACAAAGAAAAAGTCCTCGAAGCCCTCAAAAAGAAGTAATTCGCTCCCGCGACACCCCTAAAAACGCCCCACATTAATTAAACACCTGTTCAGTTGTTTTGGTTGGCATCTGCGCCGAACTGTACTAGAACCCCCCTATGTCCTCCCGCGATACGCGCCCCATGCTGGCTTGGCCCTGGCACCTCTCGGCGGTCTCCCCGGCGCGCCACCGGGACATTTTTTGTCTCTTTTTCGCCGTCCTGCTCGGCGCCAGCATCGCCCTCCCCGCCTGTCGTCCTGCTTCTGACGCGCCTGCGCCACCCCCCGACACCCCGCTCGCCTGGGATGACAAAACCCGCAAGGCCCGCCGCGGCGCCCTGGTCGACGAGGTCGTGTTCACCCAAGAGAGCGATCTGGGCAAGGTCACCGGCATGATTGAAAAAGGCACCTACCACCTCTTTGCCCAGGGCATCACCCACACCACGGTGTTTCACCGCCTGCGCGACTCGCGCACCGCCACCTTCGAGATGGCCTACGGCTCCTCTTCCGAGCTCACCCTCAACCCGGCGGGGCCGGTCTTCAAAAACGGACAGCTCAACCCCTTTGCCGTGCCGGAAATCCGCGAGGCCCTCAACTGGCTCGTCGATCGCCGCCACATCTCCGAGGAACTCTACGGCGGCCTGGCGGTGCCCAAGTACCTGCCCCTCAACACCGCCTTCCCCGACTACGCCGCCCTGGCCGAGGTGGTGCGCCGCCTCGAACTGGCCTACAGCCCCGACCCCGCCCGTGCCCAGCGAGTTATTTCGCGCCACATGCGCCAGCTCGGCGCCGTGCAAAAAGGGGGCGTGTGGCATTACAACGAACAACCGGTCACACTGCACCTGCTCATCCGCTCCGACGACACGCGCAAGCAAATCGGCGACTACGTGGGCAACCTGCTCGAAGACATCGGCTTTCGCACGAGCCGCCTGTACCGCACCGCCGAAGAGGGGGCGCGCATCTGGTTCGGCGGCGATCCCCTGCTGGGACAGTGGCACCTGTACACCGGCGGCTGGGTCTCCACGATTATCAACCGCGACCAGTCGCAGAACTTCAGCTTTTACTACACCAAGCGCGGCCGCTCTGCGCCCCTGTGGCAGGCCTACAACCCCACCCCGGCCTTCGACAACCTCTGCGAGCGCCTGGAGCGCAGCGACTTCGCCACCGCCGCTGAACGCGCCGACCTCATGTCGCAAGCCCTGGAACACGCCATGCGCGACTCGGTGCGGGTGTGGCTCATCGACCAGCTCAACATCTTCCCGCGCGCCGAAAACCTCAGCGTCTCCGCGGATTTGGCCGGCGGCATCCCCGGCTCGCGGCTGTGGCCCTACACCCTGCACTTTCGCGATCGCGTGGGCGGGCGCGTCATCTACGCCACCCCGGGCATGCTGGTGGAGCCCTGGAACCCCGTCGCCGGCAGCAACTGGCTCTTCGACTCCACCATTTACCGGGCCCTCAACGACAGCCCCGTGCTCCCCGATCCCTTCACCGGGCTCTTTCACCCGCAGCGCATCCAAAAGGCCATCCTCACCGCCGAATCCAGCCTGCCGGTGACGCGCACCCTCGACTGGATATCCCTCGAAACCCAGCCGCAAATCGATGTCCCGCCCGACGCCTGGCTCGGTTGGCTGGGCCGCGAAAATCGCTTCGCCGCGGTATCCGAAACCCACCCCGAGGGGTTGACCGCCCGCACCCGCACCCGCATCATCTACGACCGCCAATTCTTGTCCCGCACTTGGCACGACGGCACCCCCATGTCCATGTCCGACATCATGCTGCCCTGGATCCTCGCCTTTTGCCGCGCCGACGAAGCCTCGCCGTTGTACGACGCGAGCTACCTGCCGGGCTTCGAGGTCTTCATGCGCCACTTCAAGGGCCTGCAGATCATCGACACGGCCCCGCTAACCATCGACTTTTACAGCGACCAGGCCTTCCTCGACGCCGAAACCATTGTGGCGCAGCGCGCCCTGGAGCCCCTGCCCTGGCACATGCTCGCCATCGGCATCCGGGCCGAGACCGCGGGCGAACTGGCCTTCTCCTCCCACAAGGCCGACCAGCTCCGCACCGACTGGATGAACTACATCGCCGGTCCCAGCCTCGCGGTGTTGCGCCGACACCTGGAGGCCGCCGCGCGCGACAACTGGGTGCCCTTTGCCGCGGCCCTCGCGCCCTGGCTCGCCGCCCCGGACGAACCGACGCAGCGCTACAAGGCCCTACAAACCTGGCACGCAGAACGCCAGCACCTCTGGGTGGGAGACGGCCCCTTTTACCTGCACGCCGTGCACCCGGTGGAGCGCATCGTCACCATTCGCCGCTTCGCCGACTTCCCCGACCCCGCCGACAAGTGGCTGCGGTTCAGCCGCCCGGAGATCCCCGAAGCCGAGGTGGACGGCCCCATGTTGGCGCCCATGTCCCAGCCGGCCCGTTTCTCCCTGCGGGTCACCTACCGCGGCGCCCCCTACCCGCAAGACGCCCTGGAGCCCGTGCAATACTTGCTGTTTGACGGCGACGGGAAGCTCGCGCACCGCGGCGACGCAACCTTTGTCGCACCGGGGCAATACGCGGTGGTCCTGCCGCCCGATGTGCTGCGGCCATTGGGCACCGGCGCCAACAGCCTCGAACTGGTGGTGCGCTCCCGGCGGGTCGTGCTGCCCACCTTTGTCTCCCACGCCTTTGCCACGGTGGAACAAATGCCCCGTTCGGTGACCGTGCCATGAAAAACACACCGCGCCCCATCTCCAAAGCCACTGCGATAAGACAAAATCTGTCTCGATTTCTCCCCTTTGCCCTGCTGCGCCTCCTGGGGCTGTTCGTCACGGTGGTCATCGGGGTGTATCTCACCATTCTCATCGCCAACATGGGCGGCAAGGTCGACGAACTGCGGCTGCTGCAAATCCGCACCACCGTGGGCGAGCAGGTCCGCGCCGATCCGGCCTTCTTCGACATGCCCGTGGCCGAGCGCGACGACATCATCGAATCCCGCGTCACCCTAGAGGTAAAGCGCCGCCGGCTCGACCAGCCCTTCGTCGCCCGCAGCATCGACTACTTGCTGGCCGCCGTCCGCCTCGACCTGGGCCGCTCCGAGGAGATGCACAGCGACAGCGGTGCCCGCGAAGTCTCCGCCATCATCCTGGAGCGCCTGCCCGCCACGCTGCTGCTCTTTGGCACGGCCAACCTCGCGGTCTTCTTCAGCGCGATTTTCTTCGCCCTGCGCCTCTCGCGCCGCTACGGCAGTTGGATGGATCGCGCGGTGATCGCCCTGGCCCCCACCTCGGCGGCCCCGGCCTGGTTCTTCGGCATCTTTCTCATCCTGGTGTTCGCCTTCTTGACGCCCATTCTCCCGGCGGGCGGCATGGTGCACGTGCCTCCCCCCGAAGGCCGCGTCGCCTGGGGACTCAGCGTGGCCCAGCACATGGTGTTGCCCCTGGCGGCCATGTTCTTTTCGTCCATCTTCATCTCCATCTATTCGTGGCGCACCTTCTTCCTCATCCACTCCAGCGAAGATTACGTCGAAATGGCGCGGGCCAAGGGACTGCCGGGCCGCCTCATCGAGCAGCGCTACGTGCTGCGCCCTGCCCTCTCCCCCATCATCACGAGCTTTGCCCTGATGCTCATCGGGCTGTGGAGCGGCGCCATCATCCTCGAGCAGGTGTTCAACTGGCCGGGCCTGGGCAGCCTGCTCTTCCGCGCCATCGGACACCGCGACACCCCCATGATCATCGGCTCCGTCGTCATCTTCGCCTACTTGCTCGCCATCACCGTCTTCTTGCTCGACATCCTCTACGCCATCCTCGATCCCCGGGTGCGCATCCAAGGAGGCCGCTCATGACGTCCTTCTCGCGCGCCTTCGCCGAGCTGCGGCGGTATCCCTCTGCCGTGGCGGGATTGCTGCTCATCGCCCTGCTCCTGCTGGCCGGGCTCTTCGCCCCCCTGTTTATCCCTTACGGCGAGGCCCTGGCCAAGTGGCGGGGCGGCGACGCCTGGCGCATGTACCCCGTCAATGCCGCGCCTGCCTGGACCGACTGGCTTGCGGGCAACAACAATCCGCGCACCCAAATTCTGTCGACCCGCGACGCCCCCCGCACCCAAGCCCACTTCGCCGGGGGACGCCAAGAGCACATCGCGCTCCACTTCGACTACGAGGCCGACGGCTTCCCCAGCGAACTCAACGTGTTTCTCCAAACCGATCACAGCGCCCGCGCGCCCTTTGTGCGCCTCACCTGGCTCACCCCCTCTGGCGAACGCTTCCTGCTGGGCGGCCAGCGCGTCTCCGCCGCCGATCGCATCTCCATCTCGCAGCACCAGCTCCTGTCGCAGCGCCTGGGACAGGCCCCCCACGTGGGCCTCTTTGCCCAGCCCGCGTCGCGAAACCCCGGCGCCACCCCGGTGGTGCAAAAGGGGCGCTACACCCTGGCCATCGACGCCATCCTCTTCGGCGACGAGGCAACGCTGGAGGCCGATCTCGTGGTCTACGGGCGCGTCCACGGCATCGCCGGCACCGATCACCAGCGCCGCGATCTCCTGGTGGCCCTGCTCTGGGGCATTCCCATCGCCCTGGCCTTTGGGCTCCTCGCCGCGGTGGGCACCACCCTCACCACGCTCTTCATCGCTGCGGCGGGCGTCTGGTACGGCGGCTGGCGCGACGCACTGATACAGCGGCTCACCGAGATCAACATGATCCTGCCCCTGCTGCCCATCCTGGTGATGATCGGCGCCCTGTACTCCACCAGCATCTGGCTGATGTTGGGCGTGGTGGTGTTGCTCAGCATCTTCGGCGGCGGCATCAAAATGTACCGCGCCATGCTCTTGCCCATCAAACAAGCCCCCTACATCGAGGCGGCGCGCGCCTATGGAGCGGGCGGGTTTCGCATCGTCATTCGCTACATGATCCCCCGGGTGTTGCCGGTGCTCATCCCCACCTTCGTCACCCTCATCCCCACGTTTGTCTTTTTGGAGGCCTCGCTGGCGGTGCTGGGACTGGGAGATCCGGTGCTGCCCACCTGGGGCAAAATCCTCAACGACGCGCAAACCCAGAGCGCCTTGTACAACGGATACTACTACTGGGTGTTGGCCCCGGCGGTGCTCCTGATGCTCACCGGACTCGGCTTTGCCATGCTGGGCTTCGCCATGGATCGCGTGTTCAACCCGCGCCTGAGGTCGCTGTAATATGTCGATTGTACCCGCCGCCACACCGCCCCTGCTCCAGGTCAGCGATCTCTCGCTCCACTACCAGACGCGCCAAGGAGAGGCCCGCGCCGTCGATGGCGTGAGCTTTGCGCTGCAACCCAACGAGGCCATGGTGGTGCTCGGAGAATCCGGGTGCGGCAAAAGCTCCCTGGCTCGCGCCCTGCTGCGCCTGCTGCCGCGCAACGTCGCCCACTACAGCGGGGCCGTTCATTTCGAAGGCCGCGACCTCATGCCCCTTGGCGAAGAGGACTTCCGCGCCACGGTGCGTTGGCAGCGCATGTCCATGGTGATGCAAGCCGCCATGAACGCCCTCAACCCGGTGGTGCGCGTGCGCGAGCAGGTGGCCGAGCCCCTGCGCATTCACAGCAAGTGGTCCCGCGAAAAGGCCCTGGCGCGCGTGGGGGAAACCTTTGGACTGGTGGGCCTCGCCCCCGACGTCCTCGACCGCTATCCCTTCGAGCTCTCCGGCGGCATGCGCCAGCGCGTCGTCCTGGCCATGGCCCTGGTGACGGCCCCGCCCCTGGTCATCCTCGACGAGCCCACCTCGGCGCTGGACGTCCTCACCCAGGCCGCCATCATGAATGTCCTCAAGCGCATCAAGCGCGAGCAAGACATCAGCTTCATCCTGATCACCCACGACGTGGCCACCTCCAGCGAGATCGCCGATCGCGTGGCCCTCATGTACGCCGGTCAAATCGTCGAATGCAGCCCCGCGCGCGACTTCTTTCACGCGCCCCGCCACCCCTACGCCCAGCTCCTCATGGCCAGCGTGCCGCGCCTGCGCCAACCCGAAGCCCCCGGCGCCATTCCGGGCACGCCCCCCTCCCTCCTCGCCCTGCCTGCGGGGTGCCGTTTTGCCGATCGCTGTCCCCAGCGATTTGCGCGCTGCGACCAGCCGCCGCCCACCTTTCACGTCGATGGCAGCACGGTGCGCTGCTGGCGCTTTGCCCCCGAAGGTGCGCCATGACCCAATCGCCTCCCCGCACTCCCTTGCTCGAAGCCGAGGACCTGCACACCTGGTTTGAACTGCGCCGTTTTGGCTTCGTGCGCATCGGACACGTCCGCGCGGTAGACGGCGTCGACTTCGCCCTGTACCCCGGCGAATCCGCGGCCTTTGTCGGCGAGAGCGGCTGCGGCAAGAGCACCCTGGCCCGCACGCTCTTAGGCCTGCACCCGCCCACCCGCGGACAAGTGCGCATCGAAGGCCACCCCCTGCCGCCCCGCATGGGACGCAAGGCGCGTCTCGAACACTGCGCCCGCATCGGCTTCGTACAACAAGACCCTTATGGCGCCCTGCCCCCGTTCATGAGCATCCGCCAAATTTTGTCCGAACCCCTGCGCATTCACGGCACAACATCGCGCAACGAACGCTTTGCCCGCATCGACAAAGCCTTAACCGAGGTCAACCTGCGGCCCGCCGCCGACTTCCTGCCCAAGTTTCCCCACATGCTCAGCGGCGGACAGCAGCAGCGCGTGGTCATCGCCCGGGCCCTCTTGCTCGCCCCGGCCTTGCTCATCGCCGACGAGCCGGTCTCCATGCTCGACGCCTCGGTGCGCGTCGAGGTGCTGCGCCTCCTGCGCAGCGTGCAGCGCGAGCGCCAACTGAGCTTGGCCTTCATTACCCACGACCTCTCCACGGTCCGCCACTTTGCCGACCGAATCTTCGTGATGTACGCGGGCAAAATCGTCGAGAGCGCCCCGGTGGACGCCCTGCTCGACACGCCGCACCACCCCTACACCCGCGCCCTCATCGACGCCATCGCCGACGTGGACGCCGACAATGCGCTGTCCGAACGCGCCATTCCCGCAGGTGAACCGCCCAGCTTGGTGCATCCGCCAACTGGGTGCCGCTTTCACCCGCGCTGCCCCGAATTCATGGCGGGCATCTGCGACGTACAGGTGCCGACCATGCAGCCCGTCGCCCACCAACACGCCGCGGCCTGCCACCTTTACGACAAGCCAAAAGAGCCGTAAAAGCAGCTAGATAGACAACAAAATGTATTGTGAAGATTGAGGCGGCGCAGCGGGGTTTAATCGTCGCAGTCGGAGAGCTCCGGCGTCCACCAGTTGCCGGAGACGGCGATCATGGAGAGCAGGCGCAGAGAGTCGGCGTAGTAGCCCCAAGGGTCCCAGGTGGCCAGGGATTCCCACAGGTTGTTGAGGAAACTTTGGTGCTTGGCGTCGATCATGGCGCCCACGGCAAAGGGGGCGATGAAGCACATGTCTTCGTAGTCGTGCAGCGGAACGCCGTCGAGGGAGTAGTTGGCCTTGATCCCTTCGGGGACCCCGCCGGATTCCTTTTCGATCCACTGGGTGATGGGCGTGAGGATGTCGAGGGCGTCCTTGCTGCCCGTCAGCAGGTAGTGAACGCCGATGCGCCACGGAATGCGGCAGGAGTTGTAGCCCCAGCGGTCGTCGCTGTGCTCCAGGAAGCCGTCGCCGGGCTGGGGGTTTTTGAGGGGGCTGACGATGAAGTCGGGGATCAATCCGGTCTCGGGATGGCGCACTTCTTTGAAGATTTGGTAGGTGCGCTTGGTGAGCTTGGCGAAGCTGCCCTTTAGGCCGTCGACGTCGTCGGCGGTGAAGGCTTCGAGGTGCCCCGGCATGAAGTCGCTGCCCCGGGTGCCGTTGAGGTGCACGTCGCTGGAGGTGGCCCAATCCCCGATGAGCAGGTATTCGCTCGAGGCGTTGACCTCGTACTCCATGATGGCGCGGATGACCTTGCGGGCTTCGACGCGGTAGTTCACCTCGCCGGCGCTGCCCCACTGGCGGTCGGCCAAGAGCAGTGCGTAGGCGATGTCCAGGTCGCCGTCGGTGGCGCTGCTGGCGTCTCCCGGGCGCTCCTTGCACTCCAGGTCCTGTCGCCAGGCGAGCAGGTCTGAAGAGTTTGAGGAGGGGTGTGCCCGGAAGAAGCGGTACATG
This sequence comes from Myxococcales bacterium, assembly GCA_012522445.1. Classification (GTDB taxonomy): domain Bacteria; phylum Myxococcota_A; class Polyangia; order JAAYKL01; family JAAYKL01; genus JAAYKL01. The sequence goes on along the minus strand of JAAYKL010000096.1, from coordinate 19,527 downwards.
CCGTCGAAGATTTTTTGCGCGTCGGGGTCGTAGCCCGCCATGTACACCATGGTGAGCATGCCGTAGCCGTGGGCCTCGCTGACCGTGGTCTGGTTTTTGTCGAACTTAATGTAGTAGTGGCCCTTGGCGCAGGGCGCTCCCGTCTTCAGGTAGCGCTGCTTCCAGCCGTCGTAAAACGCCGCCACCACCGCGTCCATTTCATCTTGCGGCACTTCGGGGAGGATGGATTTTTTGGTGTATTTTTGCGGATGCGACCCAAAGGGATGCGCGACCTGCTCCTTGCAGCCTTCGAAGATGGGCAAGTCTTGGTCGTACTCGGGGGTTTTTCCGATACAGGCCGCGCAGGCAAACAGCACGGCAAAGAGCATGGCAAAGAGCATGGTGTTCCGGTACCAATGTTGTTTCGTCATGGTGTCGCACCCTTCCTTTTTCTGATGCAAATAGGCGGTTAATTGGGGGTTATCTTATGCAGACATGGACTTTTACCGACTGTGTCCATCGATGCAAGCCCAAACAAATCCTTTTCGCCGCTTTTGCGTTCGCGCGTCGACAAAGGAAATAAATGGCGATACGTTGGCCCCATGCACACACCACCGCAACATGCGCCCCCACCGCGGCTCGGCGACTTGCTCCTCGAGGCCAATCTCATCGACGAAATTCAACTGCGCGTCGCCCTCAAAGAGCAAGAGTCCACCGGTGAGCGCCTGGGCAGCGCCTTGGTGCACCTCGGGTTCATCGACGAGGGCGTGCTGGCGGCCTTTCTCTCCAAGCAGGCCGACCTGCCCTACATGAACATCCACGACATCTTCGTGCCGCCCGACATCCTCAAGCTCATCCCGCGGCAAATCGCCCTCACCCACGCCGTCATCCCCATCCGCCGCACCAACGACACGCTCTACCTGGCCATGGCCGATCCCTACGATTACGTCGCCCTCGAAGAGGCCTCCCGGGCGACCCACCTGCGCATCTCGCCGCTCATCGCGCCGGAGTTCCGCCTCAAGAAAACCCTGGAGCGGCTCTACGGCGAACCCGTCGATACTTACGAGCCCACCTACCGCATCAGCCAAGAGCTCAGCAATCTCGCCGCGGAGATGAACGACGAGAGCATCGAAGCGCTGCGCGCACGCCTGGACGCCCTAACCCAAAAGGTCGACGCCCTCACCGACGCGGTGCAGCAGCTCCTGCGAAAAAATTAGCCGTTTAGTAATAGCGAATGCCGAAGATCAGGCCGGCGAAGATGCGATCGGAGGCATTGGCGAAGTGCGTGTAATCGGCTTGCAGCCCAAACGACCCCGCCCACTGGGTGTTGAACCACATCTCGTAGCCGAGGCCCAGGCCGCCGCTAAAGCCCACGGAGAAGTTGTCGGGGGCTTCGAGCCAGGCCAGCGCCATGGCGGGGAGAACGCGGAGGTACAGGCCTTTGAAGAGGAAGATGCGCAGGTCGACGCCGGGCGCCAAGGTGGTGCCGAAGTAATCGCTGCCGATTTGCCAGTGCGCTTCGAGATTGAGGGCCAAGGTTAGGCGCTCCCCAATGCCCGCCCCCAATTGCAGGTGAGCGGTGAGATCGCCCAGGGGATCGCCGTCGATGAGCGCGGACACCCCGCCCCCTAAGCCCATGCCGGCGAACATGCCCTGGCGCGAAAAGGGCTTGTCGAGGGCGTGCGCGTTTTGCGAGAGCGCCAACGCCCCCAGCAGCAGCAGACCGAAGAGACAAGCCTTTGAAGATGTGGTGTGTTTCATGATGCGTCCTCCCCTTATCGTCGCGGCACCGGTGTTCGGCGCAGGCCAAGTCCGTTTGCTAAGAATAGCCCAAATGCCTGCGAACAACACAAATTATGCGCAGCCAAGAATTGTTTTCAGGGTTTGTGGGTGGGCCCGCGTCGCTGGGCCGAGGCGCTCCAGCGCGCAAAAAAGTGCACCACGCCTTCGATGAATCCGAAGCCCACGTAGATCATCAGCAGGCCGATCAAAATGTATGCGGGCGAATAAAAAACCCACAGAACGGCGCTCACGGTGATGAGGCCGACGACGAGGCTGATGCTGAAGGCGTTGATGGCCAAATCTTTGAACGAGCGGAACTTCACCGTGCTGATCATGAGGAGCGCCAGGAAGATCATGAAGACCATCAGCATGGGGTAGCCGATGCCGTTGATGTACAGCCCGCTGCTGGTGAGCCACGGCCACTGGCTGTCCTCCATGGCCCGGGCCGCCACCACAAAGGCGACGATGAAGGCCGCCGCCATGGGGATGGGCAGGCCCAGCATGTACTTACCGGGTTTCTCGCTCTTGGCCTTGGGCGCGTGGGAGAGCACGTTAAAGCGGGCCAAGCGGATGGCCCCCGCCAAGACGTAGAGCACCGCGACGATGCCGCCGACGAAGCCTGCGCTCTCCAGGGCCCAGCGGTAGGCGATGATGGCCGGCGCCACGCCAAAGGAGATGAGGTCGGCCAGGGAGTCGAACTCCACGCCAAAGGCGGATTGGGTGCGGGTCATGCGGGCGACGCGGCCATCGAACAAGTCGAAGATGAAGGCATAAAACAACAGCAGCGCCGAGCGGTAGACGTCTTCGGTGGTGGCGTCCGCCGCCACGCAGCGCAAGATGGCCCAGACCCCGCAAAACAGGCTCGCAGCCGTAAACAAATTGGGGAGAATGAACACCGTCTTTTTTAAATCCATGGCGCCAATCCTGCGATGGGGTGAGCGTCGGAAGCAACGTTGGGCACAATGCGGTGGTATATCAATGCGATGTCACTTTTGTCCAGCGGGGGCGACCGACGGGGACGGCGCGGGGTGCTTCTTTAAGTGTGCGGCATAACGCGCGATGCTGCGATCTTGGGGGCGCGCCTGTTGCAGCGCCGCGGCGATGGCGTGGGCTTCTTCGATGCGCCCGGCTTCGTGCAGCACCAGGGCCCGGGCCAATTCGGCGTCGAAGTTTGTGTCGATGCCCTGAATGCGCCGGATGGCGGCCAAGCGCAGCGCGCTCTGGGTGGGCGCCGTGTGGTGCAGGACAAAGTTCAAATCGATTAATGATTCGATCTCGAGAAAATCTTGGCGATGCGCCGTGCCCCCCAAGACGCGCCACCGCCGGCGAAACAGAATTTGCGGCACCGCGCCATCCACCGACAAAGTGCCGTCCTCGGCCACGATGCCGCGGCGCAAAAAGTGCGCGAAGAAGCTGCCGCTCAATTTGTACAGCCCTTGAATTTCGGGGCCATTTGCCTGGATGACCGCGGACAGCCCCTGGGTCTTGGCCAACGCCAAAACGCGGTGCAAGGCTTGCTCGAACGCGACGGCCAGAGAATCGCCGACCCGGAAAAAGCGATCGGTTTGCCCCGTTGACGGCACCAGCCCTCGCTCCTGGAAGGCGTTCATCAGCTCGGCGATGCGCTCGGGGGGCGCGGCGGGCTGCTGGGTTTCAGCGGCGTTGAGCGCGAAATAGGCCTCGGTCAACGCGCGGCTGTAGTCGTCGTCCTGGTGTTGCCCGGCGCGCTGTTGCAGGCGTTTCAACGCGGCGTCGCGCTGCGCGATGTCAATGGTGGGTTCCGGCATGGCGGGGGTGGGATCTTGCGCATTTCGCGCCAGGAAAAAGATCAAAAGAGCCAGCCCCATCGCCAACAGCACCGCCAACGCGAGGGGCCATTTGCGGGCACTGGTTTGGGATGCCGTTTGGGGTGTCGTTTTTTCGGATGCGTCGTTCATGAATTTCGTGGGTGCCGATGTGTTTTTTTCGCTGCCATGCGCCCCGGCCCCGTCCTGGGCCAGCGACGGCGCCCATGTTATCTGAATTGCCAAAATGCGCGAATGAAAAAGAGGTTTCTTATTCGGGCGTTTTTCATTAGTATTTCGGCGCCCTGCTCGTGAACTTCGGTTGCTCATCACTTTGCTCTGCTTGGAGATGCTTTTATGAGCCAAAACAGACAACATGCCCGGTTTGATTTTGTCGCCGATGTCGAAGTAGAGACCGAGACCGGAACGCACCCCGGCACCACCGTCAACATCAGCCAAGGTGGCGCCCTGCTGCAAACCACCGCGCCGTGTGGCTTCGGCGAAAAGCTCACGCTGCACATCGACTTGCCCGGCGTCAAAGACACCTGCCAAATCCCCTGCATCGTCCGTTGGAGCAAGGACGGCGACAGCCTGGGGGTGCAGTTTGAAACCCTTCGGGCCATCGAAGTCTGGGCCATCAACCGCCTCAAGCGCGTTTAAATCACCGCCAACATCGTTGTTTTTGCAGCGCCGCGCGAGCCGTCAGCGCACCAGCCAGTCCACGTTGGCCTGCTCCCAGGCCTGCGCCTCCGCGTATCCCACAAAGGCCCGCTCCATGGCGCGGAACTCCGGCGTGTGGTAGCGCGAACGCCCTTGGGAGCGCTGGACGGGCAGCACGTGGTGCAGCAGCTCGTGGTAGACAATCCACTCCATCACCAGGCGCGGCACCTTGGGGGAGTCGAGGATGGGATTCACCCGGATGGTGGCGTCCTCGAAGTTGTAGGTGGCCAGGGCGCGGCTGATGCGCTTGGCGGGGCGACGGGCGGTGCGCCTCCGCAGTTGTCCCCAGCCGATGTGCACGGGCAAGGCGGCGCCAAAGTATTGCTGGCTGACATCGCGCAAGACCTCGTTTAAATCGAAGTGCTGGCCTGCGGCGAGCAGGGGGCGGCGGATCTTTCGCGTCGCGGCGGTTCGGATTTCGCCGCGGTGCGCCGCGATGAACGCGTCGATCTTTGCCTGGACCGCCGGTGTGGCGATCCCCATCAAGTACAGGCCCAGGGCGCGCAGCAGGACGTCGTCGGCGTGGCGAAACATGCGGTGTAAGCGCACGTGTCGCGTGCCTTGTTTGGCGCGCACCGACACCAGGGTGCGTCGGTTGTCCGTCAGGCGTACGGCGACGGCGTCTCCCATCATCACTGTGAGGAAGGCCCCGATGCGGCGCTCGTGCAGCGGTTGCGTTTCGCTGGTGGGGGCTTGTTCGCGAGACCGGACGGTGTCGGCGGGCGCCGATTGCAATCCCAACTCCAATTGTCGCGGTACGCGTCCGAACATGGCGGAAGCCTAAAAAAGCCAGCGGGGCTTGTCAATTGCGCAGACAAGAGCGGCGAGGCGGTACGCGGGTCGCCCCCGGACAAATCGCGTGGACAGCACACTGCGCGGCGGAGCGGCGGCGTAGAATAAGGCGCGGGGCAAAAGGTCAAAGCGATGAAAGCCGGTCAAAATTTTGGACCTGCGCCAACCAAATGGGTAAAAACGATTTCAAATGATTTGCCAACGCACCATCTGTTTCACTTTGTTTTTTGCGGCCCTCTCCATGGCCTTTGTCGCCGATGTGCGCGCCGACATTTACTCCTACACCGATGAGGCGGGCGTCATCCACTTCACCAACCGAAAGCCCTCGGGCAAGAGCGCCAAGCGCTACAAGGTCTACATGAAGACCCCCAGCTCGCGCATGGCCCGCCCCGGCGTCACACCGGTGATGGCCAACGACAGCAACCCCAAGCGCTACACGCGCTACGACACCTCCATCCTCGCGGCCTCCCAAACCCACCTCATCCCGCAGGCCTTTATCCGCGCCGTAATCCGCGTCGAGTCCGACTACGACCCCAACGTCGTCTCGGTGGCCGGCGCCCAGGGGCTCATGCAGCTCATGCCCGCCACGGGAAAGCGCATGGGCTGCACCGATCCATTCGACCCGCACCAAAACATCATGGGCGGCACGCGCTACCTGCGGTACTTGGCCAATCTCTTTTCGGGCGACATGGTGCTCACCATCGCCGGATACCACGCTGGCGAGGGCGCGGTGCGCAAGTACAACGGGGTCCCGCCCTACTCTTCCACCCTGGGCTACATCGAAAAAGTGCTGAAGTTCTACTACCACTACAAAGAAAAATACCCCGCCTAACCGCTGCGCCGCCCACACCTGTTTTGTCCGCGCCGATATTGATGTAGACTGGTGTCGTTTTTTACCCGAACGGCAACCGATCCATGACGCACGATATGAGCATCCCGGCCAATGACTTTGATGGTTACCACCTCATGCGGCGCCTGGGTGCGGGGGGCATGGGCGAAGTCCACCTCGCCATGGACACGCTGCTCGAGCGCTACGTCGCCATCAAGTTCATCACCAAGGCCTCCGACCCGGTGGCGCGCAGCCGCTTCCTCGTAGAGGCCCGCGCCATTGCCCGGCTGCAACACCCCAACGTCGTGTCCATCTACCGCGTGGGCGAAGTGGGCGGCGTGCCCTACCTGGTGTCCGAGTACGTGCAAGGCAGCGCCCTCGACGCGCCCGAGCTCATCCCCATGCCCCCGGATCGCATCCTCCAAGTGGCCTCCGGCATCGCCCGCGGACTGGCAGCGGCGCACCAACGCGGCGTGATTCACCGCGACATCAAGCCCGCCAACGTCATGCTCACCGAGGACGGAGAGCCCAAACTGCTCGACTTCGGCATCGCCAAAGTGCTGGAGCAGGCCGCCGAGATCCAGCGGGTGCCCATCGGCCAGTCCCAGAGCCCCATCGAGGCCGCGCCGCCCATCTCCGACGAAGACGCCCCGGATGCCGACAAAACCCTCTCGGGCGAGCAGCTCCCGCTGGCGCCGGCACCGCATCCCCTCTCGATCACCGGGGTCGCCAACACGCTGACCAAGCCCGGGACCGCGGTGGGCACGCCGCGCTACATGGCCCCGGAAATTTGGCACGGCCAGCCCGCCACCTTCGCCTCCGACGTCTACTCATTCGGTGGACTCATCTTTTACCTGGCCAGCGGCAACTCCCCCTTCGACGGCGAGACCGCGCGCGACATCGGCCGGGCCATCGTCTCCAAGGACGCCCCCTCCCTGCTCAGCGTCGCCCCCCACGTGTCCCCGGAGCTCGCCACGATCGTCGACCGCTGCCTCTCCCGCGATCCCCGACAGCGCTACGCCAACGGCAATGAGCTGCGCGCTGCCCTGGCGCAGTTGACCCCGGAGATGCGGCGCAGCAAAACCGTGTTCAGCGGCAACCCCTACCGCGGCCTCAACACCTTCGAAGACGAACACGCCGAATACTTCTTTGGGCGCGACTCCGAGATCCGCCTGATCCTCGAGCGCCTCAAAACCGATCCCATGGCCATCGTCGTCGGCGACTCCGGCGTGGGAAAATCCTCCCTATGCCGCGCGGGAATTTTGCCGCGCGCCAACGCCTGGCTCGGCGGCGGACGCCACTGGCAGACCATCACGCTCGTGCCCGGACACCGCCCGGTCACCGCCCTGGCCATTGCCCTCACCCCGCTCATCGCCAAGCCAGAGCCCGCCATCGAGCGCATTCTCTACGAAGAGCCCGGCACCATCCCGCGCCTGTTGCGCTCGGCCCAAGGGCCCCAGCGCGGCACCATCATCTTCATCGACCAGCTCGAAGAGCTCATCACCATGAGCGCCCCCAAGGAGGCCGCCGCCATCTCCGAGCTCATGCAGTGGCTCGCCATCGACACGCCGGGGATCCGCCTGCTGGCCACGGTGCGCGGCGACTTTCTCAGCCAAATAGCCGCCCATCCCGGCATGACCGACCAGGTGGTGCGCTCGCTGTTCTTTTTGCGGCCCCTGTCGCCGGATCGCATCAGCGAGGTCATTGTGGGGCCCGCGCGGACCCAGGGCGTCGAGTTCGAATCCACCGACCTCGTGCTGGAGCTCGTCAACGCCACCGCCAACGCCCGCGGCGCGCTGCCCCTGCTACAGTTTGCCCTGCACGAGCTGTGGGAGGCCCGCAACAAGCCCAAGCAGCTCATCTCCTGGGAGTCCCTCCACGCCATCGGCGGCGTCTCCGGTGCCCTGGCGCGCCACGCCGACAACGTGTACCTGCAGCTCCTGCCCCGCACGCGCGTGGCCACCCGCGACATCATGCTCAAGCTGGTCACCGCCAGCCGCACCCGCGCGCGCATGACCATCGACGAGCTGAACCCCAAGCGCTCCGTAGATGCCCGAGACGCCCTCAACGCCCTCATCCGCGGTCGCCTGGTGGTGGCCGAGGAATCCCCGGCCGGAGCGAGCTACGAGATTGCCCACGAGTCCCTCATCACGGCGTGGCCGCTGCTGGTGAGCTGGCTCAACGAAGACATCGACATCCGCGCATCGCTGGCGCGGCTCCAGCTCGCCAAGGAGGAGTGGCTCCGCTTGGGACGGGCCAAGGACGCGCTGTGGTCCAAGGCCCAATTGAACGACTTGCGCCTGGGACCCGACGTCGCGCTGAGCGATGATGAGCGCACCTTTCTCCGCCTGTCGAAGCGGCGCATTCGGCAGCGGCAGTGGCGCTTGGGGGTGGCCGCGCTCCTCGTCCCCCTGTTGGGCGTGGCTGTCTACGGCGCTGCGCGCATGCAGGCCCGGGCCGAACAAAACCAACGCGTCGCTGCCATCGTCGCCGAAGCCGATGTGCGCATGGCGCAAAACGAGGCCCTGCACACCCAAGCGCTGCAATTCAAAGACCAGGCCCTGGCCCTCTTTCAAGAGCCCGACATCAAGCGCGCCGAGGCCACCTGGGATCAATTCCAACAGACCGCGCAACAGGCCAGCGACGAGGCCGCGCAGGTGTCCAACCTGCTCGAGACCGCGCTGATTATCGACAACACCAACCCCATGCTGCGCCGCGCCTTTGCCCGCACGCTGTCGGTTCGCGCTGGCTTTGCACGCGACCTGGGCCGAGACGAACGCGCCCAAGAGCTGTTGGCGCGCACCCAACTCTATGCGGACAACGCCGCTCCGCCGCCCGGCGACACTGTGGTGCCGTCGCCCGCCCCGACGCCGCCGCCTCCGCAAAGCGACGACGCCCTGCCCCTGGACATGGTGCGGATCCCCGCGGGCACCTTTTGGTTCGGCAGCGCCGCCGACGACGTGCAGCGCCGCGACGTGCTGCAGACCGCGCCCCAACACCTGCGCCACATCCCGGGCTTCCTCATCGCCCGGCAAGCGACCACCTTTGCCCAGTGGATCGAATTCCTCGACGCCCTCTCCCCCGAAGCGCGCGCCGCCCACACGCCCCACGTTGGAGAGCCCGGTTCTCCGGGGCACCTCCTGTTGACCCGCGACGCCGGACAGATCTGGTCACTGCACATGCAGCCCGCACAAGCGTTGTACATCGCGGCCTTTCACACCCCCATCCGCTACCCGCGTCGCAGCGAGCACCACACCCAGGAGTGGCCGTTGTTTCCGGTGGTGGGCATCGACGCCAACGACGCCGAGGCTTATGTGCGCTGGCTCTCCGAAACCCGCCGCCTGCCCGGAGCGCGCCTCTGCAGCGAACTCGAATGGGAGAAGGCGGCCCGGGGCTGGGACGCGCGGCATTACCCACACGGCGACACCCTCGAGGCATCGCAGGCTAACTACCGCGACACCTATCCCGAGGGCGGCTGGGGCCTCGACCAAGTGGGCACACACCCGCTGTCCAACAGCCCCTGGGGCGTCCAGGACATGGCCGGCAACGCGTGGGAGTGGACCCGCTCGGCGCTGGAGTCCGGCATGGTGCTGCGCGGCGGCGGCTTCAACGCCCCCCACGTGGATTGCCAAACCACCAAGCGCTGGCCGGCCTCACCCGACACCCGGCACATGGCGGTGGGTCTCCGCATCTGCGCGGACTGGCCCCAGCCAACCCCTTGATTTTCCGGTTGAAGTCCACCTTTCAACTGTGCGATTGTTCAGGCCACTGGCCCCATGGAGGTATATAGATATGGGAAGTTTTATCGTTGAAGGTGGGCAGCCCCTGTGTGGCGAATTGGTGCCGTCCGGCAATAAAAACGAAGCCCTGCCCGTCCTGGCGGCCTCGCTGCTCGCCACCACGCCGATGACCCTGCACAACGTCCCGCGCATCGGCGACATCCGCTCGATGATCAAACTCCTCAAAGGCCTGGGCGCCACCATCAAAACCAACCCCGACGGCTCCTTGCACATCGATGGCCGCGAGCTCAACAACCAAGAGCCCCAGCGCGATCTCAGCGCCCAAATCCGCGCGTCCTTTCTGCTGGCCGGCCCCTTGCTGGCCCGCCGCGGACACCTGGTGCTGCCCCGCCCGGGCGGCGATCGCATCGGTCGGCGGCGCGTCGACACCCACCTCCTCGCCCTTGAGATGCTGGGCGCGAACATCACCGTCGAAAAGGATTACCACCTGACGGCTCCCAACGGCCTGCACGGCGCCGAGATATTCCTCGACGAAGCCTCGGTCATGGCCACCGAAAACGCCGTCATGGCCGCCGTGGCCGCCGAGGGAAACTCCGTGATTTGCAATGCCGCCAGCGAGCCCCACGTACAGGGGCTGTGCCACATGCTCAACGCCATGGGCGCCGAGATCACCGGCATCGGCAGCAATGTCCTGCACATCAAGGGCGGCGCCACCCTGTTGGGCTGCGAACACCGCATCATGAGCGACCACATCGAGATCGGCAGCTTCATCGGCTTGGCCGCGGTGACCGGCGGCGAGATCCACATCCGCGAGGTCGAGCCCGACAACCTGCGCATGATCCGCCTCACCTTCAGCCGCCTGGGCGTCGAAACCAAGTTGTCGGGCACCACCCTCATCGTCCCCCCCAAGCAAAAGCTCAAAATACAATGCGACCTGGGGGGCGCCATTCCGCGCATCGACGACGCGCCTTGGCCGGGATTCCCCGCCGACCTCACCTCCATCGCCGTGGTCACCGCCACCCAGTGCCGCGGGACCGTGCTCATCCACGAAAAAATGTTTGAGAGCCGCCTCTTTTTTACGGACTCCCTGGTGGCCATGGGCGCGCAAATCGTCCTTTGCGATCCCCACCGCGTCGTGGTCAGCGGACCCGCCTCGCTCTACGGAGCCGAGCTCTCCAGCCCCGACATCCGCGCGGGCATGGCCCTGCTCATCGCGGCGCTCAAGGCCAAGGGGCGATCGGTCATCCACAACATTCGGCAAATCGACCGCGGCTACGAACAAATTGATCTGAGATTAAACGGGTTGGGGGCCAAAATCGAACGCACCCTGGTGTAACAACCGGGCGCAAACATGCGGCGCAACGCCCTCCAGGGGCGCGCCAGCTCACCACAGCGGTTTCACGCGCACATATTGCCACTGCACAGCGGATCCCGGTGTCCCCAGACGACCGTCGCCCGCCCCCGGCGCCCCATTGGCACCGCGGTTCCCCGGGTTGCTGTAGGTGCGCCCCGCCCCGCCGCCGCCGCCCTGTCCACCGGGCGCTGCGGGACCGCCCATGCCACCCGAGGCATCGACCACCAAGAAGGACTGGTAGGGCCGCGCGCTCTTGTCGATGCGCACGCGCACTTGGCCGCCGTTGCCGCCGTCGCCGCCCATGCCGCCATCTCCGCCCTTGCCGCCGTTGCCTCCGTTGCCGTCAGTGGTACCCGCGCCCGCCGCGCCGCCGTCGCCGCCCACGCCCCCTGCTCCGCCAGCGCCGCCGTTGCCGCCGCGCACAGAGAGGTGCAGCGTGCCGCCCACGGGGTCGATGAAGTACGGGGTTTTGCCGCCGGTGCTCGCGTCGTGGACCATGACTTGCAACATGGGTTGTTGCGCCGCCCCGACCTGCACCAGTGCCACCTCGAGCTCTAGGTTGTGGCCGTCTCCGCCGCGCTCGCCATCGGCCCCATTTTGGCCGTCACCCCCCGTGCCCCCATCTTGGCCGGGCGCCGCACCGGGACCGCTGGTCGGCAAGTTGGCACCGGGCGGAGCCGCCGCACCCGGCATGCCATTGGCGCCGTTTTGCCCCGCCTGGCCGTCGGCCGCGAAGACATACGGACAAGCGAAGGAGATCGGGAAAAAGCTCTCGACCATGCGCTCGGGATACGCCACCGGGGCAGCGCGCACGCCGACGCTCTGGTCGACCAAGGCTTGGAAATCGCCCACCGGACGCAGCAGGCCATCGGCGCTGACCGTCGCGTTGAGCGCTTGAAACTGCCAGGCGTTCCAGGGCACTTCGCCCCCGCCTGCTCCCTGCGTAATCCAAGGGCGTCCCTGCGCGTCAATGGCCGTGATGATCAACTGCGTGTCCACGCCCGCGCACACCATCCCGCTGGCCGAGGTGGACAGCACGATGTGTTGCGGTGGCGGCAATTGGGGCGCCGCAGCGAGTGGGGTTTCGGTGGCCACGGGCTCAGGGGCCGTCGTTGCACAAGCCCCAATCCCCACAGTGACGAGCAACCAACAAACATTTGCAAACAGTGTTCTCATCGCGACACGCTCCCGACTTGCAGCAGGGCAGACAAATCTGCCGAAGATGTTTGAATGACCTTGATGACCTTTTGCAGTTGCAGAGAAGCCGCCTCCAATTGCGAAGAAGCGGATTGGATATCCCAGGTGGCCGAATTGATTTCCTTGAGGCCGATTTGTTGCTCGGCAGATGCCGCCGCGATGTTGTGCATCCGCAAGGAGGCTTCGGAGAAGCTCGCCATGCTCATCTCCAGGGTTTGCGAGGTGGAGACCAGCTCCTGCGAGAAGCGCCCCAGCAGATCTAAAGAGCGGTTCATGGCGGTCATGGTTTGGCGGCTGCGCGAGCGCACGTCGGACAAGATGCTCTGGCTGTTCCGGTTGTTTTTTTCGGTGTCGCCGATCAGTTCGCGCAACTCCTGGGCCACGACGCTGAAGCCCCGCCCCTTCTCTCCGGCCTCCGCCGCTTCAATGGCCGCGTTCACCGAGAGCACCTTGATGTGTTCGCCGATGGTCTGGGTGGCTGAGATAATCGCCCCGGCTTGCTCGACGCGCTCCAGCAGCTCCCCAAACACCTCGTAGGAGCCCTCCATCTGCTGGGACAAGGCGCCAAAGGTGCTCTCGGCGCTCTGCAGGCGCTTGTGGTTGGCCTCGATGAGGGCGCTGGTCCGCTGGGAGATGTCTTTGGATTCGTCGGCGGAGCGGGCGGTGTTTTGGGCGGTCTGCGCCACCTCGGTCATCGTGGCGCTCACCTGGCTGATGGCGGCGGCTTGCCCGGCGGCTTGGGCGGCCACATCGCTGGCGTGCTGGACGAGCTCTGCCACCGCTGCGTGGATGTGCGATTGCGCCGCGGCCACTTGGCGCAGCATCTGTTGGCGCTCTTGCAGCATCTTTTGGGTGGCCGAAAACGACGACATTGTGGTCTTGCGGTGCCCGCGCAAAATCCATCCGAATTTGGTCAGCATGATCAGCGAGCCGATGGTGACGGCGACAATCGTGGCCACGGGCGTCACCGAGACGCGCTCCACCACGGGATAAAAGCGCAAAAACACGTCGGCGAACGCGGCGAGGATGCCCAGGGCCACCCACGACAAGGGAATGCGCGACGAAAAGAACGCCACCTGCGTGTTGAACATAATGATGGAGAGCATGGCGGGAATGGCCATGCCGTCCAGAAAGACAATCACCGACAAGCAAGTGATGAAGTTGGCCAACATGGCAAAGCGCAGCGGCCGCTCGCCTTGGTTGTCGGCGCGCAGATCGAGCCAGGACCAGATGTAAAACAATTCGGTGATGCCCAAAACGCCGAGCAGCAGCCACCACTGCCACGCGGGAAAGAAAAAAGCCAATACAGCGCCCAGGACCCACACGCCCGGCCCTTGGTACAGCGCCAAAACGCGCACCATCTCTTGCAGTTGCGCCCTGGCCTCATGCGTGTTGGCGTCATGCGCCGCGCGCTGCGTGTGACGACTCCCCGGCGTTGTCTTCTCTGTGTTTGCGGATGCGGCGTCTCTCATGCCCTCTCCTTTTGTCTCGTGCGACAGACAAAACAGTGTAGCCAAATAATGAGGATAGCACAGGAAAATATGGCGCCCAAACAACGGGGAACAGCGGGGCGCTCCCTAGGGGGTTTGGGGGGTGGAGATGGCGCGCCAAAAGTCCTGGAGCGCGGGATTGGGATGCGCGGCGATTTGATCGGTTAGCGCAGCGCGCGCCGCATGGGAGAAGTTGGCGAGGCACGCGAAGAGCGCAGCCGCAGCGTCCGGTGTGATGTCCGCCTCTTCGAGCAGCGCCCGCATCACATTGGCCAGGTCTGCCGAGGGCGCGTCCACTTGTTGGGCCAGCGCGTTTTCGCACAGCATCCCCGTGGCGAGACCGCGCACCAAGAGATCGCCGTCGCCCAGCGCCATGCGGCCGACCAGCGAGACCTGCTCGGGCAACAGCGGCACGGCGAAGAAGCGCAACGCCTGGGCGCGGATGAGGGGGTCGTTGGACTTGAGCAGGGAGGAGACAGCGTCGCTTGGGGGATTGTGGCGCCACTGCCCCAGCAGGTGGGCGGCGCGCAGGGCCATGGTGCGGATGTCCCGAGAGTTGTCGCGGTTCCGCGCCGTGCGCAGGACCTCGGCGTGCAGTTGCGCGATGTGCCCGGGGACGGCCTCAAAGGTGCCTTGGGCGCGCAGGGCGTCGATGTGCGCGAGGGCGTGCAGCAGGGACTCGGCCGCCAAGGCCGCCGCACGGTGGTGGCGCGCATTCATGAAGGCGGCGAGGTAGTCGAGCACCGGCCAGGGATCCGCCAGGTAGCGCGCGGCGTACAAGGCCGTCATGCGGTGCGCGTGGTTGGGGCCGTAGTAGGCGGCGACAAAGGCCTCGGGGGACAGTTGCAGCGCCAGGGTGTGGAAGGCGCCGGGATCGCTGCAGCCCTGCATCGCGTCTAAGGCCGCGGCGTCTTCGGGCGTGAGGGGGGCGACGCCCGCAGGGAGCGACACGTCGTTTTGCGCGGCGGTGGGCAGCGCCCACAACAGGCAACAGAAAAGCAGGCTAAGGGAATGGCGCATCATGGCGGGGCATCATGTCCAATGCGGCGGGTTTAATCAACATCGCTGTGTGGGCTGGGGGGTGCGCTCTCGACGTCGACGGCCACCGACTGGGCGGGCACCCACAGGGCCACCATGGTTTGGGCCCATTTGAATTTGTCGCTCTCGGCCAAGGGCGGGGATTCGGCCCAAATGGTGCCCCCAAAGCGCTCGATGATTTTGCGTGCCAGCGCCAATCCGATGCCGGTGCCGCCGTGCTCGCGGGTGGGCGAACCGTCGATTTGGTAGAAGGTTTTGAAGATGGACTGCAGCTCGGTGTCGGGGATGCCCTTGCCCGAATCGTAGACCAGAAAATTGTAGCGGTCGCCGTCGCGGCGGGTGCACACGAGGGTGCGGCCGTTCCCCGAGCAAAACTTCACCGCGTTCTCGAGGAGCTGCACCATGGCGCGCTTCAGCTTGTCGGGGTCGCCGTGTCCGATGAACTCCCCGGGACCAATGTCGGTCTCCACCGAGATGCCGCGCTCGCGAAATTTTTCCATGGTGAGGGTCACCGACTCTTTGGCGATGCGGTTGAAGTCGTAGCGGCGCTCGAAGAAGTGCATCTGCCCCGTGGTCAGGGCGGTCATGTCGAGCAGGTTTTCGACCATGGAGCGCACCTTGTTGACGCCGCGGCTCACCGACTCCAGGGCCTTTCGCTGCAAGGGGGTCAGGGGACCGAGCTCTTCGTTGGTCAGCATGTTGAGGTAGCCCACCGCCGGGGTCAGCGGGGTGGACAGCTCGTGGGACAAGTTGCGGTAGAACTCGGCGCGCACCTTTTCAGAGGCGAGCAAGGCGCGGTTGGTCTCTTCGAGCTCGACGAGCTTGGCCTGGAGGCGCGAGGCGATCTGCTGTCCCTGCGCCATCAGGAGCGTGCTGTCGTCTTCGGAGCGCCGCTGGCGTCGCTGCACGCGCACGTAGTCGGTGACCATTTGGCAGAAGCGCGAGACGTCGATGGGTTTGTGGATGAGCCCGTCAAAGCCCACGGCCTCCACCATTTTGCGGTCGCCCTTGCCGGACAGCGCCACAATGGGCACCTGTCGGTCCCCCATTTCGCCGCGCAATTTCAGCGTGACCTCGTACCCCGTCATGTCGGGCAGCTCGATGTCGAGCAAGATGATGTCGGGCTCGCTGGAGAGGGCCTTCCGGATGCCGCTCAGCGCGTCGCTGGCCTCCACCACTTCGAACCCGTTGGCCACCAGCAACTTGCGCACCAACCGGCGATTGTCGGTGTCGTCCTCGATGTGCAGCACTTTCAACACGGTCTTCTCCTTTGGGCCTTGGTTCATCCAGGCGATACCCGCCGTGCAAACGGCCTCGCGCCACGAACGCCCCAGCTCGCAGCGACAACTTCGGAACAGCTCTTTCAATTACTACAATTGAATATTCTAGTATATACAGCGCGACAACAGCGCAACAACATCGGCCAAAAATCGCCATCGCGCCACCGAATGTCGCAAAGGAAGAGACATGACCCAGAAAAAGCCCCCGCTGCTCTCCCGCCGAGACGCATTGCTCACCACCGCCACCGCGGCCCTCTCCCCGCTGCTGCCCAAAGAGCTGCACGCCTCCGCTGCCTCCGCCGCCTCAGGCCCTCCCGAGAAACCGCTCCGCGCGGCGCCCACCGGTCCGGGACACGTGGTGCGCGTGCACATGCCCAACATGCGCCAGGGCGCCTTTCCGCATCCCCAGGCGGCGCGCATCATGGTCGAGAAGGCCGTGGCCACCCTGAGCCGCCAATCGGACAGCCGGGCGGCGTGGCGTACCTTCGTGCATCCCAGCGAGCGCGTCATGCTCAAGGTCAACTGCCTGGGCACGCGCATGGTCTCCACCATGAAAGAAGTGACCGACGCCGTGATTGACGGCCTGCAAGGCGCCGGAGTGCCGCCGGAGCACATCACCGTCGTCGATATGTTTGCCAGCAACATGATGGGCGGGCGTTACGAGCAGCGCACGGCCAAAAACCGCGTCCGCGTCCTGGCCCACCGCGACGCCCCCTACGAGAGCCAATGGGTGACCGCCGGCAAGGCGCGGGTGAAGTTCTCCACGCTGTTCACCGAGTCCGACGTGGTCATCAACTTGCCCGTCATCAAGGACCACGACCTCTCCGGGGTCACCTGCTGCATGAAAAACGTGACCTTTGGCGTGGTGGAGAAACCCCACGTGAACCACAACGTCATCAACGATGCCCTGTGTCACATCTGGGCCCTCGAAGCCGTGCGCAGCCGCGTGCGCCTCAACATCATCGACGGCTCCACCATCCTCTACGACGGCGGCCCCAAGTACAACCGCGCCGCCCTGGTGCCCCATGAGAGCATCTACGCCACCACCGATCCCGTGGCCATGGACGCCATCGCGCACCAGCACATCGCCGAGCTGCGCGCGCAAAACGGACTGCGCACCCTGGCCGAGGTCAAGCGCCCGCCGATGTACATCCAACAAGCCGCCGACATGGGTTTGGGCATCGCCGATCCCGATTTGATCGCCCTCGAAACGATTGAACTGCCGCCCTTCTCCGGCGCCGTCTCGTAACGGCCGCTTCCCCCGCCCCTCCCGAATCCCTCCCGAATCACTCTGAATGCCCCGTTTTCGCCCCGTTTTTTGTCGTCCAAAACGGGACAATATCTGTCTCGTGACGGGACATTTTTTGGCCGAATTTCAAAAACGTAAAATAATGTGTAATGATTTCAACGGGTTGCGCAGTGCACATATGTGCACTGACATTTTCTCCCGCGCATCTAACTGCGCCCAGGGCGGGTTTTGTGGCTACAGAATCTCCTCAAAGGTGGTGGCGGTTAAGATGAGAGAAAGGGCACGGGTGATTTGCTCGTGGTCGAGCTGCGAAAGGCGTTCTTGGTCGTCGTCAGAAATGGTGCCGAACTTCATTTCGACGAGCTTCAGCAAGCTCGACAATGCACCGAGTCGCAAGCCTTCCTCACGGCCCTCCTCACGGCCCTTGGCAATCCCCCGGGCTTCGCCCTCTTGCAGGCCCTTCTCGTGTCTTTCGTCCAGGATGTTACCCAAGGTTTCGGCCAACATGGTCTGCTCTCCCTCCAAGTTCTCAAACCGGGGAATCCGTTTAGCGTCGACTCCCCGAGACGTTAGCGTCGTGCGAAACACGCCGTCAAACCAAGCCCCAATGGCCGGTAGCAGCGTCTCCGCAGTGGGTGATTGCCGCACCAAGGCGTGCAACTCGATCACTCGTTCCAATATAACACCCTCGGTGCGCGCATGCTCAACCCGAAACAACGCCGCTACAAAATTTTCAGGCGACATTTCCGCGAGGTCCTGTTCTTTCAGATCCTTCATTTGGAGCAAGAAGAACGCCATCCGCGGCAAATCCCGCATCATGGTTGGGCAAGTGGCCTCCTTTTGGCGGAAGGGTAGCTGCGCGTTGCGTCGTGCATTTCGCCACATGTTGCGTCGTGCATTTCGCCTCGCATTCATTTCACCGCGCTTCATGTCACCGTCGCTTCATGTCACCGTCGCTTCATGTCGCCCGTTGCATCACCCGCGCCACCCACCCAACGTCCTGTTTTCATTAACATATTCGCCGTAGGGGCGACCCCCTATGGTCGCCCTTGTCTTGCGGGTGCCCTTTTCTCGCGGGTGCCCTTTTCTCGCGGGTGCCCTTTTCTCGCGGGTGCCCTTTTCTCGCGGGTGCCCTTTCCCCCTGTGGTCGCCCGGTGTCTGCCTCCGCCCCGACTCACGCCTTGATCTTTGGGCCCCCGCCGCTGCCGCGTTTAAACGTCCTCTGGTGTGTCGTCTGGCGTGTCGCCGGATGTCGCACTGCCCCCCTTGAGCGCCTTGCGGGACTGGGCAGACGGCAGGAAATTCTCGCCCGTCACCACGCGCTTGCCGGTCTTTTGTTCCAGCTCAAGCCGCGCTCCCTTCGCGATGCGCCCTCCTTGCTGTCCCGCCTCGGCATTTTCACGCATGCCCGTCGCCTCGACGCTCTCGGCAATCTGCCGCGTGGAAAGCTCTGCCAGCGCCGTAAAGATCAGCTCTGCCTCGCTCATGTGATCGCGCAAATTTTGGCTTTGCAGCCCCTTGAGCACCTTATGCGTTTTCACCGAGACCCCGCTCCACTCCGTGTGAATGATGTTGGTTAAAATGGCGTATTCCGCCTCGCTCGAAATCTCGTGCTCCTGCCAGTAATCGGTCAGCTTGTTGCGCGTCTCCTGGCCCATCATCCGCTGTTGAATCCATTTTTCGCTGCGGCCCTGCTGTCGCCAAAATTCGCGAGCGCGGTCGAGGGAGCGGGCCGGGTCGCCCATGTCTCGAATGCGTTCGTAGCCCACCTTGGCAAGCCAGCGTTTTATCGGCTCCGCCTTAGGGCTCGGTACGGATTGGATGATGCGCAGCAACGTCTCGGAATCAGCCACATCGGTTAGGTACAATTTTCCATCTGCGGCGGGCAATTTCAGTCGGTTACATTTTGTAACCGACTCGCTTCCCTCTTTTTTTAGTCGGCTCTTTAACACCTTCCAATAATTGCGAGCTGCTTGGTGATCGGGCTGCTGAACCAGGACCGCAATAATGTCCACCACCGAGAAATACCAGATTTCCTTTTTTTCATCGTAGGTTCGCCGAATTTTGAAATCCTCAAAGGCCACCAAATTCTTTTCGTTCTTCATTTTTCCCTCTCTCTCGTTTTGTATTGTGCTGCGCGCGTTTCCGCTACTGGTACATCGGCCGCTTTTCGCGAATGTTTCCTGCTGAGCGCAAAAAAGATTCTTTTTGTGCTGATTTTTGGCGCGGCACCCACCGGTCCTACCGGTCCTACCGGGTCCTACTCTCCCCGCGGCACCCCGGCGCCCAACAT
>JAAYKL010000095.1 GCA_012522445.1 Myxococcales bacterium | reverse complement strand
TGTAAAACGATTCGCGCATGCTCCGCGCCCCGTACCAAAACGAGATTTTGCGCTGGGAGTGCAGCCGCTTGAGCTGGTCGAAGATGTGCGAACGCATCGGCGCCATGCCCGCACCGCCACCGACAAAGACCATCTCCTTGTCGGTCTCCCGCGCGTAAAACTCGCCGTAAGGCCCCGAGATGACCACATCGTCCCCCGGCTGCAACTTAAAGATGTACGAAGACATAATGCCCGGAGGCGCGTCGGGCGCATTGAGCGGCGGCGGCGCGATGCGCACGTTGAGCATGATGAGCCCTTTTTCTTCGGGGTAGTTGGCCATGGAGTAGGCGCGCGTGGTTTCTTCGCTCACTTTAGAGACGTAGCGCCACATGTCGTACTTGTTCCAGTCGCCGCGGTACTTCTCTTCAATGATGTAGTCTTTGTAAGCGGCGGTGTGGGGCGGGGCTTCGATCTGAATGTAGCCCCCTGCGCGAAAGGGCACTTCCTCGCCCTCGGGGAGCTCGAGGATGAGTTCCTTAATGAAGGTGGCCACGTTGTGGTTGGAGCGCACCTTGCACGTCCATTTGCGGATGTTAAAAATTTCATCGGGCACGACGATGCGCAGATCTTGCTTCACCTTCACCTGGCAGGACAACCGCACGCCCTCGCGCGCCTCGCCGCGAGTGACCAGCCCCATTTCGGAAGAGAGGATCGCGCCGCCGCCGTCGAGCACCGTCACCTTGCAGACGCCGCAGGTGCCCTTGCCACCGCACGCCGAAGGCAGAAAGATTTTTTCAGACGCCAGGGTGTTCAGCAGCGTGTTGCCAGCGTTGACATTGCGCGAGAGCTCTTCGCTGTCGTTGATATTGAGGCGCACCGCTCCCTGGGCCACCAGCGAATTGCGGGCAATCACCAGCAGCACCACCAGGGCGACGATGGTAAAGACGAACATGGCCACACCGAGTATGATTTCAAGCATCGGCTTCTGTCCTCTCTAGAGTTGGATCCCGGCGAACGCCATGAAGGCGATGGCCATCAACCCGGTGATGATGAAGGAAATGCCCAGACCGCGCAGGCCCGAGGGGATGTTGTGGAACTTCAGCTTCTCGCGGATGGCCGCCAGCCCGGCGATGGCGAGCAACCAACCGATGCCCGAGCCAATGCCGTACACCACGCTCTCGGTCATGTTGTAGTTGCGCTCCATCATGAACAGACACGCGCCGAGAATCGCGCAGTTCACCGCGATGAGGGGCAAGAACACGCCCAGCGCGTTGTAGAGCGCCGGCAGGTAGCGGTCCAGGGCCATCTCCACCACCTGCACCACCGCCGCGATGGTGGCGATGAAGGTGAGGAAGCTCAAAAAGGAGAGGTCGACTTCGGCCAGCTCCGGGTGCAGCCAGGACAGGGCGCCTTTGACCAGCAGGTTGTGAAGGATGAGGTTGTTCAGGGGCACCGTGATGGCCAGCACGACGGTCACCGCGACGCCCAGGCCCACGGAGGTGGACACCTTGCGCGACACCGCGAGGAAGGAACACATGCCCAAGAAGAACGCCAGCGCCATGTTCTCGACGAACACCGCCTTTACGGCAAGATTTAGATAATGCTCCAGCATGGCCTAGTCCTGCTCTTTCAGTTCGGGCTTCCAGGTGCGGAGCCCCCAAATGATAAATCCGATGGCGAAAAACGCCCCCGGCGCCAGCACCATGAGCCCGTTGGGCACATACCAGCCGCCGTTGTTCACCGTGGGCAGCACCGTCGTGCCGAACACTTGGCCCGATCCCAACAGCTCGCGAATGAACGCGACGCTCATGAGAAACATGCTGTAGCCCAGGCCATTGGAGATGCCGTCCACCAGGCTCTCCACCGGTCCGCGCTGCATGGCAAAGGCTTCGGCGCGCCCCATCACGATGCAGTTGGTGATGATCAGGCCGACGAAGACCGAGAGCTGCTTGCTCAGGTCGTAGACCGTCGCCTTGAGAATTTGGTCGGCGATGATCACCAGCGACGCGATGATGGTGAGCTGCACGATGATGCGCACGCTGGAGGGGATGTGGTTGCGTATCAGGCTAATGGTGAAGCTGGACAGCGCGGTGACGAGGGTCAGCGCGATGGACATCACCAGGGCCGTGCTCATGCGCGTCGTGACCGCCAGCGCCGAGCAGATGCCCAGCACCTGCACAGAAATGGGATTGTTCTTGATCAATGGGTCGAGGAATATGTCTTTGAGTTTCAGCGACATGCTCAGCGCCCTCCTTCCCGAAATGCTTTCAAATAAGGTCCGTAGCCATACTCGCCCACCCAGAAGCGCACCGACTCGGTGACGCCATTGCTGGTCAACGTTGCGCCCGAGAGTCCGTCCACGCCGTGGGGATCTTCGGCCACCGAGCCCGTGGCGCCCTTGCGCACGGCAAAGATCGGCTGCCACGCATCGTCGAAGAGGCGGCGGTCATGCCAGCGAGCCGTCCAGGATGGATTTTCAATCTCGCCGCCAAGCCCTGCGGTTTCGCCGTGATCGTAAAAGGACACGCCCTTGATGGTGGTGGTGTCGGCGGCGATGGCCATGAAGCCGTACATCGTCGACCACAGGCCCTTGCCCGAAATCGGCAGGACCAGCCGCGCCACCCGGTCGCCCTCCATCACCTGGTAGACAACGCCCACGTAGGGCACGCGAAGGATCCCCGCCTTGTTGGCTGGCTCGCGGAGGCTGGCGTTTTCGTCCTGCATGGCCGCCACCATGTCGACGGCAGTCGCGTCGACGTCGGACAGCACGGCGCCGGAACCGGGCTTGCGCTCTTCGCCCTTGGGCTGATTGGGATCGCGCAGCGCCACGGCCACCGGCACGATGGACTGAAAGCGCGCCACGATCTCCTCGCTAGAGAGCTTCTCATCACTCGTCGCCAGCCCCGCCGCCACCAACACATTTTTTTGCTTGTCGACCTGGCGGTTGAGCTCTTGCCGCTCTTTCAGCGAGACGTTGGAGAACGAGACAAAGACCGAACACACCAGGCACACCAAGGCCGAGAAGCCGAGGGTATATGCGGCACCTTGTTTACGCGACATAGCGGGCCATCCTTTTCTTTTTGTGCGCCTGGACCACGTAGTAGTCGATCAGCGGGCCGAAGAGGTTCGCCATGAGGATGGAGAGCATCATCCCCTCGGGATAGGCCGGGTTGAGCACGCGCACCACCATCACCATCACGCCGATGAGCAGGCCGTATAAGAGGCGTCCGGTTTGCGAGAAGGGCGCGGTGACCGGGTCGGTGGCCATGAAGACCGTGCCAAAGGCCCAGCCGCCGATGACGATGTGCCAGTGAAAGGGCAGCGACATCATGGGGTTGGTGGTGGAGCCGGCGGCATTGAACAGCAGCGACATGCCCAGGGTGCCGATCAGGACGCCCAGCATAATGCGCCAAGAGGCCACGCCGGTAACCAGCAGCAACAGCGCACCCAACGCGATGGCGACGAATGACGTTTCGCCGATGGAGCCCGGCACAAAGCCCCAGAAGGACTCCATCCACGTGGCGCTGCCCAAGCCGATGTCGGCGCCCATGGCAGCCAGGCCCTGCTCTTTGAACAGCGCGGTGGGCGTGGCCGTGGACCAACCGTCAACCGCCACCCAGGGTGCGTTGCCGGAGATTTGCCCGGGATAGGCGAAGAAGAGAAACGCGCGGGCCGCCAGGGCCGGGTTGAAAATGTTGTACCCCACACCGCCAAAAATTTCCTTGGCGATGACCACGCCAAACGAAATGGCCAGGGCCACCTGCCACAGGGGAATGGTGGGGGGGACGATGAGGGGCAGCAGCATGCCCGTCACGAGGAAGCCCTCGTTGACCTCGTGGCGCCGCACGACGGCAAACAGCACCTCCCACACGCCGCCGACGATAAAGGTCACCAGCAAAATGGGCAGGTAGTAGGCGAGGCCGTGGACAAAACAAGCGAGGATGTCGTCGGGGTCGGCGAGCGGCACGTTGAGCCACGCGAGCATTTGCGCCTGCCAGGACGTGGCGACAATCCCCGGTTGGCTCAGGGCCAGCGCCGCCTGGTGGCCGACGTTGTACACGCCGAACAAAATGGCGGGCACCAGCGCGATGACCACCGTGATCATCAGGCGCTTCAAGTCGGCGGCGTCGCGCACAAACGACGCGCGGTTGGTGCGATCGCCGGGGGTATATAAGAATGTGTCGATCGCTTCGTAGAGCGGATACAGACGCGCAAAGCGCCCGCCTTCGCCAAAGAGCGGGGCCTGTCGATCGAGAAACTTGCGCAACATGTCGGCTAGCCCTCCCTTTCGATGGTGTTCAGCACTTCGCGCAGCGCCGGACCGTATTCATTTTTGGACGGGCAAACAAACGTGAAGAGCGCCAGGTCTTCTTCATCTAATTCGAGGCAGCCCAGGGCTTCGGCCGATTCCAGATCTTGGGCGATCAGGGCGCGCAACAAAAAGACCGGCATCAAGTCGAAGGCGTTGACCTTGTCGTAGCTGCCAAAGGGCACCAGTGTGCGGTGGCCGCCGTTGCGGTCGGTGTTCAGGGAAAAGCGATGCCCCAAGCGCAATTTTGAAACAAACAGATTGGTCACCGAAAACGCGTTCCAGCCCGGCGACAACCAGCCCAGAAAACGCCGCGGCGCTTCGTCGGAAAGGGCGGTCACCTGGTTGTGGTAGCGCCCGAGATAACCAAGAATTTCACCTTGGGCGCGCCGACCGCTCAACACCGAACCCGAAATCAGGGCCGCTGCGCCAGGCTTCAGGGCGTCGGTTACCAAGCCGTCAACGTCGCATCCCATGCGCACGCGGTACAACGCGGGATGTGTCACCGCCGGACCCGCCAAGCTGATGACGCGCTCGAGGCAGAGCTTGCCCGTGGCCACGAGGTGCCCGATGGCCGCTACGTCTTGGCAGCCGATGTGCCAGGCGACGTGCGTGCGACTCACCGGCGCAATGCGGTGCATGTGCAGCCCGACGTTTCCCGCGGGGTGCGGTCCGGAAAAGGCGTGCACCTGAATGCCCGCTACGTCTTCAACGGCGTCCACGGGTGCCCCGTCGGCGCGGCAAAAATGCACCGGCACATCGCCCAACATCTTCACCAATGCCTCGAGGCCCAAGCGCAACTGCGACGCTTGTCCCGCCAACACATCGGCCACCGCTGGCGCCAGGGGTTGGGTGTCCATCGCCGTCACAAAGACCGCGTGGGGTTGGCTCGCGGGGTCGGGAATGCGGCCAAAGGGACGCGTGCGAAGGGCGGTCCACAAGCCCGATTGCACGAGCAGCTCCCGCAGGGCCCCGGCGTTCATCTCTGCCAAGCCCCCCTCGCGCCATGCCGCATAAGACAGTTCATTGTCTTCGGCGGTGTCCGCAGCATCCAGGGCGATCACCACCGACTGCAGCGCGCGGCGCTCTCCGCGATGAATGGCGGCGACCACGCCCGCTCCCGGCGATACGATGGGCACCCCGGGATTGCGGCGGTCTTCCAGCAAGGGCTGGCCGCGCTTCACGGCGTCGCCCACCTTGACCTTTAAGGAAGGCTTCAAGCCCGGATAGTCCGCGGCCACAATGGCCAGCGACGTCGGCGTTGGTGGCGTCAGTATTTCTTTGCCATCCGCGGGCGCACCGTTGATGGGCAGTGTCAAGCCGCGCCGAACTGTGTGTAATTTTGGGTTCGCGTTCCCCATGCAGACCTCGTCTCCGTGGTAAAGTTGTGCGTCTGAAAAACCGCCTGTTCATAGCAGTTTCATCAATGGCGTCAACTGCCCCAAAGCGCCAATCGCAAGAAGCGAACGACATCCTTAACCAAAGGGCATGTGCCCAGTGGCATGATCCCCGCGCAGAGGTGCCAACATGGCGATTCGCGTCACCCAGCCAGAACTACAGCCAGGCCGGAATTATGACATTTTTTTCATAACGCGGCGGGAGGCGTGTGACCTTTTTTCACACTGCAAAAACTTCCCGTTCCCCACCAAACAGACAAAGCACTGAAACAATTAGGGAAATCAAACAGCGTGAGGCGCAAAAACAAAAAAGGCACAGCGTTTGCATTATTCGAACGAAAGTGGTCTCGTTCTTTGACAAGCAGGTTTCCGATACCCCAGGGGCAATGCGAACAGCAGCAAGCGTATTTTTGGATATTTTCTAAAAAATACAATAGTATGGACGTGTACGGTACATACGGAGCAAAACCAAACATCGCACTTGCCGTTTCACAAGAGATTGTGATAAGTGCAGCGCATTTTTAACGAAGCCAACAGTGACACCGCATGAATACGCTAAGCCAAGAATCGTCATTCCCAAATGTTCTGGCTGTTGCCAAAACCCCTAAGTACGGAACTGCTTATATAAACTTTACGCTTTGCGGCTTTGGAGTGTTCCAGGATGCCTAAATCAAATTCAACAAAATCCAATATCATCACTTTTCGCCAAAAGTTTGCCTACAACGACGCACTGGTCGCAGACGCCAAACAGTGTTTTCACGACCAGGCCCGCGCCATCGCCAACTTGGCCGATCGCCTCACGGCCGACTATTCTCGCGCCGTCGACCTGCTCCTCTGCACCGAGGGACACGTCATCGTCTGCGGCATCGGAAAGTCGGGCCTCATCGGCAAAAAAATGGCCGCCACCTTTGCCTCCACCGGCACGCCGAGTTTCTTCCTGCACCCCGCCGAGGCCTTCCACGGCGACTTGGGCATGATTACGGCGCGCGACACCATCATCCTCATTTCGAATAGCGGCGAAACCGAAGAGATCATCCGCTTAATCCCTTATCTCAAGCAACTGCACATCCCCATCGTTGCGATGACGGGCAATCACGTCTCCACGCTGGCCTTGCACTCCTCGGTACACCTGGACATCTCCGTCGAACGCGAAGCGTGCCCCAACAACCTCGCCCCCACCAACTCCTCGCTGGCCACGGCGGCCATGGGCGATGCGCTGGCGGTGTCCCTCATGAAAGAGCGCCACTTCACCCCCCACGACTTCGCCAAATTTCACCCCGGCGGCAACCTGGGCCGGCGCCTGCTCTCCCGCGTCAAGGACGTCATGCACAACGGCGAACTCCCCATTGTTTCGCCCGAACAATCCGTACAAGACTCCCTCATGACCATCACGCAGGGCCGCCTGGGCCTGGTGCTGGTCATGCAAGACGAAAAACTGCTGGGCATCGTCACCGACGGCGACCTGCGCCGCGCCCTGCAACAGCACAAAGACTTGCTCAGCGTGCGCATTTCCGACATTATGACGGCTGCGCCCAAAACCATCTACGAAAACGCCATGCTCGGCGACGCAGAAGAACGCATGCGCATGAACAAAATCAAAGCCTTGGTCGTGCTCAATGACAACAATCAAGTCACCGGTATCCTCGAAATTTTTGATGATTGACGCAGTCCGGCGCATCGCAATTGGCCGCACACTGCCCGCGCTGTTGGCAACAGCCCTGCTCGCTGCCTGCGCGTCCTCCCAAATCCATCCCGACGACGAAAAACTCTACACCGACGCCCGCGATCCCGGATTTCTCCCCCCCGCATCTCCCGATGAAACCGAACTCCTCGCGAAAATCGACACCCTAACAGTGGGACAAACCCTCAAACTCTCCCAACTATCCGCCACCATCGCCGCCGACTACCACGCGGCCAGCGGACGCCACTGCCGCCTCATCGCGCTACAGCACGCGGGTGCCCAAGCCCAACAAAGCCAAAAGCTCGCATGCCACACCGCGGATGGCTGGCAGTTTTTCCCCGACGTCTTCCCCGCATCTGCGTCTCTCCGCGCCGAATAATGCGCTCGCTGGTCCGAGGTTTGTCCGCCCAGATCAACGTTGTTGAAGCCCTCGTTATCCGCGAAACCCGCACCCGTTACGGCCGCTTCGCCCTAGGATACGTATGGGCCTTTGCCGAACCCCTCCTCTGGATCGGCGCGTTTCTTTTGGCATTTCAATTGGGCCGCCGGCACATCCCCAACGACATGGATGCCGTAGGGTTCCTCGCCACCGGGCTGCTGCCCTTCATCCTCTTTCGCACCACGGTCTCGCGCACCATGGGCGCCATCCGGGCCAACAAAGCGCTGCTGTACTACCCGCAGGTGCGTCCCCTCGACCTGGTGTTGGCCCGCGGCATTCTCGAATTCATCACCCTCAGCGTCGTCTTCCTCATCTTGCTCTTTGGCAACACCATCTACCTCGAACACCTCCCCTTGGACAGCGCGCTCCAAATCATCGTCGGTCTCATTTTTAGCAGTGTCCTGGCCGGAAGCTTTGGCCTGGCAGTGGGCAGCCTGGCCACCATGGCGCCCTCCGTCGAAAACCTGGTCAGCCCATTGTTGCGGCCCCTGCTGTGGATATCGGGCGTCTTCTTTACCGCGGCAGAGCTCCCGACGCGCATCCGCGAGGTCCTGCTCTGGAACCCGCTGCTGCAAATCACCGAGATGGTGCGCGCGGGCTGGTACCGCTCCTTCGATTCAAACTACTACAGCTACCTCTATCTCTGCGCCTGGATACTCGCCATGGCCTTTTTTGCCCTCACCCTAGAGCGGGTCGCGCGCCGCAAACTCGAAATCTAAGTGTCCCATGATTGAGATCCGCAACATCAGCAAATCCTACACGATCAACGCCACCACCAACTACGTGTTGCACAACATCTCGTTTCGCTTTCCCGATCACGAAAACATCGGCATCCTGGGGCTCAACGGCGCCGGGAAGTCCACCTTGCTGCGCATTATCGGACAAATTGAATCTCCCGATGCTGGCGAGGTCCGCCACTACGGGCGGGTGTCGTGGCCCATCGGCTTTCGCGGCGGATTTGCCGGCTCACTCACCGCCGAAGAGAACTGCCGTTTCGTCGCCCGCATCTACAACGAAGACATCGACCGCGTCATCGATTTCACCCGCGATTTTGCCGAGCTCGGCCGCCATTTCTTTTTGCCGGTGGGCACCTATTCATCGGGTATGAAAGCGCGCCTGGCCTTTGGCCTCAGCATGGCCATCAATTTCAACGTCTACCTCATTGATGAAGTCACCGAAGTCGGCGATAACGTGTTTAAGCGAAAGAGCCGCAAAGTCTTTGAGGAGCGCAGCAGCCGCTCATCACTCATCATGGTGTCGCACAACATGAAGACCATCCGCACCTATTGCTCGCGTTGCGCCATCTTAACCAAGGGTTCGCTGCAGCTCTTCGACTCCGTCGACGAGGCGGAGCGCATTTACAAGGCACTGTAATATGACAAACGATAACCAGGTCGACACCCCCCCCAAGGCTCCCGCGCCAAACCCCGATGCCCCCAAGGCGCCCGCGCCAAAGCCCGACGCCCCCAAGGCCTCCCAAGCCAGTGGAGCCTCCGCACCGCGCTCATCCTCTCCCGGTGGCGCCACTGCCAAGCCCAACCCCAGCCTGAAAAAGAAAGCCGCGCAAAAAAAGAAAGCCGCCAAACAAGCGGCCATCTTAAAAAAGACCGCCGACGTCATCCCCCAAAACTACATGGAAGAAGCCCGGGCTCGCCGCCGCAAGCAATCCATCAGCCTGGCCCGTCGTTTTTCCGCGCTCGTGGTGTTGCCCACCCTGATCGCCGCCGCCTACTACGCATTTTGGGCGAGCGATATCTACCAGTCCACGGCGGTGTTCCACATTCAGTCATCCGACATCCGCACCGCCACCGGCATCGAATCCATGCTCGGCACCTTCGGCGGTGGGAGCGCTTCCAAGGACGCCATGTTGGTGCAGGGATTTATCTTGTCGCGCGACATGCTGCGAAAGCTCGACAAAGAGCACAACCTGATAGCCCACTACCAGCAACAGCAATGGGACGTCATCTCCCGGCTCAAAACCAACGCCAGCTTTGAAGAGGCCTTTGCCTACTACCTCAAGGTCGTCGAGGCCAAGTACGACAACACCTCGGCGGGGCTCACCCTTTCGGTGAAGAGCTACGACCCCAAAATGTCCCATGCGGTGGCCAACTCGATCCTGGCGCACAGCGAAGAGACCATCAACCGCTTCTCAGAGCGCATCCGCAACGACCAGGTGGCCTTTGCCGAGCAATCCGTCGACAAGGCCGAGACCCGATTGCGCGCCGCACAACAAGCCATTGTCCGGTTGCAACAAAAAGAGGCCGACTTCTCTCCCGACCGCTCCGCGGCGACGCTCATCTCCGTTAAAAGCCAACTCGAGGCCGAGCTCGCCAAGGTGCGCACCGAGTTAAACTCCCTGCGCGGCATCATGGCCCCCACCGCCCCCAAGGTCCTCGAGCTCTCCCGGCGGGCCCAATCCCTCCAAACGCAAATCAAGCAAGAGAACAAGCGCCTCCTGGGCTCCGACGAGAGCGGCCTAGGTGCGAGCATCATTGAGTTTGAAACCGCCATGGTCGAAAAGGGCTTCGCCGAAAAAGAGTACACCACCGCCATGGCATCGGTAGAGATGGCGCGCTTAGAAGCCATGAAGCAAAGCCGCTACTTGGTCACCGTCGCCACGCCCACGGTCCCCGACGAGGCCACCTACCCCTCGCGCATTTTGGGGACCCTCACGTTCTTCCTCATCGTCCTCGCCCTGTTCGGCATCGGCTCCCTGCTCATCGCCGCCACCCGCGAACACGCCCGCATTTAGCCGCTCGCAAACCCAACATGCTGCGTCAGTCAATCACCCGGGCGGCAACTGCGATGCATGCGCCAGCACCATGTCGCCGATGTTACAGGACAAGCGCGCGGCCACCACATCGCACTTCACGCACAGCAAAAACCAAATGGGCGCCGCTGCCTCGTCGAGGGTTTCGAAATTGCCCTGCCCCTTGGCGATGATCAAATCCGCCGCGTGAAAGACGCGCAAAAAGGCGTCGGAGGCGCGATGTAGCGGAACACCTGGCTCGGCGCATCCCGTCGTCATCACCGTCGCCACCTCTGGCATGCCCACCAGTTGGGCGTCTGCCAGCAGGGCGTCATTCAACACCGGTGCCGAGCGAACGGCCACCGTAACGCGGCCGCGAGGGAGCTGTTCGACCAAGAGGCGATCGGCCACAATCTCACCGGCGTTGTCGCAGATGTACAAAATGCGCTGGGCCTGGGCGCACTGTGCTGCAAAGGCAGACACCGGATCGCTTTGAAACCCGCGCACCGTTGCGTTGAGCGAATCCTCCAACAAGCCCTGCAATGGCGCGGTGTCCCGCAGACCACCCGGAGCGCCAAAGTCAATCATGTTGGCGGCGATACAAAAGCGCGTCGCTGTGGCGATGGGGTCTTCTGACGAAAGCACGCGGTCTCGCAAGGCCGGGAGGAGCCGCAACATGGCGTTGTTGGCCCGCTCCTTCTCGCGGACATACGGATCGGACAAGCCCAAGTGCCGCGACATCATCCGGTGAAATTGTCCCCCCAACTCTGGCGGCATGCCATCGGCGGGAAAATCACTTACGAGTTGTTGCGCATCGGCAAGGATTTTGGCGCGCAATGCCGGGTCATCGGTGAAGCGCTGTGGCGAGCGCTGGGCCTGTTGCAAAATGCATTGCCGACATTCGGGATATAACTTCATCGCGTGCCTGCCTCTTCTCCTGTATCCCCCGCATCCCGCGCCACCCTACGGCATCCATCCCCGAGCAGCAAGCACCCGCCCCATCTCGCTGGGCTGATATGTCCCAGACAGCTCATCCTGTCCGCACTATAAGCAGTTAAAGATGTCCGCGTGTGAGCATTTGGTTCACGCCCTGCTTTGGGCTCAGTTCGCATCAATCTTCTCAGAATTAACGCCACATCTCCGCTGCAGGTTGCAAACCGATCTCCTGGGTAGAAAACGGCAATTAAGGCTTGCCTGGGATATAATTTAAACTAGCATAGTCAACACAAATGCAACATTACCCTCTCCCTAGCACACAGGCATTGCCTTGGCATTGTGTGCTAAGGGGGGTTAGTATTGCATTTATGTTAGCTATTCTAATCTGACTTGTGTGCCCAAACAATTCTTAATATCGTTTTTTTGCCAATGAGTCTGATTTGAAACGAACAACCGATATGTGGCGTTAATTTTGAGAAGATTGATGCGAACTGAGCCCAAAGCAGGGCGTGAACCAAATGCTCACACGCGGACATCTTTAACTGCTTATAGTGCGGACAAGATTAACTGTCTGTGACAATTGAAAAGGCGCGCTTTAGACAAGCGATATAAATGTTGGTTCGCGGGAAATACCGGTGGCGACGCGCCCTCTCTCTTCCCAGCGGGGCGCTTTATGTGGTATGTCGCGCAGAATCTGCAACGCCGTTTTCGGCGCCATTTCGCCGCAAGGAGCCCCTGATGAAACTCGCCATTGTCACCCAAGCACTGGCCCCCTACAACGCCGCTGCCCCGGAGTGCGACAGCCTCAAGACCCTGCTGCCCCACCTCGTGAGGCGGGGCTTCGCCGTGCACCTCATCTCCTGGGTGCCCACCCCGGCCGCCGCCCAGGCCCACGCCTTTGCCCGGCGCCTCAAGCCCGTCCAGCTCCCCGGTGACGCCGCGCGCTTCCTCCACTTCGAGGGCCACGAGGCATCGGGCGCCGAGGTCCACCTGCTGGTCCCCGAAGCCCCTAGCGCCGCCGCCGAAGCGCTGTTCCCGGCCGCCGCCGAAGCCCTCATCGAGGCCCTGCCCATCGCCTTCGACCACCTGCTCTCCTGGAACAACGCCGTCACCTTCGAGTCGGTGCCCAACCGGCCGCAAACCGTCTCCATCATCGACGACAACCGCGCCCGCCTCGACGCCAGCGGCATCTTCGACCGCATCTTCGTCCACGGCCGTGCCCGCGGCGACGCGCTGCTCCCCGGCGAACCCACGCTGCGCCAAATGCTCGACCTCAACACCGCGGCCATCATCCCCTGCTGGGTGCCCGAAAAGCACCGGGTCACCGCCGACGAAAAACGCAGCGGCAAGGCGCGCTTCCAATCGCTCTTCGGCCTACCCATCCGCACCGACGCGCCCCTGGTCTACATCGAAGACGCCGCGGCGGACGCCCTGCCCCTGGCCCGCGCCCTCACCCGCGACCTCCAAATCGCCCTGCGCCAAACCCCGGCGCACCGCGAGCTCCTCGAAGCCCTGGCCGCCGACTACCCCGACCGCCTGGTCCTGCTGCCCGAGAGCGCTGACCCCGCCGACATCATTCCGGCCTGCGACTTTGCCGCGCTCACCACCCGCGCCTGCCTCGCCCGCCTGGCCCTGGCCTGCGGTACGGTGCCCCTCTGCCCCGCGGCCCTGCTCGACGCTCCCCTCGACCTCGCCCCGGATCTCTCCAATGGCAACTGCTTCCTCTTTGGCGACGCGCCCCATCCCGACTTCGAAGTGGCCTTGGGACGCGCCTTGGGCGCCTTCTCGCAGCCGCACTTCGCCCAGCTTCCCGCACGCTTGGCCGCACAGGCCTTCGCCGCCAACGACGCCGCCAGCGTGTACGAACGCATCCTGCGCCCGGCTGGCGAGCCCTGATCTCGCCGGAGGCCGCATGACCGACGCCACTGCCAACTCCGACGCCTTCCGCACCGACCGCCGCAACCCCGACGGCACCGTGCTGCGCGCCACGACGCCCGCCCAATGGTTTGGCGACGACGCGCCCCTCGCCGACGAGCGCTGGCTCTTCATCGTGCCCCACGACGACGACGCCATACTGGGCGCGGGCCTGCTGCTGCAATACGCGCACCACCAGGGCATCGCCACGCGCATCCTCATCGCCACCGACGGACACCAGGGCTACACCCGCATCGAAGACCGCGCGCACATCGCCGACATCCGCCGCGCCGAAACCCGCGCCGCCCTCGCGGCCCTCATCCCCGATGCGCCGAGCCCCGACGTCCACTGGCTCAATTTCCCCGACGGCCGCCTGCGCCACTTCGCCGGTCGCTTCGCCGCTCCCGCAGCCGACGCCAACGCCGATGCCGATGCCGATGCGCACAATGCCTTCGCTTATGAAGTCGTCGCAGGACACACCGGGCTCGCCAACGCCTGCACGTTTCACCTGCGCCGCTTTGCGCCCACGCGGGTCTTCTGCTGCACCGGCGCCGACCTGCACCCCGACCACCGCGCCCTCCACGAAGAGATCCTCATCTCGCTCTTTCACGCCCAGGGCAGCATCTGGCCCGAGCTCGGCGCCCCGCTGTCCCACGCGCCCACCGCTGTCGAAATGGCGGTCTACTGCCCCTTTCCCGCGCTGCCCCAACTGCGCCTCGTTGCATCTCCACAGGCACTGGCGCGCAAGCTCGACGCCATCTCCGCCTGGGCATCGCAAACCCAAATCGCGACCCTCGTCCAGACCGTCCGCGAAGGCGGCCCCGAGGAGTACTTTCGCGTCGTCGACTTCCCCGCCTACCGCCCGCAGATGTACCGCGCGCACTTCACGCCATGAGCGGGCGCTGGTTCGAAGCCTTTGCGGCCGGGCAAGTCTTTCACACGCCGTCGCGCACCATCACCAGCGAAGATGTCGCGGCCTTCGCGCGCCTCACCGGCGACGACAACCCCGTCCACCGCAGCGACACCGCGGCAACCGACACACCCCTGGGCGGGCCCATCGTCCACGGCGCCCTCACCACGTCGGTGGCCATGGGGCTGGTCGCCGCACTGGGATTGTCGCGCGGCACCCTGGTGGCGCTCCTGTCGCAGCAGTTCACTTTTTGCCACCCGGTGCGTCACGGGGACACTGTACAGGCTGTGGTCAAAGTGCTAGAAACCCGCTCGACCCGGCACCCCGACCGCGGCATTGTCCGCTACGCGCTCGAGGTCACCAACCAGGACAACACCACCGTTCTTTTGGGAGAATGGACCAGCATGATGCGGCGCGAACCGCCCTCAGGCTGCAAGCAACAAGGGAGCCAAGCATGAAAAGACTCGAAGGAAAAGTCGCCATTATCACCGGTGCCGCCGCGGGCATCGGCGAAGTCACCGCCAAGCTGTTTGCCGAAGAGGGCGCCAAGGTCGTGTGCTGCGACGTCACGGCGGACAAACTCGAACAAGTGGTGGCCGACATTCGCGCCGCGGGCGGCGAGGCCATCGCCGTTACGTGCAACGTCGCCAACGAAGCCGAGGTCAAGGCCATGGTCGAGACCACTGTCCAAACCTTTGGCAAGCTGCACATCCTCATTAATAACGCCGGCATCACCCGCGACAGCCTCACGCCCCGCCTCACCGAAGAGGCCTGGGACCTGGTGATGGACATCAACCTCAAGGGCCACTTTCTGTGCGCGAAATGGGCGCTGCGCAAAATGGAAAAGGGCGGAAAAATCGTCAACACCGCCTCCATCTCCACCTTGGGCAACGTGGGCCAGGCCAACTACAGCGCCTCCAAGATGGGCGTCATCGGCCTCACCCGCACGCAGGCCCTGGAGTACGCGCGCAAAAAAATCTGCATTAACGCCATCGCCCCGGGCGCCATCGACACACCGATGCTCGCCGCGGTCTCCGACCAGGCCCGCCAGGCCATGCTCGACAAAATCCCCTTGGGCGAATACATCCCGCCCATCGAGATCGCCCGCGCCCACCTCTTCTTGGCCTCGGACGAAGCCAACTTCATCACCGGCCAAACCCTGTTCGTCGACGGCGGCATGAGCGTGGGCATGTAGCCCCCGGCCGCAGCGCTTCCCGCTCGCAGCCTTCTTCCCATCCGCCCCCTTGACCCGCGAAAAATCTGCTTATGATCTTCTCGTAAACAATGCGCGCGACGGCCTGCCACGCCAACACGCCAACAGCGCCCAAGGAGACTTCCATGACCGAAAAACAAACCATGCATTTTGAAACCGAAACCCAGCAGCTACTGGAGCTCATGATCCACTCGCTCTACTCCAACAAAGAGGTCTTCTTGCGCGAGCTCATCTCCAACGCTTCGGACGCCCTCGACAAGCTGCGCTTCGCCGCCGTGGCCGACCCCACGCTCATGCCCGACGGCTTCGAAGGCGAGATCCGCCTCATCCCCGACGCCGACGCGCGCACCCTCACCATTGTCGACAACGGCATCGGCATGAGCCGCGAAGACGTGGTGGCCAACATCGGCACCATCGCCCGCTCCGGCACCCAAGAGCTGATGAAGTCCCTGGCCCAAAACAAGGCCGAGGGCGCGCCCACCGAGCTCATCGGGCAATTCGGCGTGGGCTTTTACTCCTGCTTCATGGCCGCCGACAAGGTGACCCTCACCACGCGCAAGGCCGGCGAAGCCGGGGCCACCATCTGGGAATACGGCGGGGGCGACCAGTACGAAATCCGCAACGGCGAGCGCGACACCGCGGGCACCACCATCGTCATGCACCTCAAAGCCGCCGACGCCGATAACGGCCTCGAGGACTTCACCCAGGAGTGGGTGCTGCGCCGCATCGTCAAAAAATACTCCGACTTCGTCCGCTACCCCATCAAGCTCAAGGTCTCCCGAGAAGAGGGTGAGGAGGGCGACAAAAAAACCGTGGTCTCCAACGAGACCCTCAACTCGATGAAGGCCATCTGGCGCCAGAGCGACAAGGACGTCACCGATGAAGAGCGCGCCGAATTCTACAAGCACATCGCCCACGACTGGACCGCGCCCTTAGCCCACATCCACATGAGCGCCGAGGGGCGCACCGAGTACAAGGCCCTCATGTTCGTGCCGTCCCACGCGCCGTGGGATCTCTTTTCGGCCCAGTACAAACGCGGCCTGCAGCTCTACGTGCGCAACGTCAAAATCATGGACCACTGCGAGGATTTGCTCCCCGACTGGCTGCGCTTTTTGCGCGGGGTGGTGGACGCCCAGGACTTGCCCCTCAACGTGTCGCGCGAAATTTTGCAAAACGACCGGCAAATCGCCACCATCCGCAACGCGCTGGCCAAAAAGTCCATCGATGTCTTCAAAGGATTAAAAGACAAAGACGAAGCGAAGTACCTCGAGCTCTACAAAGAGTTCGGCCCCCTGTTGAAGGAGGGCGTGGCCAACGATCCAACGCACCGCGACAAGCTCTTGCCCCTGCTGCTGTTCGCCTCGTCCAACGACCCCGAGAAGAGCACCACCCTCGCAGAATACGTCACCCGCATGAAGCCCGAGCAAAACGAAATCTACTACCTCGCCGGCGAGGCCCGCGATGTCGTGGCCCACTCGCCCCACCTGGAGGCCTTCCTCAAAAAGGGCTTCGAGGTGCTCTTCTTCGTCGATCCCATCGATGAGTTCATGGTCGAGTCCATCCCCGAGTTCGAAGGCAAGGCCCTCAAGTCCGTGGGCAAGGGCGAAGTGGCGCTCGGCACCGACGAGGACAAAAAGAACCTCGAGGCCCAGCAAGAGAGCTTCGCGGATCTGGTGGCGGCCCTGCAAAAAGAGCTCGACGCCGACATCAAAGAGGTGCGCGTCTCCAACCGCCTAACGGAGTCGCCGGTGTGCCTGGTGAGCGACGAGCACAACATGAGCCCCCACATCGAGCGCCTCATGCGGCAAAACAAAATGAAGGTCCCCACGCACAAGCGCATCCTCGAGCTCAACCCCGATCACCCGGTCATCGCGAAAATAAAGGCCGACTTCGAGGCCGACAAAGACAGCGCCGACATCTCCGAAACCGCCGCGCTGCTCTACGGACAAGCCCTGCTGCTCGAGAGTTCTCCCCTGCCCGACC
Source organism: Myxococcales bacterium (assembly GCA_012522445.1). Taxonomy (GTDB): domain Bacteria; phylum Myxococcota_A; class Polyangia; order JAAYKL01; family JAAYKL01; genus JAAYKL01. Next base: position 321 of record JAAYKL010000095.1, on the reverse strand, counting down.
CCGTAGCCTTTGCCCGCCGCGTCGCCAAACTCATGGGCTAACCTCACCCTCACCCGAGTAGCCGCACCACTCTGAGTGAATTCCAAACAACTCTGAGAGACACTCCAAAACACTCCAAATCACTTCCATGAGAAGGCACCTCAGCGTCAACTGAAAACGGCGGTTCATTTTGTTTGCCGTTCACGGCATTTTTCCTTCTTCGCGGTTATGTTGTCATCGTCCTTATGCTCCTGCGGCACCGGTTAAAAACTTCATCCAGAAACGGTCATCGCACGCGCGTACTGCCACCCGCCAAAAACGGAAAACCACCCTCTCGCTACG